>CAXUAZ010000001.1:0-63316 GCA_964249195.1 uncultured Chthoniobacterales bacterium
TCCTGCGCTTTATGGCTTCCAGACTGAAAGACTCTAATTCTTCAACAGGCTGTTAAGCGAATGGAGGCTGGCGGTGCCGCTTTGTCGGACGTTCATGCTTGACTTCTCTAGCCTACGTCGCTGAGCGTGGGGCATCAGATCATTACGCATGTCTCATGAAAAATTGGTTCAAAGCTCTTATTGGTACTCTTGCTGCAATATCATGGCTCAGTATCTTCGGCGTCGGCCTATTTTTGCCTGCCAAGATTGCGGTTGAGGCGCTTAAGACCGGCTTCCGCCTCGATAATTTCGGCCTTGCTATCATAGCCTTTACGCCGACCAACATCGCTATTCTGACCTGCTTGGCGTCACTCGTTGGTGGGTGCGCGAGCAATCTCGTTTATGCGAAAGCGGCTACGCCTACCATGCCTCCATCGAATCCGCCAATATCGCCGCCAAGCAACCGAGAGGATAGCGTATTCTTTCTCACAGAAAATCCTGCAGCTTCAATGCTTCGTGGTTTTGCCGTCTATTTGACTTTTCTTGCAGGTGTTTATATTACTTCGAACGAGCCGTTTGATAGTGCGACGCCGAATCAGTATGCCCGCATTGCAGGCACGATGTCGCTTCTTGCGTTTGTTGTTGGATACGATCCCACACTCTTCAGGGGTTTTGTTGGCATGCTTCCAAAGCCCGGCAAATAGGTGTGACATCAACTTTGGCCCGACCGGTGACTACGACGTCGGCGCCCCGAAGAAGGCGACGGTGTCCATCCTGGATAATTACTGAAAGCGCCTCGGAAGCTCGAGGGCCGCGGAATGAGGATGGTGTCGCCGCCGAGAGGCCGCTCAAAGTGAATGGCCTCCTTCGGGACGGCACGGGTAGCGGCTTGCCGCTCCGCGAAATCACCTCGCAGTGACCCATTCCCCGGAGGCGTTTAACGGTTCGCGCTTCGGGGGAATTGAAGGTATGATCCGCCCATGAATAAGCAAGCCGCTCTCGACGACTTCCTCGAATTTCTTCGTTTTGCCAGCGTCTCGACCGATTCCGCGTACGCGCCGCAAGTGAGCGCTTGCGCCGATTGGCTGGTGGCGAAATTGAATAAAATCGGGCTCGAGGCCGAGCGGCGGAAAACGCCCGGGCACCCGATCGTCGTCGCGCGCAACGAGCCAAAGGACGGTCGGCCCACGGTGTTGATTTACGGGCATTACGACGTCCAGCCGGTCGATCCGCTCAACCTGTGGGATTCCCCGCCGTTCGAGCCGCGGATCGAGAACGAAGTCGTTTACGCGCGGGGTTCGACGGACAACAAGGGGCAGATTCTCGCGCACATCCTCGGGGTCGAGGCCGCTCTCAAGGAGACGGGGGAACTGCCGGTCAACGTCATCTTCCTGATCGAAGGCGAGGAAGAGGTGGGCAGCGAGCACCTCGGGGATTTCCTCGCGGCGAACAAAGCCGACTTTCGGTGCGACATCGTGGCCGTTTCAGACACCGGCATGGTGGGCCGCGGCCGGCCGACTTTCACCTACGGCCTGCGGGGCATCGCGGCGATGGAACTCTTCGTCACCGGCCCGTCGATTGATCTGCATTCCGGCGTGTACGGCGGGGCGGTGGCCAACCCGGCAACGGCCGTGGCACGGATCGTCGCGAGCCTCCACGGGGCGGACGGCAAGGTAGCCATCAGCGGGTTCTACGATGGGGTGGAAGACATTCAGGACTGGGAGCGCGAGGCGTGGGCAAAATTGCCGGTCAACGACGATGCGATCCTGGCGAATACCGGTGTGCCGGCACTGGTTGGCGAGGCGGGTTATTCCAGCGTCGAACGTTGTTTCGCCCGGCCAACGGCCGAGGTCAACGGCATCGGCGGCGGGTACCAGGGGGAGGGGACCAAGACGATCATCCCGGCCAAGGCGTTTGCGAAGCTGACGTTCCGGCTGGTGCCCGGGCAGGACCCCGCCCACGTGCTTCAATGCGCCGAGGCCCACGTGCGCGAGCATTGTCCAGAGGGCGTTCACCTGGAGATCCGCACCGGCCATTCCGGACAGCCCTATGTGACCGATCCGCATTCACCGGCGGGCGAGGCGGCGCAGAGGGCGTTGCGCGAGACGTTCGATAACGTCGAGCCGGCGTTGATCCGCGAGGGCGGCAGCATCCCGATCGTGCAGACGTTCAAGGAACTGCTGGGCGTGGAGACGCTCCTCCTGGGTCTCGCGCTGCCTGATTCCCGCGTCCATTCACCCAACGAAAATTTCCCGCTCGAAAATTTCTACGCGGGCATCGAGCTCAACCGCAATCTGCTGCGCGAGTTGGCGAAGGGCGTCTGACTGTGCGACAACTTATACCGATGCCGACGTTAGCCGCGACTTCCCATATCTGGCTCGATGAGGCCGGACGCGCGCGGGTCGATGATACCAATGTGAAGGTGATCGAACTGGCCCTTGACCACGGCTTGAACGCAGCGCCCAAGCGGCGGAGACGGTGAATTCGCCGATGCAATCTGCTGCGTGAACTTACGGGCGAGGGGGCGGAAAGGCCACTCGATCGTAGATCTCGGCAACAGTTAATTCACAATCAACGCTTATTAGGGGCAACAGATGCGACGGATGATCGAATTGGCTCAACGTCCATTTGCCGCTGGGCTGGCGGGTATGCAACTCGATCTCTATTCGTTCTGCGGAGACGAGCACATAATCAATAAGCGACTCGAGTTTCCTGTAGCGGGCGAATTTGTCGCCCCGGTCGAATCCTTCTGTTGAGGGAGAAAGAACCTCGAAAATAACTTGGGGATTTAGGAGACTCTGGGGATTGTCGTGCGTTTCGAACTCCGGTTTGCCGCACAAGGCTGAGACATCAGGATAGGTGTACAAGTCAGCATCCTTTACCCGGATTCGCATATCGGAAGTGAATACAGTGCAGCCGCGTCCTCGGATCCGGTTGCCAAGGGCAAACAAGATATTAGCGGTCACATTGTCATGCCAGGGCTGCGCCCCAGCCATCGCGAAGATCTCGCCGGCCACATACTGGCTTTTGTATTCCGCCGGCAACTCTAGCGCCAGATACTTGTCCGGAGTAAAACGAAGTTTTGACAGCGCGCCCATGCTCCCACATTAAAAGGCAAGCAGGAGAATCTGCAACTTGTCAGGATGCCCAATTTACTAAGGTATGAAGATCGTTCCTTACTTCCAATCCTTCGCCTTCGCCGTTGCTCTTTTTTTGTTTGCCGACCCGCTGCTGGGCGCCACGCATCATCGTCAAAAGCCCATTCCGGCGCCACAGGAGGATGCGTCGCCTTCACCTGCTCCCCGCCATCGGCAAGTTGAACCGGATGATGCCAAGACCCCGACCCCTGCGGGCGCCGCCACTTCCAGCATCGATCCCCAGGAACTCGCCGACTTCGACCAGCAGCCGGAACCCGTGCGCCGTCTCCTCACCGCTGCGCTGGATCTCACCCGGCGCAATCTGACTTACACCTACGGCTCGGCCGACCCGGCGGCGGGCGGCATGGATTGCTCCGGGACCGTGTTCTACCTCCTGAACGCCGCCGGCTTCAAAGACGTCCCCCGTGACGCCAGCGGGCAGTACGTGTGGGTGCGCAAGCAGGCCCGCTTCTACGCCGTGCTCAGCAAGAAGGCGGAAAACGCCGAACTCGATGAACTCCGCCCCGGCGACCTCATGTTCTGGAGCGGCACCTACAACGTGGACCGTGACCCGCCCGTGACTCACACCATGATCTATCTCGGCAAACGCAAGTCTGACGGCAAACGTCTCATGTTCGGCGCCAGCGATGGTCGGCCCTACGATGGGCAACGTCGCAATGGCGTCAGCGTCTTCGACTTCAAGATGCCCGCCGCCCGCAGCGCCGACAAGACCGATTCCGCCACGGCCGCCGCTCCCGATCATTCACCGGATTTTGCCGGCTACGGACCCATCCCTGGGATGGCCGATCGCAACGATGAAGCAATGCGCCGGGAAAAGCATCACCTGGAGGGCGACGCTCCGTCGTCGCCGTAGATCGATTGAATTCGGCGCGCCCTGAGGCAGAATCAGCTACGGCGACGACGGAGCGTCGCCCTCCAGGGGTCGGTTAACGGCCGCGCACGTAATCGACCACCTTCTGCCGATCCCCGTTCGCGGACCACACGTTGCGCAGGAAATCCGCCGGATTCAGCCCGTGCTCACGGAAGAAATTGCGGTCCCCGCCGCAGTTATACATCAATTCCGGCGGCATCTCGCCGCGCAGCTTGGCCTCCGCTTTTTCGATCACGCGCGGCAGCCACCGGATGCCGTCGAGTTCGGCGTCCTTGGCGGGCAGATCGTCGGCCGAGATCACTTTCTTTGAGCGCTGGCCTTTCTGCACGGTTAGGAGGTAATCCCGGCGCGCGGCGCTGATGAGGAGCACCGTTTCCCAATCGGGCTCGCTGGATTTCTCGTGATCTTCGGCAAAGTCGAAGAGCTCCTGCGGCGTCTGCCCGATGGAGGCAAGGTAGTCGATCTGATCGATGCTGAAATAGCGGCGCGGATCACGTTCACCCGTGCGATACCGATCCAGCGCGAGCACGAAAAGTTGCTTCAGCTCATGGTGCCAGCGATACTGCGTGGTGTCAGGTTGGGACGTCATGGACATGGCGCCATCTTAGCGTGCAAATGTTCGCTCCGCAAAGCGGATGCACTTGCCCTTTACAGCGCCGGTCTTCTTCACGACGATTTCCATTTCCCGCGTGACGAACTCCAACGCTTCCCACCTCCAACCCGCTGCGCCCCGGCGCGTGCTCGTGATCGGAGCAACGGGCGCCGGAAAAACCACGCTGATTACCACGCTGACCGCGTCCGGGCGCAGCATCGTTTTCCTCGAGAGCCCGCGCGAGTTCCTGCGCGAACTCGTCGCCGGCGCCCCGCCGGCGGACGCCGCCATCTGGGCGGTCGCCGCCAACGACGCCAGCCAACAAACGCACGTCGCGGACTTGCTGCGCATGCTGGGCGTTCACCGTATTGCCATCACCAAGCTGGACCTCGCCGCGGATGCGTTTGAAGCGGTCGAATGCACATGTCGCAAGGAACTCGAGCGGGTCGGCATCGAGGTGGGTTGCGTCTCGGCGGGCGACGACGGGAGACTTCTCTCGTGGCTGGCCGAGGAACGCGCTCCCGCTCCATTGCGCTTTGCCGCGCGGGAGGTGAGAACCAGGACGCTCAAGGCGAGCGTGTTTTGGGACGGCAACCGCGACTTGACCCTTGGCGCGGGCTGTCTGCTCAAGATCTCCACGGAGACGGTGGAATGCGAGGTGGTCTCCATCGAGAACGTGATCGACAGCGTCACCCTCAAGACGCCGCCCGTGCGCGAAGGCAGCGGCTTCAGCCGGTTTTCGCGCAGCGATCTGGCCGAGGTGACCTTCGAGACCCGTCAGGCGCTCGCGTTGGACAACCACGAACGCGTGCCGGCGCTCGGCCGGTTCGTGCTCGTCGAGGATGGCCAGGCGATCGGCGGCGGGATCGTCATCGGGGGCGTTTATACGGACCGCCGGGCGGTCAAGAGCCAGAACATCACCTGGAGCGAAGGCGCCATCACGCGAGACGACCGCTTCCGGCGCAACCGCCATCGCGGCGCCGTCGTCTGGCTGACGGGGCTCAGCGGCGCGGGCAAGTCCACGCTGGCGCACGAGTTGGAACGAGAACTCTTCGAGCGGCAGTTTCACGTGTACGTGCTCGACGGCGATAACGTCCGGCATGGGCTCAACGCGAATCTCGGGTTTTCGCCGGAGGATCGGCTGGAAAATGTCCGGCGCGTGGGGGAGGTGGCGCGCCTGATGGCAGATAGCGGGTTGGTCACGCTCACCGCGTTCATTTCGCCGTACCGGGCGGATCGCCGCCGGGCGCGGGAGATCGCGCTGGAAGGCGGCTGCGAGTTCATCGAGATTTTCGTCGACGCGTCGCTGGCCGAGTGCGAACGACGCGACCCGAAGAATCTATATAAGAAGGCGCGCGCCGGGCAGATCAAGCAGTTCACCGGGATCGACGCGCCGTACGAGCGGCCGGAGAACCCGGAGATCGTGGTGCGCACGGACCAGCAAACGGCGGCCGAGTCAGTCGCGTTGATCCTGGAGAGCCTCCTGCCGCGGCTGCGGATGGAGTGAAGGTGTCTCGCGCAGAGGCGCTTATAAAAGATGCAACGTCGCTTGTGAAATTTTTCACAAATAGAACTTGCCTCCGCATGCGTCCAATTGTTTTATAGCGCACGAATCCCTTTGCTCCGTAAGTGTGGTGGAACCCCGATCCGCCCGTTCGAACGCCGGGCCGCTGGCGCCGCACAAGGATTCGTCGTCTCCAAGTGTCATCTGCCCTCATGTTTAACCTGTTTGCCCAGATCCCGCTCAACGCGGAACGGCTCCCCGGAATGGGATCCACGCTCACCAACTCGCTGTTGGTGGCCGCGATCGTGACGGTGCTGATCCTTTGGCTGTGCCGCCGCGCCACGAGCAAAATGGAGATTGTTCCCGGCCGACCAGAGCAAAACATCTTCGAGGCCGTCGTCGAAGCGCTTTACGACATGGTCGAAGGCATTGTTGGCCGGCACATGGTGGCGCGGACTTTTCCGCTGCTGGCCACGCTCTTTATCTTCATCCTGATCTCCAATTGGTTCGGTCTTCTTCCCGGCGTGGGCACGATCGGCTTTGGGGCGCATGGGACGGTGCACGGGCCGGGATTGTCGCTGCACGAAGTCGAAGCGCCGCTTCTGCGCCCTGCCAACGCCGACCTCAACTTGACGCTCGGCATGGCGCTGATCTTCAGCGCGTTCTGGTTGTACTGGAGCTTTCAGGAACTTGGCGCCGGTGGGTTCATCACCCACATCTTCGGGGTCAAAGGCGGGCTGACCGGCGTGCTGGCCATCGCGCTGCTGCCCATCTTTATCTTCGTCGGCATCATCGAGGTGATTTCGATTGCCTTTCGGCCGGTTTCCTTGTCTTTGCGGCTCTTTGGCAACATCTACGCCGGTGAAAATCTAATGCACACGATGTCCAACCTCGGCGACACCATGGGCGCGCCGCACGCGATTGCGTTGATCATGAAGGTGCTCATCCCCATACCCTTCTACTTCCTGGAGATTCTGGTCGGGGTCGTGCAGGCGCTCGTCTTTACGCTGCTTTGCGCGGTCTACATTCAACTGATGACCGCGCATGAAGGCGGTGACGATCACGGAAAGGCCGCCGCGCACCACTGAGATTTTCCCGGCGGGACCATCCAAAGAGAGTGGACGCCGGGAGCAACACCAACAAAACGTTAGAGAAAAAAACCTTATATGATGATCGACACCTTACATCTCCTCGCCCAAGCGGCGGAACCCGTCACCACGGCCGCCGTCGCGGGCGGCAAGAGCATCGGGCCGACGATCGCCCTGGCTGGGGCCGGTCTCGGCGGCGCTCTCGGCGTCGGCATGGTTGGCGCGAAGGCGGCGGAAGCAGTGGGCCGCAATCCCGGCGCGTTTGGCCAGATCCTGACCATCAGCATCATCGGCATGGCGCTTGCGGAAGCCATCGCGATTTACGCGCTGATCGTGTTCTTCCTCTACAAATAAGTCTTTTCCTGCCGGTCGCTCGCGAGCCTATTGGTTTGCCGAGCGGCCCGGCGGGCTCCGCAATCCCCACTTTCCCTTCGAGATATGAGCGAAATCTTGCGCACTTTTGGCGTTAACTGGCCCGACTTCCTTGCCCAGACGCTCGCGTTTGCGGCGGTCGTCTTCATCCTGTGGAAGTTCGCTTTCGGGCCGATCATCGCCGTGCTCGAGGAGCGCCGCCGGCGGATTGCCGAAGGCATGTCCAACGCCGACAAGATCAAGCTGCAGCTCGCCGAGTCCGAGGTGAAGTACCGCGAGATTCTCGATCAGGCCAACGCCCAGGCGCAAAAGCTGGTCAACGAAGCCCGCGCCAGCAGCGACGCGCTCGCCGAGCGCCGGCAGCAGGATGCCATTACGGAATCCGAGCGCATCATCGCCCGGGCGCGTGAGGCCACCCAGCTCGAGCACGACCGCGTGCTCAACGACGTGAAGCGCGAACTTGGCCGACTGGTCATTGACACCGCCTCCAAGGTGACGGGCAAGATTTTAAATGATGACGACCAGCGCCGCCTCAACGAAGAGACCGCGCGTCAGGTTGGCTGAGGCTCCGTTGCGCATCATCGCCATGAAAATTACCAAGGAAGCTCGTCAACTTTCCCGTCAGCTTTTCCGTCTGAGTTTCACCGACAAGCGGCTCGATCGCGGCAAGGTCAGCTCAATCGTGCAGACGGTGATCAACGAGAAGCCGCGTCATTACGAGGGCGCCCTCGAGGCGTACCAGCGGTTGCTCCGCTTGGAAGTCGAGAAGCGGCATGCGGTCATCGAGAGCGCCACGCCGTTGAGCGAGGAGACCGGCTCTTCCATCGTAGCGAACCTCAAACAGAAGTACGGCGACGACCTCACCTCGGAGTTCGCGGTCAACCCGGATCTGATCGGCGGCATGCGGATCAAGATCGGCAGTGACGTGTGGGACGGCAGCGTGCGCAGCCGCCTCGCGTCCCTTCAGGAACAACTTTAAAGAAAGGCAGAAGGATGAAGGATGAAGGCAGAAGGAAATACAAACCCGAACTCTTCGATATTGAACACCCCGTGACCCTCTGCTTCCGCCTTCATCCTTCTGCCTTCATCCTTCTGCCTTCCATCTTTTCCCTATGAGTACGATTCTCCAAGACATCGAAACCCAGATCGCCGGCCTCAAAACCACGACTTCCCGCAGTAACGTCGGCGTGGTTCGCGAAGTCGGCGACGGCGTGGCCAAGATCGAAGGCCTGAGCGAGGTAATGCTCAACGAAGCCATCGAGTTTCCGAATGGCGTCGTCGGCCTCGCGCTCAACCTCGAGGAGAATCAGGTCGGCGCGATCCTGCTCGGCGATTACTCGGGCATCGTGGAAGGCTCCGAGGTCCGCACGACCGGCAAACTGCTTCAGGTCCCGGTGGGCAAGGGCCTCCTTGGTCGCGTGGTGAACGCCATTGGCCAGCCGATTGACGGCAAAGGGCCGGTGAAGTCGGAGGTCAGCTACCCGGTGGAGCATCTCGCTCCGGGCATCATCAAGCGCCGCGGCGTCAATCAGCCCGTGCAGACGGGCATCATGGCGGTTGACGCGATGATCCCGATTGGCCGGGGGCAGCGCGAACTGATCATCGGGGACCGCGCGACGGGCAAGACGGCGGTCGCGTTGGACACCATCATCAGCCAGGCGAAGATCAACATCGCCGCGGAAAAAGCGGGCGTGGCGGATTTCCGGCCGATCTATTCCATCTACGTCGCCATCGGACAGAAGAACGCGAACGTTGCCCGCGCGGTGGCGATCCTCGAGGCCGCGGGCGCGATGCCGTATACGACCATCGTTTCCGCGCCCGCTTCCGAGACGGCCGCCAACCAATACCTCGCCCCGTTTGCCGGCGCGGCCATCGGTGAGTGGTACATGGATAACGGGATGGATGCGCTGATCGTGTTTGACGATCTTTCCAAGCACGCGGTCGCTTATCGGCAGGTGTCGCTGGTGTTGCGCCGACCCTCGGGCCGCGAGGCGTATCCGGGTGACGTGTTCTATTTGCATAGCCGCTTGCTCGAACGCTCGGCGCGCGTAACCGAAAAGGACGGCGGCGGTTCATTGACGGCGCTGCCGATCATCGAAACGCAGGCTGGCGACGTGTCGGCGTACATCCCGACGAATGTTATTTCTATTACCGATGGTCAGATCTACCTGGAGACCGACCTGTTCTACCAAGGCGTGCGGCCGGCGATCTCGGTGGGTTTGTCCGTGAGCCGGGTGGGTTCGGCGGCGCAGATCAAAGCGATCAAACAGGTGGCGGGCAAGATTAAGCTCGATTTGGCGCAGTTCCGCGAGTTGGCGGCGTTCGCGCAATTCGGCTCTGATCTTGATGCGCAGACCAAGGCGCGCCTAGACCGCGGCCAGCGCATCGTCGAACTCTTCAAACAGGCGCAGTACAGCCCGATCCCGGTCGAGGAACAGGTGGTTGTTCTTTGGTCGATGCAGAACGGTTACCTCGACGAGGTTCCGGTCAATCGGGTCAAGGATTTCCAAAATCAACTCCAGGATTACGTGCGCACCCGCAAGGAATCGATCCTGGCCGCCATTCGCGGGAAGGCGGCGGTGGACAAAGACATCGAAGCGCAACTCAAGGTAACGTTGGACGAGTTCAAGACGGCGTTCCGTTAAAGACAAAGGAGGAAGGTAGAAGGATGAAGGCAGAAGGCAGAATAAATCCCATGCACTTCACGCTTTTCCTTTAGCATCCTTCATCCTTCATCCTTCTACCTTTTCTTCCTGTGGCTAACACACGCGAAATCCGCCGGCGCATCAAGTCGGTCAAGAATACGGCTCAGATCACCAAGGCCATGCAGATGGTCGCGGCGTCGAAGATGCGCAAGGCCCAGCAGGCGGCGCTCGCGGGGCGCGAGTATGCGGCGCTGTTGAATCGCGTATTGGCTTCGTTGCGCGAACGGGTCGAAGAAAGCAGTCATCCGTTTCTGACCGTCAAGCAGGTGAAGAACGAACTCGTGATCGTCATCGCGACCGACAAGGGACTCTGCGGCGCGTTGAACACGAACTTGCTGCGCGAGACAAATCAATTTGACCAGGCGCATACCGCCTACGTGGCCAGCGGGCGCAAGGCAGTTCAATATTTTGCCCGCGCCAAACGCAATCTGCTCGCCGATTTCCCGCTCAAGGATGTTCCGGAATTTTCCGAGACCAGGCAGATCGCGAAGTTTGCGGCGGAACGTTTCCTTTCCGGTGAAGTCGAGAAGGTGAGCATCGCTTATACGCGATTCGTTAATACCTTAACGCAGGTGCCCACGGTTCGCGTGTTGCTCCCGATCAGCCCGACCGATTTGCCGGACAAGGAAAAGGGACCGGTCAATAAGTTCGGCTACATCTTCGAGCCGGATGAGACCTCGGTATTGGACGCTATCTTGCCGGAATATCTCAACTTTCAGATTTACCAGATGGCCGTCGAGTCGCGCGCCAGCGAGCATAGCGCGCGGATGGTTGCGATGAAGAGCGCTACCGATAACGCTAAACAGATCGTGAAGGATCTGACGCTCGAATACAATCAGGTGCGCCAGGCGGCGATCACCACCGAACTTTTGGAAATCACCACGGCGCAGATGGCGCTCGGTTAAAAAACAAATCTCCCATGCAAACTGATCCCGCTAAAAACACCGGCACCGTCGTCCAGGTCATCGGTCCCGTCCTCGATGTGGACTTCTCGGAAGCCGGCGCGTTGCCCAAGATTTTCGACGCCCTCGAGACGGAGTACGACGTGAGCGGCGCTTCGACGCGCCTGACCCTCGAAGTGCAACAGCATCTCGGCGACAAGCTGGTGCGCGCCATTGCGATGAGTTCCACCGAAGGACTCAAGCGCGGCATGTCCGTGACGGCCACGGGCGCGCCGATCTCGGTCCCCGTGGGCGAAGGCGTGCTCGGCCGCGTGTTCAACGTGCTCGGCGAGCCGGTCGACAACCGCGGACCGGTCGAGGCGGTCAAGCGTTACGCGATCCATCGGCAGGCCCCGGCGCTCGTCGATCAGGATACGAAGGCGCAGGTGCTCGAGACGGGCATCAAGGTTATTGATTTGATTTGTCCGTTTACGAAGGGCGGCAAGGTCGGGGCGTTTGGCGGCGCGGGCGTCGGCAAGACGGTCGTCATCATGGAGTTGATCAACAACATCGCCAAGGGGCACGGCGGCTACTCGGTGTTTGCCGGGGTGGGTGAGCGCACCCGCGAGGGCAACGATCTCTACCAGGAGATGAGCGAGTCGGGTGTGATCAACCAGGAAGACCTCTCGAAATCCAAGGTCGCGCTCGTGTACGGCCAGATGAACGAGCCTCCCGGCGCGCGTCTGCGCGTGGCGCTCTCGGCCCTCTCGATGGCGGAGTATTTCCGCGACGAGAAGAACCAGGACGTGCTGCTCTTCGTCGATAATATTTTCCGTTTCAGCCAGGCGGGCGCCGAGGTGAGCGCGCTGCTGGGCCGGACCCCGTCAGCGGTGGGTTACCAGCCGACCCTAGCGGCCGAGATGGGCGATCTGCAGGAGCGCATTACCTCGACGACGAACGGCTCAATCACGAGCTTTCAGGCTGTATACGTGCCGGCGGACGATCTCACCGATCCGGCGCCGGCGAATACGTTCGCGCATCTGGATTCCACGATCGTGCTGGAGCGTTCCATTGCCGAGTTGGGCATTTATCCGGCGGTCGATCCGCTGGCGTCCACGTCCAAGGCGCTGGCGCCGGATGTCGTCGGTGAGGAACATTACAAGGTGGCGCGCGGCGTGCAGGGCGTGCTGCAGAAGTACAAGGATTTGCAGGACATCATCGCGATTCTCGGCATGGACGAGTTGAGCCCGGAGGATAAGCTGACCGTGTTCCGCGCCCGCAAGATCCAGCGTTTCCTGAGCCAACCCTTCCACGTGGCGGAAATTTTCACGGGCCACAAGGGCCAGTACGTTTCGGTGGCGGACACGGTGCGCGGCTTCAAGGAGATCTTGGAAGGCAAGCATGACGACGTTTCGGAGCAGGACTTCTACATGAAGGGCGGCATCGACTCCGTCCGCGCGAAGGAAGCCTAAGCAAACCCATTTATGGCGACCATGCGGCTCGAGATTGTGACCCCGGAGGCGAAGACGTACTCCGAGGATGTTGACATGGTGACCATCCCTGGCAGCGAGGGGGAGCTCGGCATCCTGCCGTTGCATGCCCCATTGATGACTCAGCTCAAGCCGGGCGAGTTGAAGATCAAACGCGGCGGCCAGGAGACCCTGCTGGCGACCGGCGGCGGCTTTGCAGAAGTGACGGGCGACCGCGTGTCGATCCTGACCGACATGGCGGTGCAAAGCAGCGACATCGACGAGGCGGCCGCGCAGGCGGCCATCGATCGCGCCCAGGCGGCGCTCGCGGATAAAACCCTGGGCGATGAAGCCCAGGCAGCCGCGCAGGCGGCCATTGCCCGTTCGCTCGCGCAACTGCACGTCAAGTGCAGGCATCGCGCCTGACCCGGTTACTGCAGCATCCGGTTCATCACCTTGAGCGGCTGTTTCCTCCAGGTAGAAAGAAGGGATCAGTCGGCAGCTCTCGCCGTTCGACGCCAGTTGGCGTCGCGGTGGACAGAGGAGTCTTCGTAGGCGTGACGGTCAGTCGCGGCGTCGGGCGCGGGAGCCACTCAAGGCTGCGTCGCTATCGAAGTTGCAGGCGCAAATTGCGAGAAAGCCCATTGCCTTCTGCTACGGAAAACGCGTGGTCGTCAGGCAGAATCCAGCTACGATCAATCCTTTCGCTTCATGAACCACCTGTTCAACGTGCTGCTGGTTGTCATCGTGCTGATGAACGTCACCGGTGTGACCCTGCTTGCGCTCCCCTACTTGCGTCTGCCATACGGCCTCGCTCAGGCAGGGGCGGTGCTCGGGGGATGTCTCGTCTGCTTTTTCGTCGAACATTACGTCGGCTTGGGGCAAATGGGCTGGCTCTTGCCTGTTGGGGCGGTCGCCAGCGGTTGGTTGATCCGCGATCGGTGGGACGTATTTCGTGAAAACCTGGCTGCGACCGGCTGGCTGCTGGTCGGATTTTTCTACTGTCTGGCGTGGCGGTACTTATATCCAAATATCGATGCTTCGACCGAACGCATGGCGGATTTAAGTTTCGTGGCCGATTACGCGCAAGGCGTCCGCCTGCCCCCGCCGGATCTGTGGTGCCCGCCGTACACGCTCAATCACTATTATAGTTTCCAGCATTATGCCGCCGGGCTGCTCGGCCGCTCGGCGGGCGTGAGCCCCGGGATAGCGTATCACCTGGCGTTTTGCCTCCTGAGCGGGCTGACGATGTCGGCGGCGTATGAGGGGGTGCGGCTTCTTTGCGCGCGGCGGTGGGCGCAGACGCTGGTGCTTGCGACCTTCCTCGTGGGGGGCACCGGCGCCAGCATCGTGACGCCTTTCATGCTCAAGGATTCGCGCCATGAGGAGACGCCGTGGTGTTCGATGAGGTTTGTCGGAACGACGACTTCCAACAAGACCTTCCCGGATGAAAAACTCACCGCTTTCGGCAAATGGGTGCAGCAGCTTGCGCCGCCGACTAATAAGTTGAAACCGGTGGAAGAGCTGCCGATGGAGACGTTTAGCTACATCGTGGAGCTCGGCGATTATCATGCCCCGCTCGGGGGGGCTTTTCTGCTGGCTCTCTCGTTGGGGGCGGTCGCGCTGTTGTTGCACTCTGGCGGCGGTCCAGCCTGCGCGCTCCTGGGCGCCACTCTGCCGCTGACTCTTGCCACCAACGCGTGGACTCTTCCCTTCCAAACCATGCTGGCGCTTGGCGCCCTCGCGCACTTCCGGCTTGCGCGCGGGGTGTGGCCGCACTGGCGCGCGTTTCTCCTTGGCGCGGCGGGGGTGACCATCGCGTGCTTCCCTTTCTTTTCGTATTTCCTCCCGCTGACCGTCGGCAACCAGGCGCCTATGCGTTTTACCGGCGCGGATCTTCGCACGCCGTCGCCGTTTTTTGTGATCGTCTTCTGGCCCGTGCTGGTGGTCTGCCTGGCGCAGTTCTTCGCCGCGCGTCGGGAGGCGAAGTTGTTGCCGTTCTTTTGGTTGATGGCGCTGGCCGGGGCGGATCTCGTCTACATGGATGACATTTACGGACCGGGCGCGGAGCGGTTCAACAGCACGCTGAAATGGTGGCCCTGGGTGTTCAACGGCGCGCTGTTGTCCATCGCCGCGATCAACCTGAACTCCGCGCGGCGTTGGGTCCGCATCACCACGGCCGTGACGCTGCTCGTGGTGCTCAGTTTCACCGTTCGCCTCAGCTTTACGTGGACCGATGGTTTCAAGGCTTACCGCGATGCGCGCACCGCCGCGGTGTGGCAACCGACGAGCTTCGGCCAGTTGAGCGGCGACGCCTGGCTGCGCGGGAACACGCTCTACGGCAAGGACATGAACCGCGCCATGGGCTCCCTCCTTGACTACCTGAAGGCGCAGCCGCGCGGGATCATGATCGAGAAACCGGACGAACGGGCGTTCGCGCAGGTGGGCGAGTTCAGCATCTTCAGCGGCCAGCCCACGCTCCTCGGGTGGGTGTCGCATGAGGAACTCTGGCGCAATAACCAGACCGATCTCGAGTCCCGCTACGCGCGCATTAACGACTTCTACGCCGGCACGCTGCCCGACCCGCTGCGGTACCTCGACGCGCACAAAGTGCGCTTTGTGCTCTGGCTGCCGCGCAACAACAAGCCGCAGTCGCCAGACGCCTTCGAAAAGATGCAGACCCGCCTCGCCAAGAATTATGATTGGAACGAATTTTACCGGGTAGGCAACGACATCGTCGGCGTGTGGGTTCGCCGTTAGCCGCCCGTGAAGCCGCTCTGCGTCGATCTGGATGGCACGTTGATCAAAGGGGATGCCCTTTGGGAACAGACGCTGCAACTGCTGCGGACGCGGCCAGCAGTCGTGATCGAGATGCTCGGTTGGCTCATCCGCGGGAAGGCGTTCTTCAAAGAACAAATGGCGCGGCAGCCGATGCGGCCGATGGGGCCGGAGATGTTCAACGCGGAGATCGTCGACTGGATCCGCTCCGAAGCGAAGTCGGGGCGTGAGGTGCGATTGGTTACCGCCGCGCATCGGACGGCAGCGGCGGCCGCGGCGGCGTACTGCGACTGCTTCCGGGACGTGTCGAGCTCCACGGCGGAACGCAACCTGTCGGGTGAAAACAAGGCGGCGCTGTTGCGAGAGCTTTATGGCGCCGGCGGCTTCGATTATGCCGGCAATTCGACAGCAGACCTCCCCGCGTGGCGGGACTGCGATGTCGTCGCGGCCGTTCGCACGCGGCCGTCGTTGACGCGTCGCCTGCGGAAGATGCATCCCAAAACGAGCGTTTATCTCCCGCTCCCGCCTTTTCTGTTTTCCGCATCCAAGTCGCTGCGGCCGCAGCAGTTGGTGAAGAATTTACTCTTGTTTTTGCCGTTGCTGCTGGCGCATCGCGGGGGTGAAATGGGCCTGTTGGCGCGAGCGGCGCTCGGATTTTTGGCGTTCTCGCTCGCGGCCTCGTTTGGATATTGCGTAAACGATCTCTTCGACATGCCGGCTGATCGTCTGGACCCGCGCAAATCCCGGAGGCCGCTGGCGGCGGGCGAATTGTCCCCGGCCAGCGGGTTCCTGCTGGCGGGCGCGGCCCTCTTTTGGGCGATGGTTGCGGCGCTGGCTTTGCCGCCGGCGTTCAGGGCGGCCGTGGCGGTCTACGTGGTGTTGACGCCGCTTTATTCGATGGTCCTCAAGACGATCATCGGCGTGGACGTGCTCGCGCTCACCGGCTTGTACGTCCTGCGCGTGCTCGCCGGGGGATTAGCGGCGGGCGTGCCGGTCTCGCAATGGTTGCTGACGTTTTCGCTTTTTCTGTTCCTCAGCCTGAGCCTGCTGAAGCGCTTTGGGGAATTGCTGCTCTGGAAAGGCCGGCTCGGAGACGAGGAATGCATGCCCGGCCGCGCCTACCAGTTGCGCGATCTGGAGGCGGTCCGCGCGTTCGGCACGGCCAGCGCCTGCGTCTCGGTCCTGGTCTTCATTTTGTTCGTCAACACGCCGGGGACGCAGTTGCTTTATCCGTTTCCCGAGCTGCTCTGGTGCATCGGCGTGCTGCTCGCCTATTGGATGAACCGGTTGTGGATGCTGGCGGGGCGGGGCGGCATCCCGGGCGACCCCATCCCGTTCATCGTGCGCGACCGGGTCAGTTGGGGAGTGGCGGCGGCGGCGCTTTTGCTGGCGATCGGGGCGGCGATCTTGCATCACGGGACATGAATGCGCCATTTCCATCCTGGGGATTGCAGCCGCCCACCGAACCGGCAGCGGTTCGGCCGATCTCGTGGGAGGATCAAGCGGCGGAGCGCGTGACGGCGCCGGGACCCGCCCGGCTCGCCTACGGGCGCGGCCGCAGCTACGGGGACGTCTGTCTCAACAACGGCGGCGTCCTGATCCCGACCGCCGCCATGAACCGGATCGTCCGCTACGATCCCGCCGAAGGCGTGTTGACCGCCGAGGCCGGAATGACGTTTGAAGAAATTTTGAGTCTCGTGGTCAAGGATGGCTGGTTCACCCCGGTGACGCCTGGCACGCGGCGGCTGACCCTCGGCGGCGCGGTGGCAAACGACGTGCACGGGAAGGAGCATCGGACGCAAGGCACCTTCGGCCGGCACGTCAGCGAATTCGTCCTGTGGCGCTCCGATCGCGGACGAGTCGTCTGCAGCCCGCGGGAAAATGTCGATCTCTTTCGCGCTACGATTGGCGGCCTGGGTCTGACCGGGTTGATCACAGAGGTTACCCTGCGCCTTTTGCGAATCCCCGGACCGTGCGTGGAGACAACGACCGTGGCAGGAGACTTCGCGGAGATCCTGGAAAACGATCACCGGTTCACGGTGGCCTGGGTGGATGCCTCGGCCAGCGGCGCGCAGTTGGGCCGGGCGATGGCGACAAGCGGCGACTTCGTTCCCGGTGAACGCGCGCCTGCGCGAAAGGAATTGCGCGTGCCGCCGATCTTCCCGTCGGGCTTGTTGAATCCTATTACGATTCACTTGCTCAACCGGCTCCGTTGGCGAGATGCGGAGCGGAAGGAGCGGCAATCTTACGAACAATTTTTCCATCCGCTGGATCGTCTCGCCGGCTGGAACCATCTCTATGGTCCGCGCGGATTTTATCAGCATCAGTGCGTCATACCGAAGGCTGCGGGGAGCGAGCCGATCCGCGAGTTGCTGCGCCTGATGCAACGGCGCCGCGGCGCGTCGTTCGTCAGCGTGCTCAAAGCCTTTGGCGCGCTCGAATCCCCCGGGCTCCTGTCGTTCCCGCGCGAGGGATTAACCCTCGCCGTCGACCTGCCCAACACCGGGCAACCTGTCTTCACCTTGCTCGACGAAATGGATCGGATCGCCGTCTCGGCCGGCGGCCGAATCTATCCCGCCAAGGACGCTCGCATGAGCCCGGCGACTTTCCGGGCCGGGTATCCGAACTGGGAGACATTCGTCCGCTGGATCGATCCGGCGTTTTCCTCGAACTTCTGGCGTAGAGTGACGGCCGAATGAAGATTCTCATCGTCGGCGCCACCTCGGCCATCGCACAGGAGACAGCGCGCTGTTTTGCCGCTTCAGAACACGCGGCTTTCCTGCTCGCGGGCCGTTCGGCGGCGCGGCTGGAGGCGGTGGCCGCGGACCAGCGGGCCCGCGGCGCAGCCGATGTCCAAACGTGGGTCGGGGAGCTCACCGATCCTGCGGCGGTAATCGCGGCCGCGGGCGATTTCGACATCATCTTGATCGCTCACGGCTCGCTGAGCGACGAACCGCGGGCCGCGATCGATCCCGCCTATCGGGCGGCCGAGATCGCGATCAACCTGACGAGTCCGATGGCGTTTGCCTATGCGGCGGCGGAGTATTTCCGGCCCAAACGCTCAGGGCAGATCGCTCTGATCACCTCGGTGGCGGGCGTGCGCGGCCGTGCCCGGATTTTCTTTTATGGGAGTGCGAAGGCGGGATTGATCGCCTTTACCCAGGGCCTGCGCGCGAGCCTCTGCCGGGACGGAGTGACCGTCACCGAATTGCGTCCAGGGTTGATCGACACGCCGATGACGGCGGGAGTGACGCACGGACTGCTCTCCACCTCCGCCGGCGAAGCGGGACGCTTATGTTATAGAGCCATCAAGGCACGCCGCGACGTCGCATATATCCCAGGATATTGGATCGTCATCATGACGATCATCCGACTCATTCCAGAAAAGATTTTCCAGCGAATGAAATTTTAAGACGCGCTATGGCAATAGCGTGACCTTTGGAACCACCCAGGGAACCTGGTAGATCGCCGTGCCTTCCGCACGATAGATTTGGATCAGCCCGAGACGGGCAAACTTATCGACGGCAGGTTCCGGAGCGAAGGCCCGCTCGAGTTCGCCCACGACGACCAGTCCGATGCCATATTTATCGATTAACGACCGCGCATGGGCGTCCGAGCCGGTGCTGTAGATGGCCTGCACGTCGGCGATGCGCTGGGCGACCTTGGGTTCAAGGATGCCGGCCTGCTGCTGACGTTGGTGCCAGTCCCAGCCGACCACGGAGGGAAGTCCGGTTTGCACCGAGATGCGGCTTCCCCAGCTATAGAGTACGTTCCCCGTGTTCATCTCGAGGACGACCGGCGTGCCGGCGACGTGATCTTCGAGCCAGCGAATCGCCAGCAGATCGCCGCGCAAGGCAAAGTCGCGATTGCGGATCTGATAGCGGGCGGTATTCATATAGGCGAGTCCGTCCAGGGTGGGGGGGATGCGCACAAACCGGTCGCTCACCTTGGCCGGGACCGCGGTTGCCGGGTACACCAGCGAAAGCAATAGCAGCAGGCTGAACGCGGCGATCCACGTCCACCGGATGCGGGGCCTCGCGGCTCGCAGGCGACTCCACATTTCAGGCAGGAACGCGGCTGCGGCGAGTCCGAAGAGGACCCACACTTGATAGTAGAATTTGAAGACGGTGTTCATGCGCCCGATGTCGCCGTCGAGCACGACAAATTCGACCAGGATGGAGAGCGCAAAGGCGAGCGCCGTCATCAGAAACGGCAGAGCGGCTAATGGATCGCGGCGGCGGCTCACCGCGAATAACAACGAGAAGAGCAGACCGATGCCCAACAGGGCCGGAAGCGACCGTTGCGAAATCAGCACGACGACGGCGATGAGCACTCCGAGAGCCATTGCGGCCGAAAGCCGGCGGCGCTCGAATCGTTCGATCAATCCCCGCCGAACGGCCGTACTGCCGCCGGGCAAGCACTGTTGCAACAAGAGCAGCCACGCCTGGCAGGCTCGCAGCGGCCCTTCCGCTCCCAATCGGCAACGCGCCACCAGAACATAGGCAACCACAACGATGAACAACGGAAAGCCGTAGATCAACAAATACGCGGAGAACGGAGTGCGCTCGCCATGCCAAAGAACAAACGCCCCGTAACCCGATACGTAGTGCCGATAGAAGGGGAGAAACGCCAATCGCGCCGCGGCCAGGATGACGATGAACAATCCCACCGATTTCGCCGCTGCGCTCCAGAAGTCCCGCGCGGCATATTCGCCGTTTCGCCAGAACGAAAGGAAGAGCGTTAATCCGGTGAGCGCGCCGTAGGTCGGCCAATCCCACGTGTTCGTCGGCCAGAACAGACCCAGCAGAAACGCGAGCGCCGCGCACAGCGCCGCCTTTGTCCAAACCTTGCTCGTTCGGCACCAAGCCGCGAGCACGGCGATCAACGCAAGGGTAAAAGGCAGCGCAATCAGATGCGGGTGCAGATCGGCATACAGGTAACTCCAAAACGGAAACTCGGTGATGGGCGGGATCGAATCGGGCCGCTTGACCGGAATGGCGCGTGCGGCGACCCAGTACGGATCGGCGTCGTATATATATAAACGCTGCCCGGCGAGCGCGCGCCGCAATCCGCTATATGCGCGGATGGCGTTGGAGACGAGGGGGATCGTCAGTTCGTGATCCGACTGTCCGAGGCGCACCAGACGATTGTAAATATAGTTGACCTGGAATAAATTGCCGCAGAGCGCGACGAAGGCCGATCCCGCGATTGCGGGCCACAAGGATTTCGCCGTCGGAGTAATCGCGCGCGTAACCGAGAAAGCGGTCGCCGCCGTCAGGCCATAGAACGTCGCGAGACAAAGGTTGAAACCGATCTCGGGCGCAAGGCCCAGCGCCTTGATCAAACCGCCCGTCAGAACGAACCCGAAGTAATAGTAATTGATAAAGCCGCCTGCGTACCATGGGTTATAGGGCGGGAAGTAGTCGGACCGCATGACGCCATTGAGGTACGTCATTTCCATCGGCTTTTCGCCGCCCCAGCTCGCGTGCCACAGATCGGGATTGAGATAGCGGATCGTCAGACAAAAGCTGAACGCGGTCCAAAAGAAGAGCTCGCCCGCAAGCAGTCCTCGCCAGTGTTCGCGCAAGAACACGCCAATTGCGTTTCGACGCTTGATCGCAATCGCCGCGGCGCCCATCGCCGCCAGTCCCATGATGACCCACCAGTGACCCGCGCGGAAGGTGACCCACTCGACGCTGGCAAGCAGCCACAGCAGCCACAACGGAACGGCAATGGCAAAAAGCCGGGCGATGCCCGCCCCGCGATCCGGCAGTCCCCCGAAGACGGCAAACGCATAGGGATAGCCGACGGCAAAGAGAAACGTCAGCAATCCGATCCAACACAATACGGGCATGCGGTTGGCCAGATTATGACGATGGAAGATCTCGCTCCAGGTGCCGCCGTTTCGTTGCTGCGCCCAACGCTCGGGCGACAGGAGGATCGCGCGCTCGGTTCGCGCGGTCGGGGAAAGATGGCCGGAGGCCCATCGGGAATCGACCACGTGCGAGACATCGATGGGTCCAAGCAAGGCGCGCGCGGCGGCGGCGCTGTAGGCCTTGGTTTTCCGGAAGATCATCACCCGTGGATGATCGTAAACGCTGAACGCTTCCTCCGCGGATTCCGTGGGGATGCGCCAGCCGAAGAGGTTCATGCGGCCGCGGAAATCAGCCACGAGTTTGAACCCAAGGCGTTCGTTGAAGAGCGCCTGATAGTACGCGATCGTCATGGGATACCGATGCGGCATCCGCGGGATCGAGCCGTAGAGTTTGTCGCTCGCGGTGATGAGGTAGTCAGCCTTTTCGAGCCCGCGTAAAACCAACTCGCGTTTGGCGGCGCTGTCGGGGTCGTACCACGGGAACTCGACGAAACGATAGGTATTGACGCCGGGCGTCCCCGGGAGCGACAGCGGCAGGGCGTCATCCCAATGCTCCACGCCCAACTCCGCGCCAGGATGGATATGCCGGTAGATCCAGCGCGAAGCGAGGACGCGCGTGTGCTGCGGCCGATAAACGCCCAGGAAGGCGATGCCCCACGCGAGGGTCGCGATGGCCACTAAGGCCGCCGGCGTCCAGCGCCACCGGGAGTGGGGGAGGCCGTCCGCGATCTGCACGAGCAGCGCCGCGCCGAAGATGATCAGCGGCGCGTAAATCGGGAGGAAATATCGCATCGTCATCTGCCATTGCGTTCCCTGGTGCAGGAACAGGAGGGCGATCCAGGCGAAGAGCGGCAACAACGCGATCTCCCGCGCGCGGACGAGCCGCCAGCCGGCCCACGCCGTGCCGGCCCAGGCGCAGAGCCCGAGCGGCACGCCCATGCCCCAGACGACCATGTTCTTCCAGGGATAAAGCAACGGGGTGCGGCCCACCCATTGCCGGGTAAAAGGAACGTCGATCGTTCCCATGCTCACGCCGACGACGTACCGCATGTTCGTCATCCATCGCGGGGCAAACGCACCCAAACCACTGAATGCATCCGGCTCGACCAGCCGGAAGACCGCGGCCATCGCGAGCGCAAAGGCGGCCCAACGCGCAAAGACTTGCAGCGGAGAGGCCAGTTTCCATCCGCGCACGCCCGGCGCCGCGAACAGGGCAGTCAACGCGACCGGCGCCGCCAGTTCCGCGACCGAGATTTTGCACGCCACGCCGAGCCCCAGGGCGGCGCCGACCCCGGCATATTCCCACGCGCGGCCGCGCCATTGGGCGCCTTGCAGGAGCCAAAGCGCGAGCGCCACGAAGAAGTTGGCGTAGGGATCCACCACGAAGAAGTGCGCGTGCTGGATGGGCGACACGCAGCCGGCGTAAAGCAAGGCCGCGAGCAGCCCGCAACGTTCATCCGGGTCTCGGCCCCGGAGCCGGCGGGCGATCAGGTAAACGAGCCAGACGACCGCGCCATCGATCAGCGCGCTCATCCCGCGGCCCACCAGCGTCTGCTGTTCAAACCGTTTTACGCCGGCAAACGTGCAGACGGCGGTCAGGCCCGTGGTGGGCAGCGTGCCGTACGCAAAATAGGAAGTCTCGCGGTTGCGGGGATTGAGCGGGGAATGGGCCTCGTCGAGGAATTCACCGAGCGACTTTGGCCACGACAGCTTGTTCGCGGCCATGAGCACGTTGCGCTCGTCGGGATGGCTAGACGTGCCTTGATCCCAATCGATCGCGTAGAAACGCAGGACGCCGGCGAGCAAGAGAATGAGCCAAATCCAGCGGGAAAAGCGCCGTCGGGCAGGGGCGGGAGGCGGCGGGATCATCCGGGAAACACTGGATTAGAGCAAAAAGCGGCCCGTGGGAAGAGGAGCAGCCACAAATCGTCGAAGGTTGATCTTGAGAAAACGAGGCGCCTCCGATAAGATGCCCATCGAGATGATGGGTTTTGATCGAACCGATGATTATCAGCCCTTGACCTACATCAAGGGCCGGCCGCTGTACGTGACGACGCTGGCGGTCGCGTTGCACATCGCGGCGTTCATCGTCGGCTGCTTTCTCTACGCCTTGCGGCAGGGGGAGTTGATGAGTTCGCTTTTATATTCCAGCGACGCCGTGCTGGACCATTTGCAACTCTGGCGATGTGTGACGTACGCGTTTGTGCACTCGTTGACTCCGGTCGGCGGCGTTCTGCTCGCGATCGAGCTGTTCATCCTGTTCCAACTCGGGCAGGAGGTGGAGAAATACTTCGGGCGCAAAGTATTCATTGGGCTCTACGTGGGCTTGTTGCTGACGCCGCCGCTGGTGCTCTCGCTCTTTGGGAAGCTGACCCACCAGCCGATGATCCTCAAGGAGTCGAGTCTGTTGCACTTTGGGATCTTCATTGCTTTTGTGACGCTGTATCCCAATGTGCAATTCATCTTCGGCATCCTGGCGAAGTGGATCGTCTTCGCCGTGCTGGGAATTTTTACGTTGGTGTACATGGCGAACCGCCAGCCTGCCGAGCTGCTCGCGCTGTGGAGCACGGCGTCCGTGGCCTATTTCATCACCCGGCAATCGGGAGGAGGCGGGGGGGAGTTCTCGCTAATCAATAACATTCGTGAAAAATTCCCCCGGCGGCCGGCGCCGGTCGGAGTAAAGCCGCGGATGAAGCCCCGGCGCGCGGCGAATGAAAATGCGGGGGGAGGCGGCGACGTTTACGAATCCATCGATCCGCTTTTGGACAAGATTAGCCAGCACGGCCTGGCCAGTCTCACGAACAGCGAGCGGGCGACCCTGGAACGGGCGCGAGTCTCGTTGTTACGCAAGGATCGGAGCAGCTAAAGCCAAGGGTGACTCCGTTTTCCTCCGATCCGCTCGAGCGGCTCAAGCAGATCGTCGCGCGCCTCCGGGCGCCGGACGGCTGCCCGTGGGACCGCGAACAGACGCACGCGAGCCTGCGCACCTCGCTCATCGAGGAGACTTACGAGACGGTCGCCGCGATCGATGCCGGCGACGACGCCAACCTTTGTGAGGAACTCGGCGACTTGCTCCTCCATGTGACGCTGCATTCGCAGATGGCCGCCGAGCGCGGCGCCTTCGACCTCGCGGCGGTGGCGGAGGGTGTCTGCGAGAAGATGATCCGCCGGCATCCGCATGTTTTTGGCGACGCGGAGAAAGGCGACAGCGCCGCGATCCTCGCCCAGTGGGACGAAATCAAGCGGCGCGAGAAAGGCGCCGCGCCGACCGCCTCGCTCATGGACGGACTCCTCTCCAATGCCCCCTCCCTCCTGCGCGCGCAGAAGGCGCAACAAAAGGCGGCGCGCGGCGGTTTTGACTGGCGGGAAATGGGCGAGGTGATTGCCAAGCTGCGCGAGGAGATCGACGAAGTGGAGGAGGCGATGGCGCAGCGCGATCCGGCGGCGGTGGCCGATGAGCTGGGCGACGTCTTATTCTCGCTGGTCAACGTCGCGCGCTGGCAGGATTTGGAGGCGGAACTTTTGCTCGCGCGCGCCACGGATAAGTTCGTGCGCCGCTTCCGGGGCGTGGAGGACGTTCTGCGTGAACAGGGTCGGGCGGTGAAAAGTCTGAGTCTGGAGGAATTAGACGCGGTATGGGAGCAGGTGAAGGCGTCGCAGCGAATGAACGCCGGGAACCCTCCCGCGGTCCAATCCATATAATACCCATGTTTATCCTCATCTTTGTCGTTACGATGGCCATCTCGCTTTACGCGTCGTTCCGCGTGAAGCACATGATTTCCAAATACAGCAAGATGCCTTCGGCCAGCGGTCTGACCGGGGCGGAGACGGCCCTTCACATCTTGCGAGCGTCGGGCATCAACGATGTGACCGTGCAGGCGGGCAATAGTTTCCTGGGCGACCACTTCGATCCCACCACCAAGACACTGGTGCTCTCGCCGGATGTTTACCAGGGCAGCTCCACGGCAGCCTTGGGCATCGCCGCTCACGAGTGCGGGCACGCGCTGCAACAGCGGGTCGGATACGCGCCGCTCGAGTTCCGCATGGCGGCGGTGAAGTCGACGTCGTTCGCCAGCCAGATCGTCGGGGTGTTGCCGTTTCTGTTCTTTTTCACGCATAATATGGCCTTTTTGCGCACGGGCTTCATGATTCTCGCGGCCGCCTGGGGCGTGATCATGTTCTTCAACCTGGTCACGCTGCCGGTCGAGTTCGACGCGTCGCGGCGGGCGAAGGAGTTGTTGCCTTCCATGGGGATCATTCGCGGGCCGGAGGAGATGCAGGCGGTCAACAAGGTGCTCAACGCGGCGGCGCTGACGTATGTGGCGGCGTTTATCTCGTCCCTGGGTTACTTCATTTTCTACCTTCTGCCACTGCTGGGCGGCGGGCGCAGTCGATAGGGCGGTTGCCGAGCGAGGGGCGCTCGGCTACGTTGGCGGCCCCGTGCGGATCGTTTCCGCCGGGGCCTTCCTTTTTTTATGGCCCAGAACAATCCCGCCGCGGACCGCATGGAGAAGATCGTCAGCCTGTGCAAACGGCGCGGATTCATTTTTCAATCCAGTGAGATTTACGGTGGGTTGAACGGGTGTTGGGACTACGGTCCGTTGGGCGTGGAGCTCAAGCGCAACCTCAAGGATTTCTGGTGGCGCCGAATGACCCGCGAGCGGGATGACGTCGTCGGTCTCGACGCCGCGATCCTGATGAACCGCAAGGTGTGGCAGGCCAGCGGACACGAAGGGACTTTCAGCGATCCCATGGTGGATTGTCTGCTGACCAAAAAGCGCTTCCGCGCGGATCAGGTCGAGGCGCAGAGCGGGACGGTTTTTCGTTATACGGGGGCCGACGCGCCGCCCGGTGATTCCAACCCGTGGGGAGTGCGCAAGCCGTTCGCGGTGCTGCTCAAGAAGGGGGATAACGTGGAGCGCGCGCGGAAAACGGCCCGGCAGTTTTACGCGCTCGAACTGCCCGCCGCGCTGACAAGCGTTGCAGGCGAACTGCTGTTGCTCGACGAAACCACGGAGCCGGTGGAAAATACAACCCGGTTTAATCCGGAGAACGGCAGCCTTCTCACCGAGCCGCGCGCGTTCAACCTGATGTTCAAGACCCAGGTCGGCGCGTCGGAGGACGAGAGTTCCGTGGCCTACCTGCGACCCGAGACGGCGCAAGGGATCTTCGTAAACTTCAAGAACGTGCTGGACACCGCGCGCAAGAAACTGCCCTTCGGCATTGCGCAGATCGGGAAGGCGTTTCGCAACGAGATCAATCCGCGCAACTTTATCTTTCGCTCCCGGGAGTTTGAGCAGATGGAGCTGGAATACTTCTGCCGTCCGGAGCAAGGCATGGAGCTATTGAGTTACTGGCTTGAGGAGCGGCTAAAATTTTATGAGGAGATCGGTCTTTCACGAGAGAAGCTGAAGGTATTGGATGTGCCCGCGGATGAGCGGGCGCATTATTCCAAGGGAACATACGATATAGAGTACGAATTTCCCTTTGGCGTGCAGGAGCTCGAGGGCGTGGCGTATCGCACCGATTACGATCTGACGCAGCACCAGACGCACAGCGGCAAGCCGCTCGATTATTTCGACGAAGAGACGAAAGAACGGTTTATTCCGCATGTGGTGGAACCCAGCGCCGGCGTCGATCGGACCGTGCTGGCGCTGCTTTGCGCCGCGTATGACGAGGAGACTGTCACCGATGAAAAGGGCAAGAGCGAGACGCGGATCGTCCTGCGATTTCACCCGCGCATGGCGCCGGTCAAATGCGGGATTTTCCCGTTGCTCAAGAACAAGCCGGAGCTTGTCGAAAAAGCGCGCGAAGTGGCGGCGCTTCTCAAGCCGCACATGAACGTCTTCTACGATGAAACAGGCGCCATCGGGCGCCGGTACCGCCGGCAGGATGAAGCGGGCACGCCATTTGGGATCACGGTCGATTTCGAGACGATGGGTGAACGCGGCGACGAGTGGAAGGACACGGTCACGTTGCGTCACCGCGACTCGATGCAGCAGGAACGGATGCCTATCTCCCAGCTATTGCCTTATCTGCTTGGCAAGATTGTTTAGGTTCCTCGCGCAAAGGTCGCAAAGCCGCAAAGGAAGAAAAAGGCCAACAGAAAACCTCTTCTTCCCCCCTTTGGGGGTTTGGCTACCTTTGCGCGAGGCAATAGGGGGGAAATCAACCGAAGCGGCCGGTGATGTAGGCTTCGGTTTGCTTCTCCTTGGGATTATTGAAGAGCGCGCGGGTCGGCGCAAACTCGATCAACTTGCCTAGATAGAAGAATGCCGTTTGATCCGCCACCCGCGTGGCTTGCTGCATCGAATGGGTGACGATGACGATGGTGAAATTGCGTTTTAATTCCACCATCAACTCTTCCACCTTTGCCGTGGCAATCGGATCGAGCGCGGAAGTCGGCTCGTCCATTAAGAGCACTTCCGGCTGCACGGCGATGGCTCGCGCAATGCACAGGCGCTGCTGCTGGCCCCCGGATAGGCTAATGCCCGGCTTCGCGAGGTCCGACTTTACCTCGTCCCAAAGGGCTGCTTTGCGCAGCGCGTCCTCCATGCGTTCGCGCAGGAAGGAACGATCGCGGATGCCGTTTAGCCGCAGGCCGACCGTGACGTTGTCGCCGATGCTCATCGTCGGGAACGGGTTGGACTTTTGGAAGACCATTCCGACCCTCCGGCGGACCACGGTCGGATCGATCTTCGAGCCGTAAAGGTCGTCGCCGTTGAGCAGGATCGTGCCGGTCATGCGCGCGCCCGGGATCAACTCGTGCATGCGGTTGAGACAGCGCAGGAAGGTCGACTTCCCGCAGCCGCTCGGCCCGATGATCGCCGTGACCGACTTGGACGGGATTTGCAACGTCGCATCGATCACCGCGTGCTTCGCGCCGTAGAAGATGTTGACCCCTTGAGCGTCCACGGCAGGTTGCGGCGCGGCGCTAGATGCTTGCGGCGGGTGTTGCGGAGAGTTCACGTGAAAAGAGGCCGCCGGCACCCGGAGGGCAGATTGATCAGAAGTCATGGCGCATTCCAAGATGAAAGGTCAAGCCCGCGCGGTCGCGGCGCCCCCGGTGACAGCCGTTGTGGCGGCGCCGGCGGCAAGAGCAGGTTTGCCGGGCCGGCCGATGCCGCGATCGCGCGTCAGGTAGCGAAGGCCGACGTTGAGCGTTAACACCAGCAGCAAAAGGACGAGCGCCGCCGCCCACGCCTGCCGATTTTCGTCCGGGTAGGGAGAGATCGCGTAGGTGTAGATCTGCAGCGGCAGCGCGGCCATGGGGTCCTTGAGATTGTGGCTGAACCCGCTGTTGCCCAGGGACGTAAACAGCAAGGGAGCCGTTTCCCCGGCGACGCGCGCAATCGCCAGGAGGGCGCCGGTGAGAACACCCTTGGACGCCGTCTTGAGAACGATCTGCGTGCTGATCTTCCACTTGGCGATGCCCAACGCAAGCGCCGCCTCCCGGTAGCCGTTGGGCACAAGCAGAAGCACCTCCTCCGCCGTGCGCAGGACCAGTGGGATCATGATAAAGGCCAGGGCCAGCGCGCCCGCGATGGCCGAATAATGGCCCAGCGAAAAGGGTGACCCGTGGGGCAGCACGAGGATCGCGTAGGCAACAATTCCCCAGACGATGGACGGCACGCCGTTGAGCAGATCGGCCGCAAACCGCACGCAGGAAGCGAAGCGCGGCCCGGCGTACTCCGTTAGATAAACCGCGCCCAGGGTTCCCGTGGGCAGCCCAATGACCGCCGCCATTCCGACCAGCAGGAAGCTGCCCACAATGGCATGGACCACGCCGCCGCCGATTTCGCCATGGGGCACCGGGAGCTGCGTGAAAAAAGCGAGATTGATCGAACCCGCGCCCTTGATGACAAGGTAGGAAAACACCAGGGCCAGCGGCGCGACGACCAGCGCGGCGCAAACCAGGCAGATGGCTGCGACCAACCCGCTCTTGAATTTTCGCCAGCGCCTCAATCCTTCGGAAACTTGCCCGATGCGTAAAGGAGAAGACACAGGAATGGAGGCGGCGGCCATGACCGTTTTAATGAACCGCGCCGGCATCCGCCGTGCCGAACTTCAAGAGCAGCCGGGCGCACAGATTGATGATGAGCGTAATGGCAAAAAGCACGAAACCCACGGCGATCAAGGCGTCGCGATGCGAGTCGCTCGATGCTTCATTGAACTGACTGGCGATCACGCTGGCGAGCGTGTTGCCGGGAGCAAACAGGGAAGGGGATATCTGGTTCGCATTGCCGATGACCATCGTAATGGCCATGGTCTCCCCCAGCGCCCGGCCCAGCCCGAGGATCGTAGCGCCGAAGATGCCCTTCTTCGCGTAGGAGAGCACCGCGATGCGCGTTACCTCCCAGCGCGTGGCGCCCAATCCATAAGCGGCCTCGCGTTGCAGATCCGGCACCGAGCGCAGGATCTCGCGCGACACGCTCGTGATGATCGGCAGGACCATCACCGCAATGATCAGCGCGCCGGCCAGCACGGAGTAGCCGCCCATCGACACGCCCGAGAAGATCGGGAGATGCGTGACGGCGAGCGCCGGAAAGATGTAATCGTTCAGGAAAGGCAGCAGGACAAAAATGGCCCACAGGCCCAGGATGACGCTGGGGATGGCCGCCAGCATTTCGATGAGAAAAATCAGCGGCTGCCGCAGCCAGTTAGGCGCCAACTCGGTGAGAAATACCGCGGTGGCCACCGCCAGCGGCGTTGCGATCAGCAGGCCGATCAACGAAGTAACCAGGGTGCCGAAGATGAACGGCAGCGCGCCATACGTCTCGGCGTTCGGGTCCCAGACGCTTTTGGTCAGAAAGCCGGCGCCGACGGTATGGAACGTCGACCCGGCCCCTTTCCAGAGTTGATAGCCGACCAGCGCCACCAGCACGATGACGGCGGAAGCCATCGCCAGGCAAATCCCGCTGAAGATTCGCTCGTTGAACTGACTGACCGGCTTCATCTGGCGAGTCGCCGGCGCGGCGGCGCCGGTCTCGAACGTGGCGGCGGCGGAAGACATCAAAGTGGGAAGCTAGAACTTGATCGTGTTGATGCGATCGAGCACCTTCTTCTGCACCTCGTCGGGCAACGGGGCGTAGTCCAGGGCCTTGACCTGTTTCTCGCCTTCGGTCAGCGCCCATTTCAGGAAGCCGACGAGCGCCTTGCCTTTGACGGCGTCCTTCTGCTGTTCGTAAACGAGCAGCCAGGTGACTCCCGCGATCGGGTACGAGTCCTTGCCGGGCGCATTGACCATGGAAAAACGGAAGTCGTCCGGGATCTTCGCGGTGGCGGTGGCGGCGGTGATGCCTTCCAGCGTCGGCTTGAGGTACACGCCGTCCGCGTTCTTGATTTCCGCGACCGGCAGCTTGTTTTGCGCGGCGTAGATCAACTCCACGTAGCCGATGGAACCCGCAACCTTTTGGGCCATGCTGGCAACGCCGTCGTTGCCCTTCGCGCCGCCGCCGACCGGCCAGTTGGGCGCGGTGCTCTTGCCGACCTTCGTCTTCCACCCTTCGCTCACCGAACTCAGGTAATCCGTAAAGATATAGCTGGTGCCGGAGCTTTCCGCGCGTCGGATGACGGCGATGGCCTGGTCAGGCAGCTTGACGCCGGGGTTGTTTTTGGCGATGGCCGCGTCGTTCCATTTGGTGATCTTGCCCAGATAAATGTCGGCGAGCGTCGGGCCGTCGAGCCTGAGATCTTTAACTTCCGGCAGGTTGTAGGTCACGGCAACGGCGCCGGCCACGGTGGGGATGTGGAGAATCTTGGCGGGCGCCTTGGCGAGGCTCTCATCGCTCATCGGGCCGTCGGAGGCGCCGAAATCGACCGTGCCTTCGGTGATCTGCTTCTGGCCGCCGCCGGAGCCGATCGGCTGGTAGTTGAACGACACCGAGGGATCGACCTTCTTGTATTCCGAGAACCACTTGGAGTAGATCGGGTTGGGGAAAGTGGCGCCGGCGCCGGTGACGGTGGTTTGCGCCCGCGCGCCCGAGGCGGCGGCAAGGGCCGCGCCCAGAGCTAAGGTGAAGAGAGAGTTAATTTTCATTGGCCAGGGTAGGTTTTGGAACTGCGCGACAGACCGACATCCGGGCTGCCCGAGGCGAGGATGGCGCCTGTGGAGGAAACTGTCCTTCGCAAGATGTGTAACGTTTTTGTCACAACCAATCGCCCGCCGCCAGGTTGACACGCCTTCGCATGGGAATAAACAGAACTGCGTATGCCCTTCGAACCCGCCAACGTCCACATCCTCGGATCCTTCGAAGAGGCGCTCAACGCTCTGCGCAACAACGTGCTGATGATGGCCAGCCTCACCGAGCGCAATCTGTCCCGGGCCTACACCGCCCTTTTCGAGCGCAACCATGAACTCAGCGCCTTGGTGATCGCGGACGACGAAGAAGTCGACAATCTGGAGAAATCGGTGGACGCCGACGGCATCGAACTCCTCCTGCGTTTCCAGCCCGTGGCGGTCGATCTGCGATCGATCATCGCGGCCATGAAACTCGGCGCGAACCTCGAGCGCATCGCCGACCAGGCCACCAGCATCGCCCGGCGCGCGCGCAAGCTCAACGCCATTCCCGCCCTGGCCGAGACCCACCTGCTCGAGCAGATGGCCACCGCCTCCATCGCCATGCTCAAGGACAGCCTGCGCGCGTTCACGGACGGGGACGTGGATCTCGCGATGGCGATCAAGCCCCGCGACCGCGAGCTGGATCGCATCAACTCCGACCTCAACGCCCGCTTTACCGAACTCGCGCAGAAGGACCCCGAGCACATCAAGAGTTACCTGGATTTGATCTTCATTGCGCGAAACATCGAGCGCATTGGCGATCACGCCACCAACATCGCCGAGGATGCCGTGTACGCGAAGGCGGCGCAGGACATCCGGCACGACTACAAAGCGGCGTTGTAGCGCAGAAGGGCAAGCGCACAACCCGGCCCGGCGCCGAATTTGCAGAACGACCCATCGGTCGAGTGCAAATTCCCCAAGGATGTGGTCCCCCAACGATTTTGACGCGCGCGGCATCACCGTGGCTTCCGACCTGCCGGCGATCGACGACGCCTGCGAGATGAGCGTGGTCGTGCCCGCCTTCAATGAAGCCGGGTCCATCGGTCCGGCGCTGGAGGCGCTTGCGAGGCAGGTTGACCTGGATGGCATCCCGCTCGCGCCCGAGCGTTACGAGGTGTTGGTGCTGGCCAACAACTGCACGGACGAGACGGCGGCAGTCGCCCGGCAGTGTGGGCGAGTGCACCCGGAGTTCCGCCTGCATGTGATCGAGGCCACGCTCCTCGCGGACCAGGCGCACGTGGGCGCCGCGAGGCGGCTGGTGATGGATGAAGCGTTCCGCCGTCTCTCGGGTCTCGGTCGGGCGCGCGGCGTGATCGCCTCCACCGACGGCGACACGCTGGTTTCCCCGCGGTGGGTCGCGGCGATCCTGCGCGAGGTGGCGGCGGGCGCGGATGCCGTGGGCGGTCGGATTCGTTCGAGCGTGGCGGAGGTGGCGGGGTTGGAACCGGGCGCGCAATTATACTACCGGCAGGACAAAACGTACCGGCTCCTGCGGGCAGCCTACGAGAGCGTGCTGGATCCCGATCCGCAGAACCCCTGGCCGCGGCACTTCCAATACTTCGGCGCCAGTCTGGCGGTCACGGTGGAAGCGTACCGCGACTCCGGGGGTCTTCCCGCCGTGCCGGTGCTCGAAGACATGGCGTTCTCGGATCGTCTGGAGCGCATCGACGCGCGAATGCGGCACAGCCCGCAGGTGAGCGTGATGACCTCACTCCGGTGCGTGGGAAAGGTCGGGGTAGGGCTCTCCTCCACGTTATCGCAATGGACGCACCGCGCCCGGACCGGCGAACCCATCCTGGTCGAGTCGGGAGAGGCCATCGAAACGCTGGCTTTGGACCGGCAGCGCGTCAGGCGGTTAACGACATCGGGCATTCAACAGGCGGCTGCGTTGCTAAAGGTCGAGTCAGACTGGTTGCGCGAGCGTTGGGAAGCAGCGCCCGGGTTTGGAGCGCTGTGGCAGGAAGTCCGCGCCAGGCAGAAGGCAAGCGGGGTGCGGCATTGGGCGATCGAACCGATTACAATCGGTGAAGCCATCGCCGATCTGCGCGAACGCCTGGAACCCTGGTGGATCATCCTGCGCCGGCCACGCGCTCGAACAAATCGAGTCGGTACTTCTCGTCGCGCGAGCCTTTCAAATGGCGCAGCGACTCCGGCGCGGCCAGGAACTCAGCGTGCACCTCATCTCCGGTCAACGGATAGTCGGGCACGGGCGGCGTCCAGTGAACCAGCAGTAGATGTCCACCCGGCGCCAGTTGGCTGATGCAGCGCGCCCGGAGCGACCGTAGATCGTCTTTTGACAGGTAGTAGCCGACCTCGGAGACGAGGATGAGATCGAACATCCCATTTGGAAACTCGGCCGGCAGTTGGGCGCGCTCGAGGCGGATGTTAGCGAGATCACGAAACCGCTCGCGCGCCTGGGCGAGCGCGTCTTCGTTGATGTCGACCGAGAGCAGCCGCTCGCATCGCACAGCCAGTTGCGCCGTCAAGACCCCGATGGAGCAACCGGCTTCAAACGCCTGCTCGTATCGGTCGCGCGGCAACGCGGCGAGCGTTGCCTGGTATTTGGCGGCCTCGTAAGGGCTGGTCGCGAAGTCCCACGGGTCCGATTTGCGCCGATAGACCTCCTCGAAGTAGGCGGGCGGGAGGGTGTCGCTCATTGCCATTGGGCGCCCGGCCATTGGCTGAAGGCGGGCAGGGGATTCTCCATCGCATACCGGCCAATGCGCTCGATGATCGCGTCAGGGGCGGGTTGACGCAGGTACATGGTCAAATCGCGCATGAGGCGTTCGAAGGGCCACGGGCGCAGGAGCCCGCGCGCGCCCACGCAACGCTGCGCCTCGCGCAGTACGTCCAGGCAGATGGTTTCCACGGCCATGCGCGCCATCCCGGCGTAGGCGATCACCGCGCCGATGTCGCCATCCGGAGCCTCAGCGGCCGCGGCCGCGCCTTCCAGCCAAAGCGCACCGCTTTGCACCGCCATGGCCATCGCGGCCAGCCGGATGCGTTGCGGGGCTTGATCCTGCTGGTTGAACTCGCGCGCGTAGGCGCGGACGGCGTCGTATATCGCTTCCGCCCCGCCGAGGTGGACGGCCACGAACCGGATCGCGCCGCCGTTAAACCATGGGTCGCGATAGTAATCATCCGGGCGGCCGAGTAGATCCGCGTCGGTGATCTCCACCCCGCTAAAATCCACCGCGCCGCTGGCGGTGGCCTCCATCCCGAGCGGCTTCCACCACGATGGGTCTTCGCGCGCCCCAGCCGATTCCATCGGCACGATGCACATCTGCCATCCCCCGTCGGGAAGCCGTCCGGTGATGATCGGTCGCGTTACCCGGCCCAGACCCGACGCGAAGTGCTTGCTCCCTTCCAGGCGCCAGCCTCCGCCATTTTTTCGGGTGAACCGGACGCCGGTTCCGTCCCCGGGTTCCGCGTTCCAGACGCCGAAAATCCGCTTGCCATCCCGCGCATCGGCCGCCCACCGCGCCGCGCTCGGCGGCGCGGCGAACCGTTGGACGATCTGCAGGGCATTCACGTGCCCCTCGTAGATCCGGCCCGTCGGCAAGCTCCCGCGGCCCACGTGCTTGAGGACCTGCAGCAAGGGCGCGGTAATCCCCGGTTCGTTCCCCAGCCCCCAGCCGCCCATCTCCTTTGATAACGGCAGGGCAAGCCAGCCCTCATCGGCGATCCAGCGAAATTCCTGATCGGGAAACGCGCGATCGGGGTCGGCGGCGGCGCAGGCGGAAAGCCGGTCCGACAACAGGGCCGCCCGGCGCAGCATTTCAGGGATGTCCGGGGTCGCGGTCGCGATGGGAGGTGGCAGGGATGACATCGGATTTTCAACGCACGGCGCGCAGCGGCGCCAGATCGGGTTCTTCGCGCGCCATTTGCCGGCACGCAGCGTTCAGGCGAATGGCCTGCCGCAAGGCGGCGCGGGCGGCGGGCAGCCGTCGCAACTGGGCGAAGTAGCAGGCAAGGTTGAAGTGGATGAACGCCTCGGCGCCGTGCAGGGCGCGCGCCCGCTCGAGGATCCCCAGCGCGCTCGTCAGCGACTCGGTCCGTCGGGCCGCGTAGGCCCAACTGATCCACCACTGCGCGTCCTCCGGGTGAACTGACGTGAGATGGCATGCGATGTCCCGCATGGGCGCCCATTGCTTTCTCTGCTGATGCAACATCAGCCGCATGGCGAGACCGGCGGGCAGGCGGCGGGCCGCTTCCGAGAGCGAGTCCAGCTCCGCCTCGGCCTCCCCCGGCATATCCAGGACAAGATAGCCCTCCGCCGCTTCCAGCCGGCGCCGGTCGAGATAGTCCATTGAATTTGGCAGCGCCGTGGGCATAGCAGACTTCTACCGGGAACGAGAAACTCCGGCGGCGCAAGGACGAATCTCGCCGGCGCGCGGACCATCCGCTTTCCCGCTTTCCTTCAACGTCCTTGCTTGATACGAAAATCCCTCCATGTCGGATCTTCGATCTTGTATTTTTATCATGGCCGTCCTGCTCCTGCTGGCGCCAGGCGGCGCCTCAGCCCAGGAAGGCGCACCCGAACAGGTGTTGGTGACAGCGGAGTCGGTCGACGTGCTCTCGCCAAGCCTTGAGGATGCCCAAGCGCGACTGCTGACCGTGCCGGCGGCGACCAGCGTGTACGACTCCGAGGATTACCGTCTCGGACGGCACGATTACCTGGAAGATTTCCTGCGTTATCAACCCGGGCTGGTGATCTCGTCCTCCCAAGGCTCCGAGAATACGCACGTTTCCAGCCGGGGCTCGGGTCAGAACAACGACGACATCATCGGGTTGACCATCCTCATCGATGGCATCCCGCTCAATCAGGTCGATGGCGAGGCGTTCCTCCACGATATCGACCTGCAATCGATCAAGTACGCCGAGGTCTACCGCGGGGCCGATGCGCTCCGCTACGGAGGAGTCACCCTTGGAGGCGCCATTAACCTCGTTTCTTTGACCGGCCGGGAGGCGGCCCCGGTCAGCATTGGGACTTCCTTTGGCAGCTTCGGGTATTATCAGCAGACGATTTCCACCGGCTTAAGTCACGGGCCGTGGGATCTGCTCGCCGCGTTCTCCAACCACGTGCAGGGCGGTTACCAGGAGCACAGCCAGGAAAATTACCAGAAGCTGACCGTCAACCTCGGCTACCGGATCAACGACACGAGCGAGAACCGTTTCTATTTCTACTACGGGCGCCTCGACCAGAACAATCCCGCCTCGCTCGACAAGGAGGCTCTGTACGCCAACCCGCGCGGGACCGACCCCGAGGCCATCGAGCAGGATTGGAACACCCGATGGAACTACTACCGCCTTATGGACCGCTTTGCGGTGCGCGGCTCGGATTGGACCTTCCAGGCGAGTCTGGAATGGAACCATCGCCAGCAGGAACAACGCGATGAGTACGAAGATGATTTCCGCCTGGGCACGGTGCGGTTCTATTCCGATGATTACGCGGCGGACGTCGCCTTTGAATCAACCGCCGAGGTCTTTGGTCACAAGAACCGATTCAGCGTCGGAGCGCTCCCGGCCTTCGAGCCGGAATCCGACTCGTTTTACGCCAACCCCGACGGCAAAATCGGGGCGCTCCTTTTCGCGGACCGCACCTATTACCTTAATCTGCCGTTGTTTGCGGAGGATCAGTTTTATCTTACGAAAGAATTGTCTCTGCTCGCGGGTTTTCAGGCGGTGTACGTCAACCGCGTTTTCCAGGACGGCTACCATTCCGCGACGCTCGGCGATCAGTCCCATGACGATCACTTCCGCGCGTTCAATCCCAAGGGCGGCGTGGCGTACCAGTGGAACGACAAGTCGCTGGTTTACCTGAACCTGAGCCGCAGCTTCCAGCCGGTTTCGTTCGACGAATCGATCGGCGTGCAGGAAGGCCCGGACGGCGGCCAAGCCTTCCACAATCTCGAACCGCAACATGCCATCACGCTGGAGCTCGGCACGCGTGGGGAAGCGGGTCCGCTGACGTGGGACCTGGTGCTTTATCGCTCCTGGGTGCACCACGAGTTGCTGGCCTTGAACAACGCGCAAGGCACGCCGCTGGGCACCGTCAACGCCGACGACACAGTTCATCAGGGGATCGAGGCGGGGCTGGAGGTGGAACTCGCGCACAACCTGCTCGTCCCGAAGGGCAAGGATGCACGTTCAGACCGCTTGGTGCTGGAGCAAACCTATAACCTCAGCGACTTCCGATTCGACGACGACGCGGTTTACGGGGATCACCGCATCGCCGGCAATCCCACGCAGGCGTACAAGGCGGAGATCCGCTACGAACATCCCTCGGGAGTTTACTTCGGGTCGAACGTGGAGTGGAACATCGTCAAATACCCGGTGGACGAAGCCAACACGCTCTTTGCCGACCCGTATGCCCTGCTGGGCTTTCGCGCCGGCTACAAGACCCAACGCGGCTTCCAGGTGTACTTCGAGGCCAGAAACCTGCTCGACGAGGCTTACGCCGCTTACGTCGAGCCGATTGCGGACGCTCGCATCGGGGATGACAATGACTCGTTCAGCCCGGGACTTGGGCGCGCTTTCTATGGCGGCGTGTCGTGGAGTTGGTAGGAGGGTGGCTCGCTTGCGATTTACGTCGGTCGGTGCACAGTATTGTTATCAGGGCGGTTAGCTCAGTGGTAGAGCGGCTCGTTTACACCGATAAACGAGCAGATATTCTCACATCGTCCCCATCTGCTCTTTAGGTCGTTTCTAGAGGGAGAATCGGTCGAAGCGCCTTCTCTCTCGTAGGTCTCACTTGCTCCCATCTTTATCCGGTTGCCGGATAAAAGGACGGATAAAAGATGCAGACGCTTGACGCCCGCTCCCCCGGCGTGCATCCTGTCCCTGTCGCTGCTTGAACAGCGACCGCCAACACTTCACCCCGGCCTACTAAGCCGGACGGCGCAAAACGCAGAAGATCAAAGTCCGTGTTTGGATAACCCCGGCGGGTAGTGCTGAGGGGTGAAAAGGTTCAAGCCTTCCGAGCACGGACCTTTTTTGTACTTATGAAGAACAGTGATGAGTCAGTAATCTATCAGGGGCGGGAAATTCCCGCCACGGTTCTAAACTACCAGTCCGGTTCCATTACTTTGGGCAGACGGAGAGGGAATGCCGAGGCGGACGGTGATGAAGAAATTCTCCGAGATACCGAGGGGCATTATTACCTGCGGCAGCGGATTAATTGGGACGGGCCGGTGCGTGTCCACCGAATCAGCGTCAAAGCGGCGATCCTGTGGGCCACGGTCCGAGCAAATTGGCTACGGAATGACTTGCGCGAGGCTGCGCGGGATCTCATCGCAGGAAGGGAGGCGGCATGAGTGAGCCAATTAAGGTCACCGTTAGCTTTCCGCCAGATGGGTACGCGATGCTTTCCAGCATGGTCACCTACGATGGCTATGCGAGCGTCGAGGACTGGATCGTGGCGAGCGCTGCGGATTCTGTTGCCGCTTGGTGCGCGGCCGTGAAGGAAGCAGATACCCGAAGGATGTTTGGCCTCGCCCAAGAAGAGGAGGCAACCGTATGAGCAAGGGAATGTCCGCTTACGTATTCCGCGCGCCCATCGAGGTCGAAGTGACCGAAGATTTCATCGCGCTCGCCACCAGCCGGGAACTCACCCCGGAATTGCTGGCGCAGATGCTTTGCGACACAGCCTGTGAATCCCCGCTCCAGAGAGCAAAGGCTGGAGCTGAGCGGGCGAAGATTATTCGGCTTCCCTCTGATGTGGAGGGAAGCTGGATAACTGAGTAAATAGCACATGCAATCAACCCCCGCCCCCGGTTCGCCGGCGGCGGGGTTTTTCATTTCGTGGAGCCCCGGCAAATCAGCGCGATGACACTCGCGGAAAGGATGGCTTGACGGTCCATCGTCTTCTCGCGCAGCAACGCTCGGGCGATGGCTTCCACCTTCCAGCGTCTCGGCTGCAACCAGGCTTCTGTCTGCGCCCGGATCGTGGCGCTGTACCATTCCAGGCTAGTGTCTCCGGCGCGGGCTTCCATCCACTCCCGGCAATAGGCCACGTCGGCGAGCGGCGAGGCGCTGGCATGGTCCCATGCGTCGGGGTTCGGGTGCGGGCTGAATAATTGCTCGGCCGCCGTGCCCGCGAAAAAGTAGACAAAGTAGCGCCGGGCCGTTTCGTTTGGGCAGGTCCAGAGTTCGCGGTGGCCCGGCTTGCCGGTGGTAATGGTGATCCGGCCCAGGTACCAGCCACCTTTGACTTTTTCTGGGATTATCGTCAGCCGTTCGATGCGGTATTCAAACGCCAGCGCAGCCACGGCATGGCCCGCTTCGTGCAAGGCGGTGTTCCACCGATCCTCCGGCGTCTGCGATGGGGGCGAAGTTTCCGGTGTCACGCCAGCGCTCAATGAAGGGCGAGCGTCCCCAAACCTGAAATCACCCTTTCCATCAATTGGTTGGTGATCGTCTGTTGCGTGAGCTGTTGAGCGCTGATTTTAGCGGTTGCCTCGGTGAACGTGCGGGAGCTTGACATCGCTTTGGCGGCTCCAATCGTGCCAGCGATCCCGGCCATGGTGCTCGGCCGGGCAAACTCTGACGCCATGGATTTCTTGAGGTCGGGAAAGATCACGCCGTTCTTCAGCCGGGCCGCCGGATCGTGTGCGGGATCGCCGCGCAGGCTGGCAAGGCGTTCCGCTGCCCCCGTGGCGCCCCGCAGGTGCGCCGCCGCCGATGACTCTGTAAACATCGGCGGCACGATGCTACCCGTACCGCCGTAGCTGTCCAGCGTGCCGGTCATCAGGCCGGGCAGTCCGTTCTCTTTGTTGAGCCCTCCGGACAAGCCTTGCTCCGCCATTCCATAGCCCCGCGTGACATCCCGGTATTTGCCGGTGATCGCATCGATGCCGCCGGTGATGTTGCCGCTCATGTCGCGGCGGGCGTTGATCAGCCCGTCGTCCCGATCCTGGCGCTGGTCGAACTTGTTGCGCTTAATCTCATCCTCGCGCTCCTTGCGGATTCGCTCCTGAATTGCGGTCGGGGATTTCCCAAAATTAAGGTCTTGCCGCAGTCCGCGCACCGCGTTCTCTTTCTCTGCGATGGAAAGCTCCAAGCTCCGGGAACGCGTGGTGTTGATGCCTTTAAGAGCGTCGAGTTGCTCGCGCAGGGCGGATAACGTGGACACCTCCGTACTGTATTGCTTGGCTGCCGAGCTGGCGTTGGTCGCCTGAATAGAAGCCCCTTTCTTCGCAAGGGCGTTCTGCGATTCCGCAACCCGGGACTCTGCCCTCGCCACTTCGAGCGTGCGCTCGGCGCCCATGAGTTCGATCTGCAATGACCGGCGCTTTTCCTCGCTGATATTGTAGCCGCTCGAAATCTGCTCTTTGAGATTGGCCGCGTTCAACTCGCCAGCCCTAACTCGCCGCATTTCGTCGCTGATAAGTGATCGCTCGACACCTTGCAAGCGGCTGGCCAGCTCGAAGCGGCGGTCATCGACGCGCTGCAACTCTTTGGCGGCCGCGATCTGCGCATCGTAGCGGTCGGCAATTGCCTTCTGGTTTTCTTTTGTATTGGCGTAGCCGTTTGATTGGAGTTCCAGCAGCTCTTTTTCCTTAGCGATTCGCAATTCCGCAATGTCTGCCGTGTGCGAGCTGCCGCTCAATCGTTCCTTGGTGTTTTCCGTCTGGTCGCGAAGCGCCTTCGGGATCTGTCCGCTAATACGGGCTGCCTGACTTGCTAATCCGACGCCCTGCGAGCGGTTCCTCTCCCTGTCCAGCGCCAGGTAATCGTCACCATGAATCAGGCCGTAATTTGAATTGTACCGATAATGCAGCGCGTACTTTTCCAAGAACGAAGTGGGGTTCAGGTCGGCAGCCTTTTCGCGCACCAGCTTTTCTTGCTCGCGAATGGCCGTTAAGCGCGAAACGAGTTCCCCGCTGCCTTGCGCAGAGCTTGTGCGCGAATTTAGCTTGATGATCCCCAGGGTCGAATCGTTGACCCCTTCGAGTTCCTTTTTTGCCGCGGCGGCTTCATCGCGCAATGTGGCCATCGCTTCACCCGCTATGGTAATACCAGCGCCCAGCGCGCCAGCGGTGACCGCCGACAGCTTCATGGATTGCATCAGCTTATCAGCGCCGCGGCCGACCAGTGAACCCGGGTCGAGAATGGTGCCTTTGATCGTGCTTACCTTTTCGCTGTAGGAGCGCTTCAACTCTCCCATCACTTTCTTTGCCCGGTTGGCTCCTTCGACAAGCCCACTGGTGTCAGCCACGAAGAATGCTTTCACCTCATCAGAGATTTGTGCCATATGGTATTAGCGTTGTACTGCGTCAGCGGTCTCCTGCTGTTTGCGTCGCAGGTATGTGATGATGTCTTTCGAGGCTTCGTTAAACGCGGTCGAAAGCAGATGATGCTGTTTCTCCATCGCGGCAATCCCTGGCGTCGAGTTCGTGATCGTCACCATGGGCGAGCCGGTGCCCATTCCCGAGATCGTGACCGTGCCCTTGGGGCTTTTCACCTGCGCGAGTTTCCTTCCAAGTCCGCTCTTACCGGTGTATTTGCCGTCATCGCCTTTCGCGAGGTCGACGAGCTTGTTGACGGCGGGAAGCCATCCCGTTGCCACATAGCCTCGGCGCTTGGCCCGTTTCGCGATCTGCGCGGCCTGCATCCGCTTAAGCGGACCCTTGCTGCCGCGTTTCTCGCCCTTATGAAGCGGCCACGCGCCGGCCTTGCGCTTCACCCGCCAGCCGAGCGACTTCACCTTGCGCGCAATGTCGGCCTCGCTGGGGGCCAGAGCCGCGGTGGCCTTGTAGAGTTCGATGGCAACGTCCTTTGCTTTCTTGGCGACGAGTTCACCGGCGTTGCGCGTGTTCGCCTCCAGGTACTTTCCCAAGAGGCGGGTGAAGCGGTCGGCTGATGGCGGAATGGTGATTCGAAGGGGCATCGTTGCGAGAGCTTTTAGAACTGCGCCGGCACGTTGATATTGGGATTTATTTCGACGGGGGGTCATCTAGCGGCAGTGGTCTCGTGCGACCGAGTTGGCTGGCGTCTCACCGCTCACCGCAAAATCGCAGCCCACCTTCCGGGCTGTTAATGTCTACAAAGGCGGTATTTTGTTGCCCCTTATCAACGAGCAGTTCACGCACAAATGCAGGCACGGGTTGTTTGGGGAATTGCAGTGGTGGGGCCGACCGTTCCTTCCACTCGGGAAGTATCTCCCTCACTGAACTGTCCAGTGACCCGCCCTGTTCCATAAGACTCAGATTGAACCGGTCGCCTTGCGTCCAGTGCTTGAGCTGATGGAGAAGCCCGTACCAGAGGATCATGGCTGCCCCTTGCGCCTCCTTTGGCGCGCACTTCCGGTCCTCCGCTATCATCTCTGCCCAACGTTCCAGCAGGACGGACGAAGCTTCATAAACAAAGTGAGATGCTGCCTGTTCAACCATAAAGCGGAGGATGTTGCTGTGCTCCATTCCTGGCGGAAGGTAGGTGCACTTCTCGATTGATCGCTCGCGATGGTCTGCAATCCATTGCGGCATCGCGGCGGCGTTGTCGAGTGGTGCGCAGGCCGTTCGCCAGTCGCGCACGGTGCGGTCAGTTACGCCGTATCGCTTGGCGAGGGCTTGATCTATGGTTCTTTGTCTTACTTGTTGGGTTTTCATAAGTTGGACTCGCTTGGAAGTGGGAAGCGCTCATTTTGAGAATTTGTCTCACAGGTGAAAGCGGCACCCCGTTCCGACCCTGCTGGTTTTCGCAAATTTGAAAAAGATTCCTTTCCACCCCCCCCTTATGGCAACATCTCTCGTAGGTCATCACGCACGGCGTTGAGCCTCGCTATCGCTGCGGCCTTGTTAGGATCGTCGTGAATTGGGGAGGCGAGTGCCTGAGCTATAACGTCTTCCGCGAAGTCAAACTGCGACCGTTCGTCACCTGGAGACGCACCGCCAACCGCGAGATGTCGATCGACTGCCCGCACGTACTCTTCAAGGACTCCCGCTGTTCGGTTCAACAAGTCAGCATCAAAAAGGTCGGGTTTAATGAGCAAGGCAGCCAAACGTTCAACTGTGACGCCCCGGGTCTTTCGGCAGAAGGTTTCGAGGGCATGTAGTTGTTGTTCCAAGCGCGCAATGCCTGATGCGCGAGACTGATCCTCGTCTGAGGTGAACGCTCGGGCGCCCTCCAGGATCTCGGTTATCAAGGCGTGGTTTTCTACGATCTCGGTCGATACGCCGGCGCTAGGCCCGGCGGAAGTGTGGCCATCGGCATTGATGAACTCGATAGCACTTGTGACCATGCGGTCCAGAAAGCCGGCATTGAAGTCGAAGTTCGCAGACCGCATAAAAGCGAGCTGTTGGCGCAGGAGCATGCTCATAGGGTGTAAGCTGGATCGTCTGAATCGCTGGGGTTGTGCGCAACCTTCCGCCAACCGACCTGGCAGAGGTTGCCGTGGTAATGGTCGAGCGGGCTGGTTCCAACGTGCGGATCAATTACCCAAAGCGCGCCGTCCTGCTGGAAGATCGTCACCACCTCGGGTTCGAAGTCGCTTTCTGAGCATTTCATCTCCCAATCGCCCGCATCGTCGGGCAGGGTCGGCTGCCATGCTTCCTTGTTTGCCCTTAGGATAGTTTGCATGGGTAGACGTTTGTGCGAACCGATGCCACCTCAGCCTTCTTGATGGCACCGGCCGCGCGTTCGATCTCGCGAACCTGGCCAGAGAGGAAGCGGTAGGCCATGTCGGCCGCGGCGCGCACGCTGCCCGCGAAGAGCACTGGCGCGCCACGCCGGGTCCAGCTCGCAATCGTGCCGGAGATCGCCGCGTCGGTCAGCAAGCCGCGAGCGTGATTTGCGCTGAGCACGTCAGCGAATGAACCCTCGACTATGATGGCGAAGCTCCCAAGGTAACGCGCCCGCTTAATCTCCAAATCAAAGCGCTTCCGCTCGCGGCCAATGGCAGCCAGGAAGTCAGGAATGGTCTTGCGTTCGACCACGGCGCCGTCGGGCAAGGCTGCAAGAGCAATGTCGCCGGTCTCCAACGTGCCGCGTACTAGGCGAACATCTGCCGGGAAGTGCGGAGCCCATGGATGCGGCCAAGGCTCACGAGTGTCGATGGTGATTGTCATGGAAAGTTGGAGTTAAGGACCGAGATGCAAAGGATGGAATCCTGCGGCGTTCGTGGATCAAACGATAGGCGAGCCGGCGAGCAAAAGGGGTGGAGGGGTGGAAGAAGTTTCTCATTTCATAGCCTCACAGGGGTGGCTCCTCTCTTATTGTTTGTCCTCATGTAAGAAGGGAAAAACAGCCTCAACCCCTCCACCCCTTTTTGGTGGATTGAGGGTCCAGAGATTGACGCCATGGAGTAGCCGTTTGCTGATCCGATCGGGATGCTTATTGGCCAGCCTGGCGAGGTACACTCCGCACGCCGTGTTGTAACTGAGAACCCGGCGCGCCTCGTACGCGCTGTGGCTTTCACTGCCGGTCAGGCGTTTCTCCAGTTGCTCGGATTTGCCTTCCCAGGAATCATCCAACGGGCCGGAGAACAACTCGGCGTCTATGAGGTCTAGCAAGCGACGCTCCGGTGAAAGGTCGTCAATTGCCCGCAACAGGTCTGGGTGATGAAAAAACCGAATGCCGAAGCGCGCGCTGCGTAGAGGCTCTGGAATTTCCCAAGAAAGCAGGAAGGCCACGAACGCCGGCAACTCGCCAATCAATGTTTGCCAGAAAATCCGCCGCTGCTCGTCAGTTTCAGTCGGCATCGGCATGCCTTCTCGCCGAGCTTTGAGGAGGATCAGCTTATCTTCCAGGCTGTCATCAAGCGGCGGCAGCACCATCAAGTTTTCAGGCTCGTCGTTGACCGTGATGCTCAGTCGCCAGAATGGCGTAAGGGTAAGCGGTTGCCGATTTTTCCCATGACAGTTCTGATGCTCGTTGGCGGTGATCTCTTTAAGGTGAGCGCCAAACGCACGCCGGGCACGGATGTCGGAACTCGCCGCCTCATCTTCGATCACGAGGTGTTCGGCGGTAAAGGTGTGAGAATTGAAGGGTGTTAGCCCAACCATGTACTGATATGGCTTTGCTGCCCGGCCACCGAGTAGATCGGTGATCAGCTTTTGCAGTAATGACTTTCCGCAGTCCGAAGGCCCGGCAATCGCAAGCGCCTGGCCGGTGCGCCTTTGGTCAGCGCGCAGGGATTCCAGCGCCACCTTCAGCCACCCAAAAAGGTAGGGCGTCTGGTCGAAACTCTCATCGGTCAGCAAGCCAGACAGCATCGCTCGCAGTGTGTCCCAATTGCCGACGCACGGTTCAATCAGGCGCGGTGAGTCGGTAACCAGCACGCGATTGCCGAGCACCTCGTAGACGCCTGTTTTGTAGCCAGATAGCGGCCCGGCATAGGTGACGTTCCTCGTCGTCTGCAGATCGAGCACCAGCGCGTCCAGTGGGCTGACGTTCTGTCCGTCTTGGACGGCGGACGAAACGCCCTGGCTCCGCGCGAACCGCTTCACGCCTGTCTCGTTGAGCTGGACCCAACCGTTCCGATTATCTCGAATCCAGTAAAAGCCCCGTGGACTATCGTAGTACGCCTCCGGCGGCTTGGGCGGCGCGGGTTCTGGCGGCTTTGGTCGATAGATGCGGTCCGTTACCGCGCTGGGGAGAGTCTTGGCGCTCATCGCGGAAGCACCTCCCCGGAGAAAATATCGCCGCGGTCTGCGGTGGGGATCGCCAGATCATTCAAATCCTTCACGGCCAATCCATCCCCGCGATACAGCCCGTCAAAGCGAAAGGCATCAACCGTACAACCGACTTGCTCAAGCTGGCGGGTCCAGCGAACCGCGGCCGCTCGGCCGGCTGTATCCGCGTGCGGGAAAAGCCTCACTCGTTTGCCCGCCAGCAACTTCAGCGCATCCTCCGGGATCTGATTCGAAGCGCCAAGCATGGCGATAGCGCCAACATCTGCCGCCCGTCTCTCTCTCGCGATGTAGTGGTGGGCGGCCAATAAATCCGGGGCCCCCTCCACAAGTGCGACGAATGGTAATTCGCTCGCCTCTTGCGTGCCCACGGGCCAAGCCGCCCGACTTCCCGGCAGGGTCCATGCCTTCGCCTCAATATGCTCCCAAAAGGCGCCGTCGATTCGACGGGCCTGCGCGTTGACCCTCGCGCGGTCAGTGACGATCCAGGCGTAGTACTCGCGCGACGCGGCAAAGAAAAGCAGACCGCGTCTTACAGCTAACGACACGCCTTCAAAGGACAAATTTCTGCGCTGGGCAACAGCGACGATCTCGGCTCTCGACCCGGGGTTAAGCCCTACCGGCAAAACTAGACGCCTTGCAGGGGGCGGCACAGGCTTGGGGTATGGCCGCTCCGTCATGGGAGCTTCCGAGTTATCGCCAAAAGCAAGTTGAACGAGCCGGCGACACGCCTCGCGTTCGTCAATATCGAGCGCGCGCGCCAACAGCTCCACGGGACCGCCTTCGCCGCATCCCGCATGGCACTTCCACCGCATAGACCCTTTGTTGCCGACATACACGCTAAACGAGGCGGAGCGATCCTCATGCAGCGGGCAACGGCAACTCCGCGAAGGTTCGCCGGGTAGACTCAAGCGCTTCCAAAGCGTCGGCACGTCCAGCCGCGCTTTCGCGTCCGCGATTGTTGGGCGATTCGCGCTCATGAGCATAGCTTTCTCATTAGCCGTTCCGCTTTTTGGCGACGGCGTTCAATGCGGTGGGCGAGATTGAAGCAGCCACGAAGGTTTAGCCGTAGAAATGAGGCTTCACCCCTTTCGAGGTTGTTCTCCGCCTCGTTCACGCAGTCGAGCAGTCGTGAAGCATCGAGAATGATGCCGGCGATCATGCCAGCCGTTCCGTTTTCTTTTTTCATGCAAGGGATTGCCCTTGCGGCTGCGGAGGAGGTGTGAGAATCTGGTTTGCCTTCGGATTCCGCACACGCCCCACCTCGCCGCAAAAGCTCGAGAGTGGGGTGTTTGCTTATTGCGCGAGAAAGCGCTCCAGTTCGGTGATGGCGAAGATTTGATGCCGCAGGCAGCGATTCGGCTTTAGGAGCCCCCGTTCTACCAGTCGGCGAACGGTGATGGTTGCCACTCCTAGGTAGGTAGCGGCGTCGCGAAGTTTGAGGGCGCGGGGTTGTACCGTACTCTCCCGTTTGGTTTTAGATTGAGTGTCTTGCATTTTGATGGAGGGTTGGGATTTTCCCAATTCCTCCGTCAACCGCTCAACCGCTCATTTCGCCCCTTTACGTGCGTAAGTCGCTCTCGCGCAATGCTCAAAAAATCTCTATTTTCTTTCCGGGGTTGTCGCCACTTCCGCGTGAGCCAGCGCGCAATGATCGCGGCAAAACTTGCGAACATGAAAAGTGGCGAGCGAACCGATTTAGAACCTGGCTCGAATTCAGGCAAGGTTTCTCAAGACGACGCGGCCGCAAAGCTAAACGTGGGCCGAGCCGCCGTCCAACAGGCCGCCATCGTCAAGAACCTCGGCTCGCCCGAACTTCAAGCCGCCGTCGAAGAAGGCAAAGTCAGCGTGAACGCCGACGGCATCGCGCCTTACTCCATGAGCAAGGCCATCCGCGCCGAATGCACGGGTCGCACGTGGCTGTAGGTGTCCAAGATCAGCTTCCCGCCGTCCCGGTGTCCCTGCCATTCGGCGATCACCTTCACGTCCACGCCCTTCTCGAGCGCGCGGGTGATGAACATCCGGCGCAGGCTGCGCTGCGTGTACGGCGCCAGCCCGAGCCTGCTGCAATTGGTGATCATCGCCGCCTTGGCGTCCTTGATGCGGAAGACCGGCTCCGAGGGCAGGGGAGCGCCGCCGCGGGCCTCCCGGAGACGTTCGAGCAGCGGGCGCAACTGCGGGAACAGCGGGACCATGAAGCCCCGGCTCGTTTTCTGGCGGAAGGTCGTGATGCGTTCGTTGGGCCAATCGACATCTCCCCAGCGCAGGGCGCCGGCCTCCGCCTGCCCGAGTCCAGCGAGCCCGAGGAACTCCACGAAGTCTCCCGTGTCGGCTGCGCTGTCGCTGTAGACCTGCGCACGGATGCTGGCAACGATGGCCTGGAACTCCTCGAAGCTCGGGGTGGGCCGGATCGGTTTCTTGCGTGCCTTGGTCTTGATCCTTGCAACGGGGGAGTCCGAGATGATCCGGTCGTCCACCGCCATCTCGAACACCGCACGGATGAACTCCAAGAAGAGATTGTAGGACGGCACGCCGAAGGTGTAGCTGTTGAGCCACGCGGCGACTTGGGATGGAACCACTTTCCCCGCGCTTACGTCCGCGCCGCCGGGCCAATCGGTCTTGATGCACTGGGCGATGTAGCGTTTCCGCTTGAGGGTCTTGGCCGCCTGGCTGCCCACAGTCGACAAGTAGCGGTCGCACAGCGCGGCAAGAGAGTGGCGGCCGGCAGAGGCGTCGATCCGAACCAGATCCCTCCGCAGATCGCCCAGCTTCCGCTTGGCGGTCGCACGGTCTTCCGTTCCGAGGCTGCGGCGCACCTCCTTGCCATTCACGTCTAGCCGTGCATAGTATTTACCGGTTGGTCGGTAACGGTAGAGACACTCGCCCACCTTCTCAAATGCTCCCACTTTCGCCTGTGTCGCACTCATGTGTTACTGAGTGTAACCGGATAAAAAGGCCGGACAAGAAAGAAACGAGGGTCTCACAAGTTACCTCCAAGCCTCTGCAAATTATGAACTTAGGGTGGTTAGCTCAGTGGTAGAGCGGCTCGTTTACACCGAGTTGGCCGGGGGTTCGAATCCCTCACCGCCCACGAGCATCCGGAAGAGGCACTCAATTCAATGCTCAGTCGCGATTCTTATTCTAACACAATGAAAACAATCCTTGTTCTCACGACGGCGGCTTTTTTTGCTGTTTTGCCTGCTCAGGCTGATCCACATCACGGCGGGTCGTACAACCGCGGCGGTAATCGTTTCCACGGCGGCTATGGCGGACGCGGTCGTTATTATTACTACGGTGGGCTCCCGTACTTCTATCCGTATGGCAGCTTCGCGTATGGCGATCCGTTCTGGTACGGGGCTATTATGGCGGGTTCCCCGGCGGTCCGGGTGGCTTCAGGCAGCCGTACGAAGGCCGGATTGCGGACGAGTCGATGTCGGCGCCGCAGAGTGGGGCGAAGTCGCTTCCGGGCGCGGTGCAACGGCAACTCGCTGAGCGCGGGTACTATAAGGGCGGCATTGACGGGCAGTTTGGCCCGGCCAGTAAATCTGCCCTGAAGCGTTTCCAGCGTAATAACGACATCAAGTCGACCGGCCTGATTGACGAACCCAGCCTCAAAGCGCTCGGCTTCGAGCAGCACTAGAGACGGAGGTCGTACGTTGCAAACTCCGGTTGTGATTTCGCAACGGGAGGGCCGGAAACAAGGGCCGGAGCGTTTTTGGCTTTCCGTGTGAAGACTCGGCTCTTTTCAGTAAGCGCGAAGGTGACCGGTGGATTCGTAATGGTGACTTCAAGCGGGAGATGAGGACTGACGCCGGGGTGCAATGAAGGGTAGAGCGCCGTGCGGCGATATCGCAGGCCGCAGCTTGGATGTTCTGAATCCAGCGGCAGTTCTCGGCCGTTGACTTGGAACCTGCACTTCCGCGTCAGCTTTCGATCGGCGGTGATCTCCAGGCGTTCGATGGACGTATCCACGAACCGGCTGGTGCTGCCTCCTTCCGAGGGCGTTTCACACAGGAGCGGCCAGCTCTCGCACGCGCGCCGCACTTCGAGCCGGCCAGCGGGAAGCGTGGCGTCCAGCAAGACCGGGAATCGCCACTCCCAAATTGCGCGATAAACGTCGGCCGGCAGGTCGATGCCGCTGCGGCGCAAATCGTCGAGAATCTTCGTCAGGTCCTGCCATAGTGCGCTCGGCAGGAAAAAGTGATCTTGCAGCCGCGAACCATGCGGCGTCAGCGTCGGCGGCGACGGCACCTCCAGCGTGTGCAACGCAATTGCCTGCCAGAGCAAGGCGACGGCCGACATCCACTCGGCTTTCGGCATCGTCTCGATGGCCCGGAATTCGATGAGGCCGGCGGCTCCGCTCGGCGGTCCCGAAAGATTCCAGAACTTGTCGAAGCTGATCTCACTGCGGTGCGTGTTGCCGGAGATGTCGATGTGCAGATGCCGCAGGGTCTCGCCAATCACATAGCGATGGTCGCCTTCGGGCAACGTGTCGAAATGCCGGTACGCGAGATCCAGATCGTAAAGGTCGCGCGCCGATTCATCCGGCCGCGGCGCCTGCGAAGACGATCCGACGTAGATCCCCGTAAACAAATACGCGAGACAAGGATGCGCCTGAAAATACCGCAGCATCGATGCAACCCACCCCGGGCGGGTGAAGAACGGGTTTTCCTCCAGGCTCGGGCCGCCGAAGAGAAGGTGGTTCCCGCCGCCCGTCCCGCCCATGTCGCCCTGGGGCAGACGCTTGGTTGAGCAGAGTCCTATTTGACGTCCAACGCGCTCGAGCACCATCAGCCATTGATGGTATTCCTGCCAAGTCGCGCAAGGCGGCAGGTTGACCTCGAGCACGCCCGGATCCGCGGTTAGCCCGAGCCGGGTCCAACTGCCGTCCTCGTCCGGCGGGAGGTAGCCTTCGAAGAAGTACGGCACCCGTTGTTCGGCCAGGAGTCTGACCATCACGTCAAGGAGGGCCTTGAACGGCGCCTGCTGCAGCGGCGGCAGGAACAGGTGAACGGCGCCGTCCCGCAGCTCCAGGGTCAGCGCCCGGCGCATCGCGTTCGCCGGGAGCAGATTCAGGGGAAGGCGCAGACCCACCGGGCCTTCCGCGGCGATCAACGGCACGGTCCCCCGGGCGCCGGGGATATTCCAACGCCGGGAACGCCAGCGGCGGCCATCGTGATCCAGCGGAAGCACGGCCGCCGGCCGCCGGCGGTCGGAAAGATCGATCGCGCGCAGCCAGCTTCGCTTAGGCAGTCCGCACGCGGCGGCGAGTTGCTGCTGAAAGGTCTGCAACGAGGCGGCGGTCGGCTTGACCGGCGCAAACGGCGGGGGCGCGAGCGGGGCGCCGTCGCGGTTCGCGAGCACGTTGACCACCCATCGCGGATTCACTTCCCCGGGGTACTGCTTGCCGGGGGAATAAAGCGTGATTGCGCCTGGAAGGTACTCGGCGACAAGCGCATCCGCGAGTTTGTACGCGTAGCCGAGCTTGGTCGGGCCCACGGCGGCGACGTTCCATTCCGCGCCTTCGGGCTTGACCGGGACGTACGTCGGCTCGCCTCCGAGGGTCAGCTTCACGCCCGCGGCTTCAAACCGGCGCGTGATCTCGGCCGCAATGCCATTCAGCGGGCTGGCAGAGAGCCGGGCGAGTTTTGGCGTGGCTCGGAAGGACATGGCGCGGGGTGGATTCAACCACAGAAATGCCCCCGGCGCCACCGCGCTTTGGGTTTTGCGTCGGGCCCGGCCTTGGGGCAATGTCGCCGTCACCCGCCGATGACTTTCTCCCACAAAATCAAGAAGGCGCTCCAGTTGCGCACGTACACGCAGTCCACCCCGGTCAGACTCCTCAAGGCGCCCAAAGCCGCATTCGTCGAGTGGCGCACCCGCCGCGCCGCCGAGCGCACCCGCGCGCGCAAGGCCAGCCTGACGATCGACAACCTCCTGCGCAACGTCGACCGCGCTGAACTCGCGCGCATCCGCGCCCGCTACGCCGAAGCCGGTGAACGCCCGGACGTTTTCTGGACCAAGTACCTGGACGTCAATAAGTGGCTGACGCTCAACATCCGGTACGCCCACGAGTACGGGCTCGTCGCGAAGCCCCCGAAGCACGTGCTCGATCTCGGCTGCGGGGGTGGGTACTTCCTTGTCGTCTGCCGGCACTTGGGGGCGAAGGTGGTCGGGATCGATCTCAATAAAGACCTCGTGCTCAACGAGATGGTTGCCGCGTTCAACCTGCGCCGGGTCGTCTGGCACATCCGGGCGTTTGTCACGCTGCCGAAGTTCCGGCGGAAGTTCGACCTCATCACGGCCTTCATGATCTGCTTCAACTTCCCGACCAACCGCCCGGCCTGGGGCGTTGCCGAGTGGGACTTCTTCCTCAATGACCTCATTCCCCGGCTTCGGTCCGGCGGACGCGTAATTCTCGGCCTCAACCGCGATCTCGTCGACGGCACGTTGTACGACGACACGCTCAAAGCCTACTTCGAGAAGCGCGGCGCGGCCATCAACGGCAAGCGGGTCGTGTTCGATAAAGACGGCCTCATCCGCACGAAGAACGCGCGGCGCGAGCTGACGGCGGTCACCGTCAACTGAAGAAATCCGGTTTCTCCACGGCATGATGGTTAATGCCGCACCCTTGCCGAAATGAGCGAGCGCGCCCACGCCCTTTACGGCTCCGACCCGTCCCTGCTCTCGCCCCTCGCGGCGAAGCTGCTCGAGCGCGGCGTATTGAAATGGCTCATCACGATCGCCGCTTCGCTGGGCGCCATCCTCGAGGTGATCGACACCAGCATCACCAACGTCGCGCTGCCCGACATTCGCGGGAACCTCGGCGCCACCCTCTCCGAAGCGGGCTGGATCTCCACCGCGTACGCCTGTGCCAACGTCGTCATCATCCCGCTCTCCGCGTGGCTGGGCATCCGCTTCGGGCGCAAGAATTACTTCGTCTTCTCGCTGTTCGGCTTCACGCTGTCCTCGGTGCTTTGCGGGTTGTCGCCCAATCTCGGGTCCCTCATCTTCGCCCGGGTGCTCCAGGGGCTGGCGGGCGGCGGTCTGCTGGCCAAGGCGCAATCGCTCACCTTCGAAGCCTTCGCCCCCCACGAGCGCGGCGCGGCGCAGGCGATCTTCGGGCTCGGCGTCATCGCCGGGCCCGCGCTCGGGCCGGTGCTGGGCGGCTGGCTCACCGATAACATGGGCTGGCGCTGGATTTTCTTTATCAACATCCCCTTTGGCATCATCGCCGTGCTGATGTGCACCACGTTCCTGCCGCGCGATCGCGACAGCGATCTGGACAAATCCGGCCGCGTGGACTGGACCGGCATCGGCCTGCTCTGCGTCGGGCTCGCCAGCTTCCAGACCATGCTGGAGGAGGGCCAGCAGGACGACTGGTTCTCCTCGCGCTTCATCACGTCGATGGCGGTGATCGCCGTCGCGGGCGTGGCGACCTTCATTTGGTGGGAACTCCGCGTGGAGAAACCAGCCGTCGACCTGCGCGTGCTGCGCCATCGCTCGATGATCGGCGGGAGCCTGTACTCGGCGATCCTCGGCATGGGCATTTACGGGATCATGTTCGCGATCCCGGTGTTCGTGCAGGATTACCTCCATTTCACCGCCACCCAGAGCGGGCTGCTCCAGGTGCCCGGCGCGCTCGCCTCGGCCTGCGCGATGATCACCTACGGCGCCATCGCCAATCGCGTCGATCCCCGGCTCACCATCGGCATCGGCGCGATGTTGACCACCGCCACGGGCGTGATGCTCATGGGGCTCAATCCCGGTACGGGCGTCGACACCCTGTTTTGGCCGCTCATCCTGCGCGCCATCGGGAGCGTGATCATGTTCATGCCGTTGAGTCTGGCCACGCTCGGGCCGCTGCCGCCGCGGGAGATCGCCGCCGGGGCCGGGTTCTACAGCCTCACCCGCCAGCTCGGCAGTTCGGTGGGCATCGCGCTCATTACGACCATGGTGGAACGCCGCGCCGCGTCGCACCGCGCCGATCTCGTCTCGCACCTCAGCCTGTATCGCCAGCCCGTCATCGACCGCTTGAACACCATGACGGCCGGCTTCGCGCACGATGGCGACCTCGTGGGCGCGCGGCATCGGGCCATGGAAATGCTCGACCACGTCGTCAACGGGCAGGCGGCGCTGTTGTCCTACTCCGACATCTTCTTTTACGTCGCGCTTGCGTTCGTTTGTTCGCTCCCGCTCCTGTTCCTGCTCGGCGGCAGGCCCAGCCGCCCGTCCCCCGAAGCCGCCGCCGCTCATTAAATTCTTATGCCTGCCACTCCCAAAGCTCCGCCTGCCGCGAAGAAACGCGGCCCCATTTTCTGGCTGATCGTCACCGTCGTCGCGCTCGGCGCGTTGGGGTGGGTCGTCCAGTTCGGCTGGCACGCCTGGCACTACGTGGAGACGGATAACGCCTACATCAACGGCCACGTCCACCAGATCAGCTCGCGCGTGGCGGGTTCGGTGACCGATGTGCTCGTCGACGAAAACCAGCCGGTCAAAGCTGGCCAGCTCCTCGCGAAGATCGATCCGCTGGAGTTCGAGATCGGACTCCACCGTGCCCAGGCCAACCTCGCGCAATCCCGGGCGGAGGAAGCCAAAGCGCGCGCCGCGATCAGCCAGGCCAGGGCGACGATCGACCAGCTCCAGGCGCAGGTGGGCCAGGCCGACGCCGAGGTGACCCGCGCCACCGCCCAATCCGCCTTGGCCGCCGATAATCTCGACCGCAACTCGAAGCTGTATTCCACCGACACGCGCGCCATCGCGAAGGCCGATCTCGATCAAACCAGGAGCGCGCTGGACACCAACCAGGCGATGGTCGCCGCGGCCAAAGCCAATGCCGCCGGCGCGCGGTCGAACGTCACCGCCGCCCAGGCGCAGGCGGAGTCGGCGGACGCCCAACTCACCGCCGCCCAGGCGACGATTGCCGCCAACGAGGCCGCCGTGGAGGACGCCGAGCGCCAGCTCTCCTATGCGACGATCACCGCGCCTGTGGAGGGCCGGATCGGCAACAAGAACATCGAGACCGGCAATCGCGCCCAGGTTGGCCAGGCGCTTTTCGCGTTGGTCGAGCCGGATCTGTGGGTGATCGCCAACTTCAAGGAAACCCAGTTGGCGCTGATGCACGATGGGCAGGTCGTCGAGTTGACGATCGACGCGATTCCGGGGCACTCCTTTGTGGGGAGGGTGGAGAGCATCTCGCCCGCGACCGGCGCGCAATTCGCCCTGTTGCCGCCCGACAACGCGACGGGGAATTTCACGAAGGTCGTGCAGCGCGTCCCGGTGAAGATCGTCTTCGACAAGGATGGCGTGCGCGACTTCGCGAACCGTCTGCGGCCGGGATTGTCGGTGGTGGTCAACGTGCGGATTCGGTAAGGGCATGTTGGCCGGCGGCGCGGAAAAACTCCCCTTATGATGCGCAACGGAACGCGTCGCCCAGAGTAAACCCGCTTCATCGGTGCGCCTCGTGCTGGGATGTTGCGAAAGGAGCATCTTCTGTTTTGAATGGCGAAAAACCGGTTGCGGCCTGCAAGTCATAGATCAAGTCGAGTCGCTTGTCAATGAACAAAAATCATGAAAATGAAAACGCGCTCCGCAATTTAGCTTTGCAAGCTAAGCAAGCGTGCTTAGTTTCTCCGTGTCGCAAAGAGCACGGTGGATCAATCCAACGATCATGAACGGCAATCCTAGGACTGATTTCCTGACCTCCGCTTCCACCTTTGTGATCGGGATGGGCTCCGTGATGAACCTTGGCGGGAATTACTTCCCCTTCAATCGCAGCGACAATCCCGAAGAGGCGGACCAAGCGGCCTTGGCAGGCGATTGGGCGTTGGTGGCTAACGACATGCGTGCGGGGATTGATCAGTTGAGACAGCACGAAGCTCTCGAGTAATGCCGTCGCAACCGTCTCGACAAGAACGGCGGCTGGCAGAGCGCGACACGATGGGAGGCTCGCCATCTGAAGTGGTCGCGGCGAAGGCGACTTTTACGGCGCGGTGGGGACCGCTTCCTTCAGCCGAGGAATTGGAGCGTTATGACCGAATTGCGCCAGGCTTTGCCATGCGGCTGCTCACGATGGTGGAAAATCAGTCGGCTCATCGCATCAATATTGAGCGGCCGGTGATTACCAGCCAGCAAGTGCAAAGTGGGCGCGGGCAGCATTATGGCCTCATCATTGGGCTGACGGGCCTGGTAATCAGCGGCATTGCCGCCATTTTGGGTCATGATGCGTTCGGCAGCATCGTTGGGGGTGGAACCGTGACTGGATTGGTCGCAACGTTTGTGTACGGCAAGGTGAAGCAATCAAACGATCTTGCCGCCAAGAAGCCGCAATGAATCTATGGATTACCGCCCGCTCCTCGGCCTCGCGTTCCTTGCCTTAACCGTTCTTTCCCTTCGAGCCGCCAACCCGCGCCCGCTGCAGCCCGAAGACATCGCGCTGCTGCACAATGTCGGCGACCCCGAGATCTCGCCGGATGGAGTACACGTCGTTTACACGGTCGGCACGACCGATCTCGCCAAGGACAAAACCGCCGCAAACCTCTGGGTGGCCGGTTGGGACGGCGCGGACAACCACGCGCTCACCTCGGGCGACAATAAACAGAGCCACCCCCGCTGGAGCCCCGATGGCAAACACCTCGCCTTCCTCTCCAGCCGCGCCGACGAGCACGAGGACGACCAACTCTGGGTGCTCCCCGTCGCCGGCGGCGAGGCCGAACGCGTGACCGAAATCAAAGGCGGCGTCGATGATTACGCCTGGTCGCCCGATTCCAAACGCATCGTCCTGGTCGTCGAAGATCCCGACCCGCGCGACCCAGACGGCCACGAGAAAGACAAGAAAACCGTGCCGCCGCTCGTGATCGACCGGTTCTACTTCAAGCAGGACATCGAGGGCTATCTCACCGACCGCTATCGTCACCTGCGGCTGCTCGATCTCGGCACGCGGAAGGTCGAGGAACTCACGAGCGGCAAGCACGACGACCTGCTGCCCGCCTGGTCGCCCGACGGCACGCAGATCGCGTTCGTCACCAAGCGCGGGGAGGACCCGGATCGTACGGAGAACTGGGACATCTACGCGATCGGCTCCCAGCCGGGCGCGAAGGAACGCCAACTGACGACCGCGCCGGAATCGGACGGTGTGCCCGACGCGGAATCCGCCCCGGTGTGGAGCCCGGACGGGCGTTCCATCGCCTATCTGCACGGGGCCGATCCCCGGAAGATCGAGTACGGCGTAACCGCTCTGGCCGTGATCCCGGCCGCCGGCGGAGACCCCCGGGTGCTGACTTCGGCGCTCGACCGCAACGTCCTGCAACCGCGCTGGACGCCCGACGGCAAGTCGCTCGATGGGCTGGTGGAAGACGACGGCGCGCAGACCCTGCGGCGGATTCCGGCGACCGGAGACGCGCAACCGGGAACGCTGGCCGGCGGGCGTCTGATGATTTCAGCGCAGACTGTTTCCGCCAACGGCCGCACCGCCGTGCTCGCGAGCACGCCGGAAGCGCCGCCCGAAGTATACGCCGTGGAGGAGGGGAAACTGAGAAAGCTCTCCCGGCAGAACGACGATTTCCTGGCGCAAGTCCGGATCGCGCCTACCGAGGAGACAAAGTTCAAGAGCGCCGACGGCACGGAGGTGCACGGGTTCCTCGTGCATGCGCTGGATGCCTCCGCGGATAAGAAGGGGCCAGCGTTGCTGCGTCCGCACGGGGGGCCGCAGGCGCAGTACGAGGCCGCGTTCAACTTCGAGGCGCAGCTTTTTGCGGCGCACGGGTACGCGGTCATTTTGCCCAATCCGCGCGGCTCGACGGGCCGGGGAGAGAAGTTCGCGCTCGGGATCTACGGCGCGTGGGGTTCGGTGGACGTGCAGGACGACCTGGCGGCCGTCGACGATGCCGTCGCGCGCGGCGTGGCGGACCCGGATCAACTCGGGGTCGGCGGCTGGAGTTACGGCGGGATTTCCACGAACTATCTGATCGCGTCGACGACCCGGTTCAAGGCGGCGACGAGCGGGGCGTCGAGCGCCAACATGCTGGCGACGTTCGGCACGGATGAGTACATCCGCGATTTGCAGGCGGAGTTTGGCCCGCCGTGGCAGGACCCGTCGAAGTGGCTGGCGTTTTCGTACGCGTTTTACCACGCGGACCGCATCAAGACGCCGACATTATTCCTTTGCGGCGAGAACGATTTCAACGTGCCGCTCCTCAACAGCGAGCAAATGTATCAGGCCCTCCGGGTGCTGAACGTGCCGACGGAATTAGTCATTTATCCCGGGCAGTTCCACGGGTTGAAGACGCCGAGCTATCAGGTGGACCGGCTGAAGCGGTATCTGGATTGGTACGCGAAGTGGATGACGAAGGGGCAGTGATTCTTCCAAAGAAAAAGCCAGATCCCGGCGCGGGGCCGGAATCTGGCTTGATCGGTGAAGTTTTTTGACGCGTTAGAAGGAAACCTTGCCGCCAAGGCTCACGGTCGAATAGAGGCGGCTGCCGCCATCGTTGACGCCGGACAGCCCGCTTAAGCGGTCGCTGCTGCGCTCCGGCTTCGAGTCGTACCCGTAGCCGCTCTCGAACACCACCGCGAAACAATGCGAAACCTGCCAGTTGTAGCCCAGCGTCGCGTTGGCGGTGAACACCCAGGAGTCATCATACAATCCGATATCCTGATTCAGGAAGCTGCCCGCCGTCACGCGCGCATGGGATGCCTCAACGTACTTGCCGCCCGCCGATGCCGACACAAACGAGGTGATGCTCGAGGGGGCGTGGATCAGATTTAACACGAACCGGGGGAAAGTCAGGGTGATGCCCGCGCGGCCAGTGTAAGCCTGATACTGGCTGACTTTAACGTTCAACTCGTAATTGCCGCCCGCTGGTCCGAAGACACCGCTCGGATCGCTGACGCTGCCTGCTCCGTGCGAGTCACCGTCGGCATGGCTGTAGGTGAAGCCGCCGAAAACCGAGATGTCGGGGGTGATCTTGTAACCCGCCTCCAACTGGCCGTTGATCACGCCGGGATCGTGCACCGCAGTGAAATCGCGAGACTCCACCTTCGTGGGCAGCGAGAATGCGCCAGGGACCCCGAGGTCGCCGCCGCCGTTGCTGATGAACTTGGTGGCGTGGATGTCGAATTCACCGCCCGCCTGGAGGCTCAGGTAGAAGCGAGAGTCGGCCACCGGCTTTTCGATGACCTCCTTCGAGGATTTGGATGGATCTTCGCCGGCGTGGACTGCCACGGTCAGGCAAAAGGTGGATAAGGCGAGCAGGGATGTTATTTTATTCATCTGGCAAACCTAAAATCGCGCTTTTCACCTAGGATGGATGTACCAACGGCGATTTTTCGGGTCGAGGAGACTACTAGCCAACCACCGTCGCGTCCAGAGTGATGTTGGCATTGCCGCTGAACAGCTTGGAGACCGGGCACCCCGCCTTGGCCTTGTTGGCGGCATCGATCACGGCGGCCTCGTCGGCGCCAGGAGCGGTGATTTCCACGTCGAGATGGATGTCGGTGATGGCGAACCCGTCGCCGACCTTGTTCAACGCCACCGTGGCGGTCGTGGCGATTTTTTCCGGGGTGATGCCGCCCAGGCCCAGAATCATGGAGAGAGCCATGGAAAAACAACTCGCGTGCGCGGCGCCGATGAGTTCCTCGGGGTTGGACCCTTTGCCGTCTTCGAAACGGTTCTCATAAGAATAGGGCGTCTCGGAAAGCACGCCGCTCTGCGTGGAAACTGTGCCCTTGCCGTCCTTGAGACCGCCCTGCCAGATTGCTGATCCTTTTCGTTTTTGCATAGTGGAGTAAAGATCGGGCGTGCGGGTCGATCTGGCTGTTTCCGTAGCGCGCGAAGCGCAAGGCGCGATGGGTGACACTTGCAGCGGTACGTTGCTCACTTCGTTTTTCGAGAGCGGCTCTCGCCGCCATTGATTTGCCATCGCGCTCGGAGAGCACGATCCACCTCGCGCCTCCGCTCGGCCAAACTTTGTCTTCCGCATTAAACGTCCTGGCCATAGCTTCGCGCCGGTGATACGCAGAATACTATCTGCCATGCTCGCCCTCGCTTCGGCGACTCAGGCGGAGACGGCGCTGACGGTTGAAACGCCAAAGCCCGGGAACATTTTCCTCGTCGGCGAGACGGTGGAGATCCCCGTGCGCGCCCCGGCGGCTTCGATCGATTGGAAGGCCGTTGATTATTGGGGCGGCGGGTCCACGGGCGCGGTCCCGCTGCAAGGGGGCGCCGGGATCATCCGGCCGCAACTCGGGCGGGTCGGTTACTTCGATCTGCATCTCTCGGCCAGGGACCCGGCCGGCCGGGAATTGGCGCAGAAGGACACCGCGTTTGCCGTGGTGCGTCCGCCCGGTGTTTCCGACCCGGCGTTTGGCGTGATGACGCACTTCGCGCAAGGCTGGAACACCAACCTGATGCCGCTCCTCGCCAAGGCCGGCATCACGCAGATCCGCGACGAGCAGTATTGGCAGGACGTCGAAACCCGGCGGGCCGCGTACGTCTTTCCCCAGATGGATCGCGACTACATGAAGGCCGCGGCGGCCAACGGGCTGCACCCGCTGATCGAGATGACCTTTGGCAACACGCTCTACGATCACGCGCCCGGCGACCCGGCGAAGGCTTACGCGCCGTTCACCGATGAGGGCCGGGAAGGGTACGCGGATTACGGCCGGGCGATCCTGCATCAATACGGCGCGCAGATCAGCGCGTTGGAAGTCTGGAACGAATACAACGGCACATGGTGCGACGGCCCCGCGGCCGCCGATCGCCCGGCGTTTTACGCCGCCATGCTCAAAACGGTGTACCCGCGGATCAAGGCTGCCCGGCCTGACGTCACCGTGCTGGGCGGCGCCGCCGTGCTCGCGCCGCTGCCGTGGTTCGAAGACCTCTTCGCGCACGGGGCGCTGGCGTTCATGGATGGGGTCGTCATTCACCCCTACCGCGGCCGGCCGGAAGGCGTGGAACGCGACATCGCCGCGCTGGTCTCCGCGATGAAGGGCACGCCCAAGCCGATCTGGGCCACCGAATGCGGCAACTCCGGCGACCTGGAGCCCGGCCGCCGCGCCTCCGCGAAATACCTCGTGCGGCTGATGACGTTGATGCGTTCGTGCAACGTCGCGCGCATGTACTGGTATCTCGGGCGGGATTACAACGAGTTCACCAGCGGTCTTCTGCGCGTCGACGGCGGCGGCTATCTCCCGACCGCAACGTACGCCGCGTACTCTGAGCTCATCGCGCAATTAAGCGGAGCCGTTCCCGCTGGTCGCGAGCCGGATCTGGACCCGAGGACGCGCGTGTACCGGTTTCAAAAGGGCGGCGGCGAGACCCGCGTCGCGTGGACCGTGGCGCCACCGGCGCGGCTGATCCTGGAGGCGGGCGGTCCGCTGAGCGTCACGAACCTTATGGGCGAGACCGCGGAGATGCGGCCCGTGAATGGCGCGGCCACGTTGCCGATTGACGACAGCCCCGTTTACATCGCCGGAAGAGTGACCCGCGTGCGAGAGATGCGCCGCGCGGATCGGCTCGCGGCCGACGCCGAGGAGGACTTCGGCGCGACCCAGGGCGCCGGCGGTTGGACTTACGATTATTTCGAAGCCGGCGACGCCCCGTATGATCCGGGCGCCGTCAAACCGATGACCTGGACTCGCAGCGGCTACGCCTATCAATGGCAGGGCCCCTTTGCCGCGATGTTCATCTCGGCGGACGCCATGCACCCCGGCTCGAACGGCAAGCCGATCTGGGCAATTCGCCGCTGGCAGAGCAACGTGGCCGGGATGGCGCATGTCGCCGGCGAACTTTCGGGTGTCAGCCCGCAGGGAGACGGCGTGACCGCCAAAGTGTTTTGCGACGGCAAGGAAATCTACCACGCCGCGCTGGGAGGCGCAGCCGGGGCGCCGAAGGCCTTATTGGATTTCAACGTGCCTCTCGTTAGGGGCACGCGGCTGGACTTCGTCCTCACGCCCGGCCCGGCAGCCGACATCAACTTCGATGCCACCGGCTTTCGCGTGCAGATCACCCTGCCGAATTGACCACAAATCCACGTCCATTGCCTTCGCGAATGGCGTATGAGAAGATGCTCGCGGCCACGCATTGCATCCTCCTCAATGGCGCAAATCTTCCCACCCGGGAGTAACTCAATCGCGCGCGCCGTCCTCCTCGGCGCCCCGCTGAGCGCGGTGGCCTTGGGCGTCGCGACATGGTGTCTGTGGCAATCGCCGTGGATGACACGCGCCTACGCGCCGATCACGCAGCCGGCGCCCTTCAGCCACAAGCATCATTCCGGGCAGCTTGGGATCGATTGCCGGTATTGTCATACGGCCGTCGAGAAGAGCGCGTACGCCGGGGTGCCGCCAACCGAGACGTGCATGACTTGTCACAGCCAGCTCTACACCGATCAAAAATTGCTGGCGCCCGTGCGCGAAAGCCTCGCCAACCATCGCCCCCTCCAGTGGACGCGCGTCCACGACCTGCCCGACTTCGTTTATTTTAATCACTCGATCCACGTCAACAAGGGCGTGGGCTGCGTGGCCTGTCACGGCCAGACGAACGAGATGCAACTCACCTGGCAGACGCAGACGCTCTACATGCGTTGGTGCCTGGAGTGCCACCGCCATCCGGAGAACCACGTCGCGCCGCGGGAGGACGTGTTTAACGTCGATTGGAAACCGCTCCGCGACACGGCGGGCGCCGCGCCGGCGCGTCAGCTCGTCCGCGATTACCTGATCAAACCCGCCAGCCATCTGACGGATTGCGCCACGTGCCATCGATGAAAAACGACGCCCCCACCTGGCGCAGTCTGGAGGAGCTGGCGCGCTCGCCCGAGTACGCGCGCTGGACGCAGCGGGAGTTCTCGCCGGGCGCTTCCGAGTTGGCGGAGGGGCAAAGCCGGCGTGATTTTCTGAAACTCATGGGCGCCTCCATCGCGCTCGCCGGCGCCACCGCCTGCACGCGGCAGCCGGAGGAAAAGATCGTCCCCTACGTGCGTCAACCCGAGGAAGTATTGCCCGGCGTCCCGCTGTTTTACGCCACCGCAATGACGTTGGGCGGCTACGCGACCGGCCTTCTGGTCGAAAGCAACGAAGGCCGCCCGACCAAGATCGAGGGCAACCCGGACCATCCGTTCAGCCTGGGCGCGACAAACATTTTCCACCAAGCGGCCATCCTCGATCTATACGATCCCGACCGCTCGCGCGCGGTGCGCCGGGCCGGGGAGATCAGCTCCTGGGGCGTTTTCCTGGCGGACTTGATCCCCGCCATGACGGAGCAGGCGGCGAAAGGCGGCGCGGGTTTGCGGATTCTGACGGAGACCGTCACCTCGCCGACGCTCTCCGCGCAACTCGACGCGCTGATCGCAAAACTTCCC
>CAXUAZ010000001.1:63326-84229 GCA_964249195.1 uncultured Chthoniobacterales bacterium
CACATCCACCGTTGCGAGCCGGTCAGCCGCGCGAACGTTCGTCTCGCGTTCGACCAACCGATCGAGCCCGACTACGATCTGACCAAGGCGAAGGTGATCGTCGCGTTGGATTCGGACTTCCTGTCCGCCCACCCGGCCAGTCTTCGGCACGGCCGCCAATTCGCCGCCGCCCGGCGCGGGGAAGCAAAGACGCGCCTGTACGTTGCCGAGCCGAGTCCCACGGTCACCGGCTCGATTGCGGACCACCGGCTCGCCATCGGTGCGCGTGACATCGCGGGGCTGCTCTCCGGCGGCAGCGTATGGATGACCACGGCGACCGAAGATTTGCAGGCCAACCCTGGCGCGGGGCTAGTGATCGCGGGAGACGATCAGCCGCCCGCGGTGCATGCGGCCGCCCATGCGCTCAACGCTCGATTTGGCAACGTGGGCCGCACCGTGGTCTATCGCGCGCCCGCCGAACGCCCGGCGCAATCCCTGGCGGAGCTTGCCGCCGCGATGAAAGCGGGCGCGGTCGAGCTGCTGGTGATCCTCGGCGCCAATCCCGTCTACCATGCGCCGGCCGATGTTCCGTTCGCCGACGCGTTGCACCGGGTGCAGCGGGTCGTGCAGCTTGCGCCCTATTACGACGAGACGTCGCGCCATTGCCGCTGGCATATCCCGCAGGCGCATTTCCTCGAGACGTGGGCGGACGCTCGCGCCATTGACGGAACAGTTACTATCTGTCAGCCGTTGATCGAGCCCCTCTATGGCGGCAAGTCACCGGTCGAGTTGCTCGCGGCGTTGCTCGAAGACCCGGCCAGCGGCTACGAAGTCATTCGCGGCTATTGGCAGACGCAGCGTCCGGGAGACGGCTTCGAAAAATTCTGGCGCAAGTCGATCCACGATGGCGTCGTCGCAGATTCGGCGCTGCCCGTGGTAGAGGTAACCGCAGCGGAGCCGCCCGCCACGACGCTCAACGCTGCCGGGTTGGAAATCGTTTTCCGCGGGGACCCGTGCGTGGGTGACGGCAGCTTTGCCAACAACGGCTGGCTCCAGGAGCTTCCGAAGCCGGTCACAAAATTGACGTGGGATAACGCCGCGCTCGTGAGCCCCGCCCTGGCAAAGCAACTCGGCCTCGCCAACGAAGACGTGGTCGAGCTCGCCGTCGACGGCCGGAAGATTCACGCGCCCGTGTGGATTCTCCCCGGGCAGGCGAAAGATTCCGTGACCCTGCACCTGGGTTACGGACGCACCGCCGCGGGTCGCGTCGGCAACGGGCAAGGCGTCAACGCCAACGCGCTCCGCACGTCCGGCTTCGGCGCCGGACTGCGCGTGCGCAAGATCGCCGGCGCCCACTGGCCACTCGCAACCACCCAGCGGCATCACAACCTCGAAGGCCGCGACATTTACCGCACCGCCGGGGAGCACGCCGAGCCGCCGCCAACCGCCGATGAAACACTCTACCCCAACGATCACCCAAATACGGGTTACGCCTGGGGCATGGCCATCGATCTTGCTTCCTGCATCGGCTGCAACGCGTGCGTGATCGCGTGCCAATCGGAGAACAACATCCCTATCGTCGGCAAGGGCCAGGTGATCCGCGAGCGCGAGATGCATTGGATCCGCGTGGATTCTTACTTCCAGGGCGAACCGGACAACCCCACAATCGGCCACCAACCCGTCCCGTGCATGCATTGCGAAAACGCGCCGTGCGAGATCGTCTGCCCGGTGGAGGCGACCCTTCACAGCCCGGAAGGGCTCAACGAACAGGTCTACAATCGTTGCATCGGCACCCGCTATTGTTCCAACAATTGCCCATATAAAGTACGGCGCTTTAACTTCCTCCAGTGGGCCGACAACGAGACGTTATCCTATAAGCTCGGGCGCAACCCGGATGTGACCGTGCGCTCCCGCGGCGTGATGGAAAAATGCACGTACTGCGTGCAGCGGATCAACTCGGCCAAGATCACCTCCGAGAAGGAAGATCGGACCGTGCGCGACGGAGAGATCGTCACTGCGTGCCAGCAGGTCTGCCCCACCGAAGCGATCGTCTTTGGCGACATCAACGATCCAAATAGCCGCGTGTCCCGTCTCAAGCGGCAGACGCGCAACTACGGGATGCTCGCGGAGTTAAACACCCGGCCGCGCACCACGTACCTGGCGAAAACCGGCAACCCCAACCCGCGCCTGGCCTAGTATGCAAGCCCAAGATAAATTCCCCCTGTCGCCGTTGGGTTATCCCAACGAGCTGATGGCGCCGGGCGAGACCGCCCGCTCCGTGGGCGAGCAGGTGGGCGACATCGTGCTGGAAGGCCGGCGCCCGAAGGGGTGGCTCGGCGCCTTCGCCGCGGCGTTCTCGCTGTTGATGGCACTATTATTCTCCGTCAGCTATCTACTCTATAAGGGCGTCGGCATCTGGGGCATCAACATGCCGGTGGCGTGGGGGTTCGCGATCGTTAATTTCGTTTGGTGGATCGGCATCGGGCATGCGGGGACATTCATCTCCGCTATTCTATTGCTGGTGTTCCAGGAGTGGCGCAACTCGATCAATCGTTTCGCGGAATCGATGACGCTCTTTGCCGTGGCGTGCGCCGGGATGTTCCCGTTGCTGCATCTCGGGCGTCCTTGGGTCTTCTTCTGGATGGCGCCTTATCCCAATACGATGGGGCTGTGGCCGCAGTTCCGCAGTCCGCTGGAGTGGGACGTGTTCGCGGTGTCTACTTACTTAACGGTCTCGCTATTATTTTGGTACGTCGGCTTGCTGCCGGATCTCGCGGCGTTGCGCGACCGGGCGCCGCGGCGCTGGCAGCAAATTGTTTACGGACTGGCGGCGCTGGGCTGGCGAGGGTCGGCCGTGCACTGGCAGCGTTACCGCATGACGTATCTGCTGCTGGCTGGGCTGGCGACGCCGCTCGTGCTTTCGGTGCATAGCGTGGTGAGCTTCGACTTCGCGGTGGCCATCGTGCCTGGGTGGCACTCCACCATTTTCCCGCCGTACTTCGTGGCGGGCGCCATCTTCTCGGGCTTCGCGATGGTGCTCAATATCATCATCCCGGTGCGCAAGCTCTACCGGCTGGAGAATTTGATCACCGCCCGGCACCTCAACAACATGGCCAACATCATGTTAGCCACCGGGCTCATCGTTGCCTACGGCTACGCGTCGGAGGCATTCTTCGCCTGGTTCAGCGGGGACATCTACGAGCGCTACATGATGGCCAATCGCGCGCTGGGTCCGTACCGGGTCGCCTTCGCGTTTCTGATGATTTGCAACGTGATCGCTCCGCAAGCGCTCTGGTCGCGCCGGGTGCGGACAACGCCCTGGATGCTTTTTATCGTGGCGTTGTTCGTCAACGTCGGCATGTGGCTGGAACGTTTTGTCATTGTCATCACGAGTTTGCATCGGGATTACGTGCCTTCGTCATGGGGCATGTATTCGCCGACCGTATGGGATTGGGCGGTGTTTGGCGGGACCGTCGGGCTCTTCCTGACGCTGCTGTTATTATTCGTGCGCTGCCTGCCGATGATCTCGATCACCGAGGTGCGCGAACTGGCGATTCAACGCGAGGAGAAGGCGTGAACACTTACGGACTCGTGGCTGCCTTCAACACGAAGGAGGAAGTGGTGCGCGCCGCCGAGGCCGCGCATCGCGAGGGCTATCGCAAGATGGACGCCTACACGCCCGTCCCGGTGGACGGCCTGGCGGAAGCGCTCGGCCGCAAGGGGACGCGGATGCCGCTGATCGTATTGACTGGCGGCATCGCCGGCGGGATCGGCGGGTATTTGATGCAGTGGTACGCAATGGCGTTTTTTTATCCGCTCAACATTGGCGGGAGGCCATTCAACAGTTGGCCGATGTTCATCCCCATCACGTTCGAGCTGATGGTGCTGACCGCTGCGCTCTGCGGCGTCTTCGGCATGTTGTTGCTCAACGGCTTGCCTCGGTTCCACCATCCGATCTTCAACACGCCGGGCATCGAGCGCGCAACCGTGGATCGCTTCTTTCTTTGCATCGAACGCGCCGACGCTCATTGGGACGACGTGAACACCCGCCGCTTTCTTGAGGGTCTGCACCCGGCGCAAATTGTGGAGACGCCGCGATGAAAGCTCTCCTCATCGCGGCGTTGGCATTGGCGGGTTGCCGGCAGGATATGTACAACCAGCCCCGCTACAAGCCGCTGGCGCAAAGCGAATTCTTCCCCGATGACGCCGCCTCGCGCACCCCGCCCGCCCACACGATCGCGCGAGGGCATTTGGAAGAAGACACGGTCTTCTTCACCGGGGCCGCGGAGGACGGCAAGCTCGCCGCGGCCTTGCCCGTCCCCGTGACGGCGGAGTTGCTCAAGCGGGGGCAGGAGCGCTTCGGCATTTATTGCGCGGTGTGCCATGGCGCGGCGGGCGAAGGCAACGGGATGATTGTTCAACGCGGTTTCCCGGCGCCGGAGTCTTATCACAGCGATCGATTGCGCAATGCGCCTCCCGGTTATTTCTTCTATGTAATCACCCATGGGTACGGCGTGATGTATTCCTACGCCTCGCGCGTGCCCGCGGCAGATCGCTGGGCGATTGTCGCATATATCAGAGCGCTGCAACTGAGCCACCATGCCGGTCTTGAAGACGTGCCGGAGCCGGAGCGATCCAAACTCGGAGGCGTCAACCGTTGAACGCCGCGCGCTTGAGCCTTGTTGCGGGTTTCGTTGGCGCGCTGCTCTGTGGTTTGGGCGCCGGGTGGAACGCGCCGCAATTCTATTTCTCTTATCTATTTGGTTATGCGTTCTGGGTGGGGCTCGCGGTGGGCGCGCTCGGGCTGCTGATGATTCATCATCTTACCGGGGGTAGTTGGGGATTTGTCATCCGGCGCTTCCTCGAAGCGGCAATGGGGACCCTGCCCCTGATGACCCTCTTGATTGTCCCGCTGTTCTTTGGGCTGCCCCATCTCTACACGTGGGCGCAGCCGGGGCCGTACGACGCGATGCTCGCCAAGAAGCTCTTTTATCTGAATACGCCCGCTTTTGTTTTACGCACGGTCATTGTCTTCGGCTTGTGGAACGGTCTGGCGTTCTTTTTGCGTCGTTGGTCGCGCGAGCAGGACCGAACCACGGACCCGGCGCCGACCCGCCGGATGCGCACGCTCAGCGGCCCGGGGATCGTGCTCTTCGCCGTGCTCGGCACGGTGGCTTCGGTGGATTGGATCATGGTGCTGGAGAACGATTGGACTTCCACCATTTTCCCGATTCAGATCATGATCGGCCAGATGCTTGGCGCGCTAGCCTTATCGATTTTCCTGGCGGCCCGGAGACGAGCGCCGGTAAGCACGGAAGATTTTCATCGGCTGGGAAATCTGCTGCTCGCGTTCGTCATGCTATGGGCCTACATGGCGGTGTCTCAGTTAATCATCATCTGGTCGGGGAATCTGCCGCGCGAGATCACGTGGTATTTGCATCGCGTCGCCGGCGGGTGGAAGACGGTGGCCATTTTTCTGGGATTGTTCCATTTCGCCGTGCCGTTTGCGATTCTGCTTTGGCGTGAAGCCAAGCGGCGGCCGGAGATTCTCGCGCGCATCGCCTTTGGTGTGTTGTGCGTTCACGCGGTCGAGGTGTTGTGGCAGATCGCGCCTTCGCTGCATCCGACGGGGTTTGCGATTTCCTGGATGGATGGGGCAGCTTTTTTGGCCATCGGCGGCTTTTGGAGCGCGATGTTTTGTTGGGCGTTGGGTAACGAGCAAGAGGAGGCCTATGTCTGAGCACGAGCGCAGTGACGTCAACGTCAAACGCATCGCGCTGGCCGGCGTGGGCATCGCGGTGTTTGTGCTGTCGGTGCTGGGTGCGTCTTTATTGTTGTACCGAGGATTCGGCATGCGGCAGGAGCCGGGCGCCTCGTCGCTGGCGGATGCCGGCGCGAAGTACGATGGGCCGCTCCTCCAGCTCCGGCCCGAAGAGGAACTCGCGGAGATGCGCAAGGCGGACGCCGACAAATTAAGCGAATACGCGTGGGAAAATAAACCAGGCGGCGCCGTCCGTATCCCGATCAATGAAGCCATGAAACTGCTCGTGCAGCGCGGACTGCCGCCCGTCACTTCACCGCCGGTTAGTTTCGAAGATTTGCAACGGCAGCCAAATCCATGATGCGCGTGTTTCTATTGCTCGTGATGCTGACGACTGCTCGCGCTGATTCGTTGACGAGCCGCGCCGACTTCGCGCAAAAGCTCGGCGCGCAAGTGCCCCTCGACGCGGCGTTTCAAGACGAGAACGGGCGGCCCGTCCGCTTCGGGGATTGCGTCGGCCGCCGTCCTTCGATCCTGCTGCTGGGTTACGCGGAATGCCCGATGCTCTGCTCTCTGGTGCTCAACGGGGTGGTGGAAACCCTCAACGACCTGCGCGCGACGACCGGGACGCAGTTTGACCTCATCGACCTGAGCATCGATCCCCAGCAGACGCCCGCCGTGGCGGCCGCGCAGAAACGCACCTACTTCAAGCGTTACCATCGCGCCGGGGCGGATGCGGGCTGGCACTTCCTGGTCGGCAGCGATGAGCAGATTCATCGCGTCGCGGATGCGATAGGATTTCACTACGCGTACGATCCGGAAAGCAAGCAATACGCGCACGCCAGCGGCTTTGTCGTGCTGACGCCGGAGGGGAAGGTCTCGCGGTATTTCTTCGGCGTAACCTTCGACGGGCGCGAACTGCAAACCGCCCTCAACGCGGCCGGCGCGAACCGCGTCGGTTCGCCGATCGAGCGCTTGTTGCTCCTGTGTTTTCACACCAATCCCATCGCCGGCAAATACGGCGCCTTAATCATCAATGCAATGCGCGTGGCCGGCATGGCGACCCTCGCCGGTCTCGCATTCTTGATTTACCGGCTGAGAGTCACATGACGCCGCATCTTTATCTCGAAGAGGCGTCCTCAAACGCTGGGCAGGTGGATTTGCTGCTGGTGTTTTTGCTCGCGGTGACGGCGTTCTTTTTGGCCGTCGTCTTCATCCCGATGGCGTTCTTCTTATATAAGTACCGCCGCGGCAATCCGGCCAAGCGAACGGCGCTGACGGTTGCGACGTGGAAGGTCGAGATCGTTTGGTCCGTAATTCCTATGATGATCGGAGTGGTCATCTTCGCCTGGGGGGCGGCGCTCTACTACCAGTTGGAATCGGCCCCGGCGAATGCCATGGAAGTTCACGTCATCGGCAAGCAATGGATGTGGTACGTTCAGCACGCGGAAGGTAAACGAGAGATCAACGCCTTGCATGTTCCCGTCGGGCGCAGCACGCGGCTCCTGATGACTTCGCAGGATGTCATTCATAGTTTTTACATTCCGGCGTTTCGCACCAAGCAGGATGTGGTGCCGGGCAAATACACGAGCGAATGGTTTACGCCCACGCGAGTGGGAACCTATCACCTGTTTTGCTCGGAGTTTTGCGGCACGGGACACTCGCAAATGATCGGTGAGGTGGTCGTGCAATCGCCCGACGAGTACGCGCAGTGGCTTCATCGCGATCCGCCGCAGGCCACGATGGCACAATCGGGCGAGCGGCTCTACCACTCGCTGGGTTGCAGCGGTTGCCACGGAGTCAGCTCCACGATTCGCGCGCCGAGTTTGTCCGGCTTGTACGGCCAGCCGGTGCCGCTGCAAGACGGAACCGTGGTCCTGGCGGATGAACCGTATCTGCGCGATTCGATCCTTCTTCCCCAGAAGCAGATCGTTGCAAGCTATGCTCCCGTGATGCCGAGCTACCAGGGGCAGATCGACGAGGGGCAGGTCTTCGAGATCGTGCAATACCTGAAATCCATCGGTTCCCATCCACCAACTGAACGTCCATGACATCTGAGAATTATCTGACGGAGCAGACTTCGATTCGATCGTGGCTGGGGACAACCGACCACAAGCGGATTGGGTTGCTTTATTTATTTACGATTCTGTTCTTCTTCGCCATCGCGGCGGTGGCCGCGGCGATGATGCGGATCGAGTTATTGACGCCGCGCGGCGACCTCGTGCTGCCGGAAACATATAATAAACTATTTACGATCCACGGCGTGCTGATGATCTGGTTTTTCCTGGTGCCGTCGATTCCCGCCGTGCTTGGCAATTTTCTCCTGCCGCTGATGTTGGGGGCGCGCGACGTGGCGTTCCCCCGCTTGAATCTGGCAAGCTGGTACATCTTTATCGCGGCGGGCCTTTTTACGCTTTACTCGATCGTGGCGGGCGGAGTCGACACGGGCTGGACTTTCTATACGCCATACAGCAGCGCTTATTCCAACACGCACGTGATGGCGATGGCGGCAGGGGTGTTCATCGCGGGATTCTCGTCGATTATCACCGGGTTGAATTTCATCATCACCATTCATAAGATGCGTGCGCCGGGATTGACGTGGATGCGGCTGCCGCTCTTCGTCTGGTCGCTGTACGCGACAAGCCTGATTATGGTTCTGGCGACGCCAGTGCTCGCGACCACGCTGCTCTTGATGATGATCGAGCGGGTCTGGGGCGTCGGGATTTTCAATCCGGCGTTGGGTGGAGACCCGATCCTGTTTCAGCATCTGTTTTGGTTCTATTCGCATCCCGCGGTTTACATCATGATTCTGCCGGGGATGGGCGTGGTGAGCGAACTGATCACGTGTTTTTCGCGCAAACAGATATTTGGATATCGATTCGTGGCGTTTTCGAGCATGGCGATCGCGGTGTTGGGTTTTCTCGTATGGGGTCACCACATGTTTGTCAGCAGCCAGTCGCTCTATGCGGGGATGGTGTTTTCATTCCTGAGCTTTTTGGTGTCGGTGCCTTCCGCGATCAAGGTGTTTAATTGGACGGCAACGCTTTATCGCGGTTCCATTTCGTTTGAAACGCCGATGCTGTATGCGCTGGGGTTCATCGGGCTGTTTACCATTGGAGGATTGACCGGGTTGTTCGTGGCGGCGTTGGCGGCGGATGTGCATTTGACCGACACCTATTTCGTGGTCGCGCATTTCCACTACATCATGGTGGGCGGGATGGTGTTGGCGTTCATGGGCGGGCTGCACTTCTGGTGGCCGAAAATCACCGGCCGGATGTACCCGGAGGCGTTGGGCCAACTGGCGGCGATTGTGACGTTCATCGGGTTTAATCTGACGTTCTTTCCGCAATTTTTGTTGGGCTATTTGGGGATGCCGCGACGCTACCATGCTTACCCGCCGGAGTTTCAGATCCTCAACGTGATGTCCACGGCGGGCGCCTCAATCCTGGGCGTGGGGTATTTGATGCCGTTCTTCTATCTGATCTGGTCTTTGAAGAAGGGCGCCAGCGCACCGGCAAATCCGTGGGGCGCCACGGGACTGGAATGGAAGACCACTTCGCCGCCGCCCACCGGTAATTTCCCGGAAACGCCGGTCGTGACCGAGCCGCCGTATTCTTATCCGCCTTTGCAGGATGATGGATTGCCGGAGGAGGCCGCTCTAGAACATGTCTGACGTTACTTCCACGTCGGCCGAGCACGAGGCGGCTCACCTCGGGATGTGGCTTTTTCTAGGGACCGAAGTGCTTTTTTTTGGTGGGTTGTTCGTGGCCTATACGGTTTATCGCACGGCGTATTCGCAAGCGTTTGCGGAAGCCAGCCGGGCGTTGAGCGTGGGGTGCGGCACGGCCGATACGGCCATCCTGCTGATCAGCAGCTTCGTGATGGCGATGGCGGCGCACGCGGCGAAAATGGGCTCGCGGCGCTTGTTGACGGCGCTTCTGCTCGGGGCGGCGGCGTTCGGCGGGCTGTTTCTATTGCTGCATGGATACGAATATTGGAGGGATGTCTCGGAAGGACATTTTCCCGGCCGGAATTTTCGCTGGGAGGCAGCCGGGCCGCCAAGGGAAACACAGATGTTTTACGTGCTGTATTTCATTACGACGGGGTTGCATAGCTTTCACGTAATCGTGGGCGTGGCGCTGCTCGTGGTCATGGCGGCGCTCGCTTGGCGGGGACGTTTCTCGGCTGCTTATTTTACGCCGATCGAAATTACGGGCTTATATTGGCACTTCGTGGATGTCGTCTGGGTGTTTCTCTTTCCATTGTACTATTTAGTCGGACATCGCACTCTATGATTACGCAGATTGTTCCGCCCCGGGTGTATGTGAAGACGTTTGTCGCGTTGATCGTATTGCTCGGGATGAGCGTGGCGGCAAACTATCTGAATCTCGGCGCCTTCAGCGTGGTGGCGGCGTTGAGCATCTCCATCGTGAAAGCAGCGCTTATTGCGTTGTTCTTCATGGAGGTGCGCTACGCCAAGCCGATGACGTGGCTGTTCGCGGGGGCGGCGCTGGCATGGCTGGTCATCATGATCGGGTTGACGATGAACGATTACAACACGCGGCCCTGGTCGAAGCAGGAGTGGAAAGATCGTGACGTGCATTCGTTGCACATCGAGTTCGCCGAACCGGCTAAATAGTGCAACCGCGGCCTCGTCAGGAGGCGTATCAGCGACATGGCTAAAGAACTCAAAAAAGGCGACAAGGTGGAGTGGAATAGCTCCCAGGGCACGATCAAGGGGACGGTGGAGAAGAAAGTGACTTCCCCCATAAAGATCAAGACGCATCAGGTCAGCGCGTCGAAGGAGAACCCGGAATACCTGGTCAAAAGCGATAAGACCGGCGCGAAGGCGGCGCACAAGCCGGGTCAGCTTAAGAAGAAGAGTTAGTCGATCTCCCGCAGGCGGCGGGTGAGTTCGGTGAAGCCTTCTTCGAGGAGGGTCTGCCGTTTGCGGGCGGCGGCGTAGAGTCGCGCGATCCTCGGATCGGGCTTGAGGATGCTTGACCACCTTGGGGTCGCGGTCTTGTGGCCGATTTCTTCCAGCGCAAACACGGCCGCTCCGCGCAAGGACGCCTCCGGTTCGTCGCTGGCCTGGCAACGGCGGTCGAGGGCGTTTACCAGCCGTTGGACCGAGGAGGCGGAACGCGACAGGCCGCCCGAAATGACAAAGCGCAGCCTGACGCCAGCGGCCTTTTCCAGCGGCGCCACGATCTGGGCCAGGCGGATGAACGTGGCGTCGGTGAACGCGCGGTGAAGGTCGGCGGCCGTGTGATTCTGCCGCATCCCGATGAATGCGGCCGGGAGATCCTCGCGCCAGGTAGGCGCGCGCTCGCCGTTGAGGAAGGGCAGGGCGACGAGCGACGGGCTCGGCTCGGGGTGATGGCGGACGGCTGCCTCGACGCGAAATACGTCGGAGGCCCACTGGTAAACGTTGCCGGCGTTGCTGGTGGCGCCGCCGACGAGCCATCGCTTCGAGTCGATGGCGTAGCAAAAAAGGCCCATCGGGGCGGGGCGGTAGACGCCCGTCCGCACAATGCGGGCGGCGGAACTGGTGCCGTAATTAATCGCCGCGACCCCGCGCCGGGTCGCACCAGAGCCAAGATTGCTGGCGGCGCCGTCGCCGATCGCCGGGAGGATCGGCGTCTCGCGCAATCGAGGGAACTTCGCCGCGAATTTGCCCTTGAGGAATAGCGGCCCGGCGGACTCGAAGCCGGGCTCGTGCGTCGGGCGAAAACCAACCGCGCGAGCGATTTCTTTGTCCCAGGATCTCGAGGCGAGATCGAGCATGCCGGCGCCGCTCGTCATCGAGAGGCTGGGGCGCAATTCGCCGCAGAATTGCGCGTGCAAGAAATCGACCGGCGAAACCCAGTGAGCGACCCGCCGCACGAGCGACTGCTGCGTGAGGCGCAACCACGCCAATTTTGCCGGCCAGAAGCTCGCGCGCAACATGCAGCCCGTGCGAGCGTGGACCGCGGGCTCGCTCAACGCCTCGCGCAGGCGGGCAGCGTCTGCGGCGCACCGGGAGTCAGCCCACGTGTAGATGGGAGACAGCGCAGCGTATTTTTGGTCGATCCCGAGCAGGCTGTGCCAGAAGCAGGATGTGCCCCATGCAATGATGGGTTGGCCGCGGAGCGCGCGATCGGCATCTTGGCGGGAGAGGGTTGCGGTCAGCGCCTTGATGGCGGCGGCGAGCAAGGCGGCGGGCGGCAGTTCGGCAGCGCCATCGTCCGCTGTGCGCAGGCGGTAGGTTTGCTGGGAAGTCGTGGCCTCGTGGCGATGGCCGTCGAGCGAGAACAGCGCGGTGCGCAACGAGGACGTCCCGATGTCCATGGCGAGCGCCAGACCGGGGGCGGCGCGGCGTTTCATGGGAAGCGTGCAAACACGGCGGCGACGGCGCGGGCGAAGCTGGTCTCCGGCGGGCCGGGCGGCGCGATCAACCCGGCGGCATTTTGGGCCACGTCCGTGCCGCCATCCATCGCCACGCCCAAGCCCGCGAGGCGGAGCATGGGAACGTCGTTCTCGCTGTCGCCAAAGGCGACCGTGCTCTCGATCGGCAATCCGTAATGTTTGATCACCGCGCGCAGGCCGACGCCCTTATCGATGCCCGCGAGCATGAATTCCAGGTTCTCGGGATCGGTCGAGAGGACATCGGCCCGGTCGCGGTACTTCTCCTCGACGCGAGCCCGGGCGGCGCGAACATCGGCGGGCTCGCCGTACCAGACGATTTTGAGCGCTTCGGCGCCTTCGAGGGTGCGCAAGTCGTGGATGATCTCAGCCTTCTCGCCAATGCGCGACTCGTACAGTTCGATCCAATGATCGCGTCGCGCCACGCACAACCGGCGCCGGTGATAATAGATGACGGAATAGCCGCGCGATTCTCCATCGGCCACCAACTCGGAGGCGAGCGGCGCGGGCAGGAAATGTTCTTCGAAGACTGCCTCCGTCGCGGGATCGATGACGAGCGCGCCCTGACAGGAGATGATCGGGCCCTGAAGCCCGAGCGAACGGTGCAGGCGCATGCTGTTTTGGTAGCGGCGGCCGGAGGCGATGGCGACGATCACCCCGCGCGCCTGTAATTCCGTCAACGCGGCGGCGTTTTGCGGGCTCACCTGGTGATCCGGACCCAGCAACGTGCCGTCGAGATCAATGGCGGCGAGATGGAACGGGAACGACACAGGGGCAAGATGAATCCATACCCGCCGCGCGCCCGCAAGAAGAAAACCCGCGCTATATCGTTAGACGGGGGGCGCCGGGAGCCGCCACGGAGGGCGGCCGCCGCGTTCGAGCACCGAGTGGACCATCATCATCTCGCCGACGTGATCGGGCGTGATGAGGCCGACGAGCCGGTTGAGATGGTCGACGACCGGCAGCGCGGGGCTGCCGGAACTTTGCATGAGCGCAAACGCCTGCTCGAAGGACGCGTGCGCCGAGACCGTGGGGACATCGCGCCGCATCACGTCGGCGACGGGTGTTTCCGGCCCGGAGGCGCTTAAGCCCGCGATGAGGTCCTGCCGCGCGAGGATGCCGCAGACCTTGCCGGATTCATCCAACACGGGGAAATCGTGTTGCGAGGTGCGCACGAGGAGTTCCACCGCGTCGCCGAGCCGGGCGCCCGGGGGCAGGGAGCGGAAGTCTGTCATGGTGGCTTCCGAGAGACGGATGTTGCGGGTGAGGCTGCGAATGCTGGCGGCGCTCGCCTCCTGCGCCCCGGCGGTGTAGAGGAAGTAGGCGATGAAAACGAGCACCCAATTCGTGCCGATCACGTGGGGGAGCAAGATGCCAAGGCCAGCCAGCGCAAAGGCGACCGCGAAGAGCTGGCCGATCGTCGCCGCAATCCGGGTGGCGCGGGCGTAACCGAGACCGGCAGTCAACGTCGCGCGCAGGACGCGGCCGCCGTCCATGGGGAACGCCGGGATTAAATTGAAGAGCAGCAGCTTGACGTTAACCGCGAGCAGGAAGAGCGACATCGGGAGGTCACCCGAGGCGTCTTGAAGCCGGCTGGTGTACGCCCAGCGCAAGCTGTCAGCGCCGAGCGCGATGCCCAGCCCGAGGATGATGGCGACGTTCACGGCCGGGCCGGCAAGGGCGACGACGAGTTCCTGCGCGGGTTCTTCGGGCATGCGCTCGAGCCGGGCGATGCCGCCGATCGGCAGGAGCGTGATGTCTTCGGTGTGAATTCCATAATGCCGCGCCGCGAGCGCGTGGCCGAACTCGTGCAGCAGCACACAGCCGAACAGGAGGAACAACGGCACGATCGCCTCGACCGCACCGCTCAACCGCCCGCCGCCCGCCGCGTACCCGCTGAAGCCCAGCAAGAGCGGGAGCAGCAGGAAGGTGACGTGCAGTTTGACGTCGATGCCGGAGATCCGGGCGATGCGAAAGGACCAGCGCATGGTGGCGGCTACGGTCCGCGTGAATGGACGACGACGCAATGGCCGGGGCGGAGCCGAAATTTTGACAGGATGAACAGGATTAGGAGGAAGGCGGATTTCGGAGGTTCTGGTCGTTCCTCGATTCTTCCATCCTGACAATCTTGTTCATCCTGTCCAAAATCCCGTGCTCGGTCAACCGGCTCGCAGAAACGAATTTACCCTTTTTATGAGGCTCATCCGCTCCAGGATCACCGAAGAAAGAATTGCTGGGTTGCATTAGAATCGTAGGATAACCCTCAATGATCGAACAACTGCCGGAAATCCAGCGGCTGAGCGAAAGCCAGAAGATACAGCTCGCAACGGAGCTCTGGGATGAACTGAACCGCGTTCCTTCTGCGGAACCAGATCCCGTCATCGTTCGACTCCTCGAACAACGATACGCTGAGTTCAAGGCCGGAACGCATGCTTGGTCGTCTTGGGGAGACGTGAAGCGGCGGATCGGCAAGTAAACGGCCGTGGAGATCGAACTCCTGTTGGGAGCGGAAATGGAGTTCTTGGCCATCTACGGACGGCGAGGAGACGCGTTTTACGAAATCTTTGACGATTGTCTGCGACGGATTCGTCAGTTCCCGGAGGCGGGGCCGAACTACCTCGCTCCATTTCGTCGTTTGCTGATTCCGCGCTCGCCATTCGGCATTTTCTACGTCATTGAGGGCCGACGCATTTTTGTGCACGCAGTCGTTGATTTGCGAACAAGCCCTGACCGCATCGCCGAGCGGCTGCAATCGGGCCAAGAATGAGGAGACGCGGCAAACGACCACGAACAGGTGTCCAACCTCCCAGCGTTGAAAACTCTGAATGGAGGCGACCCCTCTTCGTTTAATCCTCAAACGCCTTCGCGATCAAGGTGGCGTTGTGGCCGCCGAAGCCAAAGGAGTTGTTCACGGCGATGCGCACCTTGTGCTCGCGGGCTTTGTGCGGGACGTAGTCGAGATCGCACTCGGGGTCGGGCTCGTCGAGGTTGATCGTCGGCGGGATCAGCGAATCGCGAATTGCCAACGCGCACGCGGCCATCTCCAACGCGCCGGCGGCGCCGAGGGTGTGACCCGTCATTGACTTCGTGGAACTGACCAGCAGCCCCCCGCCGGGTTGGGTCGCGCGCGGGCCGAAGACGCGCTTGATCGCCTTCGTTTCGCAAATGTCACCCAGGCCCGTCGAGGTGCCGTGCGCGTTGATGTAATCGACCTCATCCGGGGTGACGCCGGCGTGGCGCAGCGCCATCTCCATGCAGCGCGCCGCCCCCGCGCCTTCTGGAGAGGGAGAGGTCATGTGGTAGGCGTCGGCGCTCAGGCCGTAGCCGGCGAGTTCGCAGTAGATGCGGGCGCCGCGTTTTTTGGCGTGTTCGAGTTCTTCCAGGACGAGGACGCCGGCGCCTTCGCTCAAGACGAAGCCGTCGCGGTCCTTGTCGAACGGGCGGCTCGCGCGGGTCGGCTCGTCGTTGCGGTTGCTGAGCGCTTTCATGGCGTCAAAACCGGAGATGCCCAGCGAAACGACGGAGGCTTCGCTGCCGCCGGCCACGAAGGCGTCGGCGTCGTTGAACTTGATCACGCGCCAGGCCTCGCCGATGGCGTTATTGGCCGTCGCGCAGGCGCTCACGTGGCAAATGTTCGGGCCCTGCAGGCCGAATTCCATGCTCACCAGGCCACTGCCCATGTTCGAGATCATCATGGGAATCATGAATGGCGACACCCGGCGCGGGCCTTTGGCCTGGAGGAGCCGGTCCTGCACCTCCAGGGTGCGCAATCCGCCAATGCCGCTGCCCACATTGCAACCGAAACGCTCGAGGTTCACCGCGCCCAGATCGATGCCGGAGTCGGCCAGCGCCATCTTGGAGGCGCCCATGGCGAGCTGCGCGTAACGGTCCGTGCGCCGGACGTCCTTGGGATTTTTGAAGAAGTTGAGCGGATCGAAATCGCGCACTTCCCCGGCGATCTTGCAGTCGTAGTTGCTGACGTCAAAAGCCGTGATGGGCGCGATGCCGCTCACCCCCGTGGTGAGGTTGCGCCAAAAGGTGTCCAGATCGTTGCCGACCGGGCTCAAGACGCCCATCCCGGTGATCACTACTCTGCGTTCGGTCATAAAAGTTAGGGGGATCGCAAAGAGAGCAGAGGACACCGGCGCTGTTCAAGCGCAATTTCCCGAAGGCCGCGGCGGCGGCGTGAAAAGGCTTTTAGCGCGCGCCCATGCCGACGCTCTGCACCGTTTGGAAAAGTTTGCCCTCGGTCTTGATCGACGGGGCGATGATGATCTCGGTCTCTTGAAACTCGCGGATGCTCGCCGCGCCGACGTTGCCCATGCAAGTCGTGATGGCGCCCACGAGGTTCTCGCTGCCGTCATCCACGCTGGCGGGGCCAAAGAGGATCTGCTTGAGCGGACCGGTGGCGCCGACCTTGATGCGCGTGCCCCGGGGCAGGTTGGCATGCGGCGTGGCCATGCCCCAATGGTGGCCGTGGCCGGGGGCCTCGTGGGCTTTGGCAAAGGGGCTGCCGATCATGACGGCATCCGACCCGCAGGCGAGCGCCTTGCAGACGTCGCCGCCGGTGCGCATGCCGCCGTCGGTAATGATGGGGACGTAACGGCCGGTCTGCTTGTGGTAAGCGTCGCGCGCCGCGGCGCAGTCGACGGTGGCGGTGACCTGCGGCACGCCGAGGCCGAGCACGCCGCGGGAGGTGCAGGCGGCGCCGGGGCCCACCCCGATGAGCACGCCGGCGACGCCGCAGCCCATGATCTCGAGGGTCACATCGTAGCCCACGGCGTTGCCAACGATCACCGGAATCTTCAATTCGCGGCAGAATTTTGCCAGATCGAGCGACTCGTATTCGGTCGAGATGTGTCTGACCGTGCTGACCGTGCTCTGGACGACAAACACGTCGGCGCCGGCTTCCTCGGCGAGCCGGCCGTATTGCGCCGCCTTTTGCGGGATGGAGCTGACGGCCGCGAGCACGCCGGCTTCCTTCATCTGGCGCACGCGCGCGCCGATGAGATTTTCCTGCACGGGCTCCAGGTAGATCTTCTGCAACAGCGAGGTGATTTCATCCTTCTCGGCGCCGACGATCTTGTGCAGCACCTCCTGCGGATGCTTGTAGCGCGTTTGCACGCCTTCCAGATTGAGCACGGCGAGGCCGCCGAGGCGTCCCATCTCGATGGCGAACGGCACGTCGACCACGCCATCCATCGCGCTGGCGAGGATCGGGATGGAGAGACGGAGCGGTTCGGCGTCGCGACGCGGGATCAGAAAGGTCGTATCGACCTCATTGGGGTTGATGGTGACCCGCCCGGGCACCAGCGCAATTTCATCAAAGCCGTAGGTGACTCTCGCTTTGCGGTTTCGACCAATCCACATGCCCATAAAAAATGCTTAAACTACAAAGGGTCTAAAGGGAGCCGCTCGTTCGGTTGTCCGCAACGCGGGCAATGCGCCAGGGATTCGGCGCTGCGGTCTTCAAATTCAAGCCCACATATCGCGCAGCGCAAACGAAATTGCAACGCGGCGCGCGTCCGCTCCCGCCGCCGCCGCTCGTGGACGACCCAAGCCGTAAGCAGCACGCCGACGAAGACGAAGAGGTACAAATAGACGATGACCGTCAGCGGCACGCGGATCATGGGCGACCCTCGGCGAACACATCCGCGCCCCAGTGAAAGGAAGCGCGCCCCCACGGCGCAGCGTCGCCCGCGGGAGCGAGGGGGAGGCGGGCGAGATAGCCGCGGGCGTACTCATCGGCCGCGGCATTGCCCGAGGAAGATTCGCGAAAGACAAACGGCGCCCCGCCATCGCTGCGGGGGCCGACGAGGAAGACCGTGGGTTCCAACGGCTTTGCCGCGGTCGAAGCGATCGAGACTTTTACCGGCGGCAGAGCGCCGGGCGCGAGCGAGGCAATGAACGGATCGAGCAAAACCCCGGAGGGCGCCGAGAGAGGCGGGGGGCGCGGCGGAGCGTTTACGGCCGGCAAGGGGGGAGCGCTGAAGATGTTCCCGGGCGCCGGCGGCGTCACCGGCGCGGTGAGATCCAGCGCGCGGTACGCCGGAGGCGCGGAGGCGTAGGAGGGGACGTAATGAAAGCTGAGCGCCGACAGGTCGCGCCCGGCGAGGGACGGGTTGGTCATCAAAGCAGGATCGGTGATGGACAGCCAGCGGTTGAGCGCGCGATTGGGCGCGAGGAGCGTCACTTCGGCCGGCGGGGGCGGGAGGGTCACCGTAGGCGTGTAGGCGACTTGCAGAATATAAAAGCTGACGGCGTGGGCGAGGGCCGAGAGCACGAGCAGCGACAGCAGGATCAAGAGCCGTCGCGGCGGACGACGCCCGGCGAAGATCAGCGGCGGCGCCGGTTCAGGCGAGGTCACGGCGTTTCCGGCGGCGGCGCCGTGGCCATGGAAACCGAGAACCCTTGTTCCAGCGCCTGGTCGACGACGGACACCACGAGATCGTAGGGCGTCTGCCGATCCGCCCGCAAAATGATGGACCGCGGCGATCCACGGAACGACGCCAGCGCGCGACCCAACGCTGGGACGGTGATTTGCTGATCCCGATAATACACGCGCGTCGGAGGCCCCGCCTGCATGCTGACGATCTGCGCGTCGACCTGTGGCGGGAGATTGAAACGCGAGACGGGCAGGCTCACGGCAAGGCCAGGTTGCAGCACGAACGACGACCCGAGCAGGAAGAAAAACAGAAGCAGCAACACCACGTTGACCAACGCGGCCAGACCAAGCGGGCCCGCGGGAAGGGGAGCGGAACGGGTCAATTTCACGGCGGCAGTCGTTACCGCGACTCCTTCTGCGGCGCGCGGCGATGGGCGGCTTCGAACGGGATGATGTCGTGCTCGCGGCGGGTGTCGATCAGGAGATTGACGATCTCAATGCCGGCGCGCTCCATGTCGTGCAGGAGGGCGTTGATGCGCGACGAAAGATAGTTGTGCGCGAGGTACGCGGGGATGGCGACGGCGAGGCCGCCCGCGGTGGTGAGCAGGCTCTGGTAGATGCCGTTGGAAAGGGTGTTCGCGGTCACGTACCCGCCTTGGGACGAGACTTTGACGAACGCGTTGATCATCCCGGTGACCGTGCCGAGCAACCCGATGAGGGGGCACACATGGGCCAGCGTGGAAAGCAACGGAAGGTAACTCTCCAGCCGTGGGACCTCGAGTTGACCGGCTTCCTGCACGATCGCCTTGAGCTCGGCGCGCGGCATGTTGTGGCGGAGGATGGCGGCGTGAATCACGCGCGCGACGGGTCCGGGCGTGTTCATGCATTGCACCTGTGCCTCGGCGTAAGCGCCGCGGCCGATCAGGTTGGCCAGGCCGCGCACGAAGTCGCCGACCTGGATGGTGATGCGATGAAGGTAGAGCAGCCGATCGGCAAACACGGCCACGGCAACAATGCTGGCCACCAATAACAGCCACATCAACGGCCCGCCTTTTTGAACAAAGTCGATCATCGATCAATCGCACCCTACCGAGGTGCAACCATCCGAGGCGGTCGGGACGGTGTCCAGCGAAAAGTGAATGGCTTCGAGAGCGGCTGCGCCGCTGAGGGTTTCGGCATCGCGCTCGGAGCGCACGATCCACCTTGGCGCCTACGCTTCCGAGATCGCGGAGGCCACGATGTCGGCGGAGTCGAAATGGAACCCGTGGGTCTGCTGGCGGCTGCGCAAGGAATCCAGCAGGGTTGCCATCGCCTGGCAGGCGCCCGTCGCGTAATAACGCACCAGACCCACCGTCGTGTCAGACCCGAAAACGGTGATCATGATCGTGTCGTCGTCGACCGAGTTCATGAAGATGTGGCTGCCGTTGCCCTGATGGTAGAGGGCGTTGAACTCCACCTCGCCGATGCGGCGCGCGAGTTCCTTGGTGGCGGCAAAGCTGCCGGCGGCAAGAGCCGCGATGATGGTGACATCCATCACCTCGAGGTCGCCGCATTGCGAAATGACGTTGCCCCCCTTGTCGATGATGACCGCCAATTCACTCTCCGACTTCTGCAGGTATTCTTGCAGGACGTTGTCGATGTTCGCGACGTCCTCAATGGTCAATACGGGGATGGACTCCATAAGATTATCCGAGAACGGCGTGCATGCGGCGAAAGGAGACGTTAGTGGGTAACCGGCTGGGGCGACGATTTCGTCGTGGCTTTGGCCGGTTCGCTTTCCTTGTTGAACTTGTGCAGGAGCAATTGCGAGACGGCGTTGAGCGCCGCGAAGACATTCTGGCCGGTGCTCGAGACGACCTCGAAGCTTTGCACCCGTTTTTTGCGGTTGTTCAGGAGGAATTCCAGATAGTTCACCGGCGCGGTGTTGGGCAGGTCGCGCTTGTTATATTGCAGAACGTAGGGCACCTCGTCGATGGCGATGTTTTGTTTGGCGAGATTTTCTTCGAGGTTGCGGAAGCTCTCGATGTTTTCCTCCATCTTGTCCCACTGCGAATCGGCGACGAACACGATGCCGTCCACGCTGCGCAACACGAGCTGGCGCGTGGCGTTGTAGATGACCTGACCCGGCACCGTGTAGAGCTGGAACTTCGTCTTGAACCCCTTAATGACGACCGCGTTCAAAGGCAGGAAGTCGAAGAACAACGTGCGATCCGCCGCGGTCGCGAGCGAGACCAGGTCGCCGCGGTTGTCGGGATTAATGCGGGAGTGGATGTAAGCGAGGTTGGTCGTTTTGCCGCAAAGGGCCGGTCCGTAGTAGACGACCTTGAACTGGATCTCCTTGCTGGCGTAGTTGATGATCGACATGGCGTGAGT
>CAXUAZ010000002.1:0-60628 GCA_964249195.1 uncultured Chthoniobacterales bacterium
TTACCGTGGGGACTTCGCTAATTTTTTGCTCCAAAGGTGAAATATCCGGGCTAACGTGCGTCGCCAGAAAAAGGACTCAAAGGACCTAAAGGACGGAAGGGACTCAATTCCTTGCCTTCCCGCGCTTGCGAGCGTCGCCGAGGGACTCCAAAAGCTACCGAGCCGCAATCATCCCGGTCTCGCGAGCGTAGGCAAAGATCCCGCCGGCTTCCACCACCGGGCGCACCTCGCCCAGCGGCTTGAGCGGGAACACCTCGCCGCCGCGCGTCAAGGTGTTGGCCTCGAAATCCAGCGTCACTTCTTCGCCCGTTTTCAATACGTCGCAAAGCCGCCCGACCGAGTCGTACGGAAACACCTCGCCCGTCGCGACGCAGTTCCGGAAGAAGATGCGCGCATAACTCTCCGCCACCACCGCCCGCACCCCCGCCGCGCCGAGCGCGATCGGCGCGTGCTCGCGCGAACTGCCGCACCCGAAATTGCGCCCCGCCACCACGATTTGGTACGGCGTCTTCGTCTCGCCCGGCTCGATGAACTTCGTCGTGTAAAGGTCGTCCGGGAGCCCGATCAACGCGTAGGACCCCAACTTGTCGTACTCCGACGGGATCGTCGGCACGAGCGTCAGATACTCGGCCGGGATGATCTGGTCGGTGTCGATATTGTCTCCGACGACGAAGACGCGAGCGGTAAACTTGTCAGACATAGCGGCCCCAAGCTCAGCTACGGAGGCTGGCGACGCAAGTTGAACAAAAGGGGCGGCGGTCTATGACCATCCTGTATTTCAACGGGCCGCTAAAACAATCCACGCAGCGAATGTGAGCAAAAGGATAAACGCGGTGATCCACCAGATGGGTCGCGGGCGAGATGATGTCGCGCCGGATCCGAACTCTTCTTTTACGAATTCGTGATAATCGAACTCATCGTCAGGCAAGCTAAGACCATCCGCGGATGTTGAATCTTCTTTCCAGCCAGAACGGTGATCGGCGCCGCATTCGGGACACGCCAACGATGCAGAAGGAACGTCTTCCCCACATACGGGACATTCCTTCGGTGCTCGTAAACGGCTGTTTTTATCCATGAAAAGGCCGGTATCGGGACGGGCGAAATTGTAGGGCGACCGCTCCGGTTGCCGGAGTGAGCGCCCCGCCGCGACAACCGGGGCGGTCGTCCTACAATGGCCAGAACATGAACGCGCTGCTTTAATCAGCGCTTCCCTAATAATGGAACATCGCCGGATTTGGCGTCGGCTTGGCTTCGGGCTCCGGCAGCTTCTCGACGCGGCCGGCCTCCGGCGGGATCGAATACTCCCCCACGATCGCCGGGTTGCGCCCCGCCGAAGGCTTGAGCGCCGCGGCCTGCTGCGCCTTCTCGGCCGCAATCTCCTCGGCGCTGAGCGGGGTCAGATCGGCCGTGCCGACGTAACCCACCTGGTTATCCGCCGTGCGCACCTGGCTGTAGCCGAAGCTGCGCTTGAGCATCACCACGCGGGCGTCCTTCTTGAGGGCAAGGTCGGGGCCGCTTGGTTGCTGCGGTCCGTTCTTGTAAAATGAGGTCGTCTCGGCGCTCACGCGGTAGGGTTCCTCGCCCGGTCCCGCGACGGAGGCGGCCGTGGCGGCGCCTTCTTTCTTCTCCGCGCAACCGATCACGGCAACGCACAGTAGACCCATCAAGGCAACCGCCGCCAACATCCCGTTGTTCATTGCCATGGAGAAACGTTACAGATACTCGCGCGGATCGGTGATGCGCCCTTCGAGCGCACTCGCGGCCACCGTGTACGGGCTCGCCAGGTAAACCTTCGACGCCTTGTTGCCCATCCGGCCGGGGAAATTGCGGTTCGTGGCGCTGATGCAGTTCATCGGTGTGTTGAGCCGGCCAAACGTATCCACCGGGCCGCCCAGGCACGCCGCGCAGCTCGCGTTTTCGGTCATTTGCACGCCGGCGCTCTCAAGATGCTGCCACACGCTCTGGCCGTCCCACTGGATCTTGTGCAACTCGTCGACCACCTGCGGCGTCGCGGGCACGCCGAACGTGTCAATTTTGACCGTCTTGCCTTTCACGACCTCGGCAAACGCCAGGAAGTCGCTCGTCTTGCCGCCGGTGCATGACCCGATGTAAGCGCGGTCCAGGCCGATATGCCCGAGCGTCTTCGCCGCCGCGCGTTGACCCGGGTCGGGGTGCATCGCCACGGTGGGCTCGAGCTTGGAGAGGTCGAATGCCTGGTCGTAGACGAATTTCTGGTTTCTATCCAGCTCCACGGCCTGGTAATCGGCCTTCGTGCCGTTGGCCGCGGTGCGGGCGTTGACGTAGTCAAAGGTGGTCTGGTCCGCCGGGAAAATGCCGTTCTTGCCGCCGGCTTCGATCGCCATGTTGGTGATCGTCATGCGGTCATCCATGCCGAGCGCGGAGGCGCCGGGGCCTTCCCATTGCATCGCGCGGTACGTCGCGCCGTCGAAGCCGATCTCGCCGATCACGTGCAGGATCACGTCCTTGGCCATCACCCCGCGGGCGAGGGCGCCTTCGAGGTAGAACCGCATGGTTTCCGGCACCTTGATGAGCAACTTGCCCGTCCCGAGAATAAACCCGGCATCCGTGTTGCCGATGCCGGTCGCGAATTGCCCGAAGGCGCCCGCCATGCAGGTGTGGGAATCGGTGCCAAAGAGCACCTCGCCGGGCCGCACGTGGCCCTTCTCGGGGAGCGCGGTGTGGCAGACGCCCGCGAAGCTTTTGCCGTACTGGCGCTTGAGCTGACCCTGCGACGCGTCGAAATGCCACGAGCCGTTGGGGTCGTCGATCACGTCGTAAAAACACGGGATGTCCTGTTCGCGGACGAACTCGCGCAGGATGTCCACGTTGCGATTGGAGAGGCTGTCGGCCGTGAAGATGTAGTGGTCCGGGATGATGACGATCTTCTGGCGATCCCACACCTTGGCTTCGCGGCCGAACTCCCGGTGGAACACGCCGATCGTGCCTGGCCCGCAAACGTCGTGCGTGAGCAGGACATCGACGTTGACCCAGAGGTTGTCGCCCGGCTCGACGTGCGAGCGTCCGCTGGCCCGCGCCAGGATGGTTTCCGTCAGGGTCATAGAAGCAGGACTATGGCGCCGGGACCGGTCCACTCGCAAATAGTTTCTGGACGGAGGCGCCGGTGAGAAAAAAACCGGCAAATCCTCCGCGAGATACTCTTTTGCATTGCCAGATGCATCCGGTGTAGTAAGGTATCTAAATGCCGTGGGCTGGGGAAATTACCCCGCGGTTCCTCGCGGGAACCCAGCCGGTTGAATGCTGCGACATATATAAAATGACACTTGGAGAAAAGTTAAAGGCTTTGCGTCGTGAGGCTGGCCTCTCACAGGATGCGCTGGGTTCCCAGGGCTTCATCTCAACCCCGGGCTGGATCAAGATCGAGAACGGGCAACGCCACGCGAGCGAGAAAGTGCTCGAGAAGCTGGTCCGCTGGCTGGTGGACAACAAGCACCTCAAGGCCGGCGCGGCGAGCACGGTGCGCGAAGAGCTCTTCACGCTGAAGTACCTGGGGTCCAACTCGAAGTTCGTCCGCGAGCTGGCCAAGGCGCACGCGGGCAAGATGCCCAACGGCAACGTGCTGCTCGAAGAGACCGCCACCTATCGCACCAAGCCCAAGCGCGGCCGTCCGCCGAAGAACAAGGTTTAACCCCCGCCTTCCTTGGGCAGGACCACCTCGCGCCGTTCGACCCGGACGGCGTGAGGTTCCGGCTCGACGTGCGATCCGTACTCGTTTGCCCATACCTGGGTAAACTCCGCGCCGAAGAGAAGGATCTGCGCCGAGTAGTATACCCACAGGAGGGTGGTGATCAACGCGCTGGCCGCGCCGTAGGCGGACCCGGCGCTGCCGCTGGCGAGGTACAGACCGAGCGCGTATTTGCCGATGATGAAGAGCACGGTCGTCATCCCGGCGCCGACCCAGACGTCGCGCCAGGCGATCTTGGCGTCGGGCAGGAAGCGGAAGATCAACGCGAACATCATCGTGATGACGACGATGTCGAGCACGAGGTTAATCGCCAGCGGGATCACCGGGCCGCCGGGCAGAATCTGGTCGAGATAGCCGCTCAAGCCCTTGACCAGGGTGGAAAACGCGAGCGACGTCAGCAGCAGGAAGCAGACGCCGCCCACCATGCCGAAGGAGAGAAACCGCGCCTTCAGGAAGCCGCGAATTCCCAAGCCGGGCTTGGGTTTCACGCCCCAGATGGTGTTGAGCGCATCTTGCAACGCCCCGAAGACGCCGCTCGCGCCGAAGAGGGCGATCACCACGCCGATCACGGTGGCGATGACTCCGCTGCTCGGTTTGGACGCCTGGTCGAGGATTTGCTCGATCACCTGCACGGCGCTGGGGTCGATGAAATACTTCATTTGCTCGGTGATTTTTTCGTGCGCCTGCTGGCTGCCGCCGAAGACGAGGCTGAAGACGGCGAGCAGCACGAGGGTCAACGGCGCGAGCGAAAACACCGTGTAGTAGGCGAGGGCGGCGCCGAGTTGCGGGGCCTTGTCCTCGTTCCACTGGTTGAAGGTGTCTTTGAAGAGACGCGCCACCCGGTCGAGGTAAAACGTTTCCAGCAGGAAGGAGATCGGTGAAGCCATGGATGCACTGGAATTCGCCTGCGCATCGCTCGACGGATGGGGGTAAACCAACGCGATTTGCTTCCGCAATCCCTGGAGGGATGGGCTCCGTCCCGTCCCAATTTAGGGACGCCACGGAGGGCATCCCTCCATCCGAAGCGCTGCCGCTCAGCTTCCTTGATCCAGCAACCGCAGCGTGGCGGAGTCCATCCCTTGGGGATAGAACTTCTCGATCAGGCGGTGGAACACCGAGCCATCCGGCGACACGCTCGCAAACAAGGTGGCGCTGGATCGCAATTTCAAGTCATCCGGACATCCGAAGATTTCCGTGGCGGACCGTCCCTCGTTGGCGAGCGCGGCTTGTGCGCAGGCGAGCAGCCGGGCGCCGAGAACGGGATGATCCAGGTACGCCCGGGCTTCGTCGGCGCTCTTGATCGCGTAATGCTGCGCCATGGGACTCGATCCGAGCCCGGCGATCTGCGGGAAGATGTACCACATCCAGTGCGAGCGTTTGCGCCCAGCCGTGATTTCCGCGAGCGCCTGTTCGTAATTGGATTGCTGCGCCTGGACGAAGCGGTCGAGATCGTAAGGGCCTGCGCTCACGGCTTTGTAGTCGGCTGGTGTAATGTAACATTGAGATCGGCCACGCGATCAACTCGGGGGGAAGATCTTGGTTAATCGCACAATTTCGTGAAGAACGAGTAAGATCGCGTGGCCGATTTCAGTGTTACACGACGCTATGATTCGCGATCTCGCATCACCTTCCCGAAATGAGTGGCCAGGTAAACTCCCATGACCAGGGCCCCCACGAGGAACGTTCCCGATCGAGGATTGAATCCGAGTTCAAAGGGCGATGCATGCAGCAGCAGACAACCCACCACGGCGTTAAAGCCTCCCCAGAGGACGTTCGTGCGCGCCGTCGAATTGCCGACTCCGCGCGGTTTCGCAAACGGAGTGGGAAACTGGCCGCCCTGCAATCCGCTCACGAGGTGAGGGATGCCGTTCACCAGGAAAGCGCCAGCCCCGAAATGAGCCAGGCAGAGGAGAAAAGTCATAAATCGCGAAGGTTGATCCAAACTGGGCGAGGGCGCTTCAGAGCGCAAGCGGTTGCGCCTCGTTTTGATTCGCCTCCCGTTCCACGCTAACTTCTGCGCCCCCGGCGTGACTCCTCGCAAAAAAAGATCATCCGAGGCGCTGGCCTCTTCCGCCCCGCGCGTCGCCGTGCTGGGGTTGGAGGCGGAGTTTACCCTGCTGGCAGACGGCCAGGAACAGCGGCCTGAAGACTTCTTTCGCTCCCCGCGCAACCTGCTGCGCCATCACGATGGGCGATTTATCCGCCGCTCGGGACGGTCGGTGCATTTGCCCTCAGGCGGGGCGCTTTATTTCGATACGGGGGTCCTCGAGGTCGCGACCGGGTTGATCGAACTCCAGGACGCCGTCGGCTGCGCGCGCGCCGTGCGGTCACTTTGGGAACAGATCGCGTTCCTCCGCGGCCGGCTCGATGAATGGGAACAACGTCGCGGCGCGGATCTGCGGCTCCGGGGTTTCAGCGCGCACTATAATTTTTCCCTGCCGCACGTGAGCCCGCGGCTGGCCAACGCGCTTTGCCGGGTGTTGCCCGCCCCGGCGATCCTGCTGGCGGCCAACCGCTTCAGCACCGCGATCGGCGCCCGGCCGCGGCCGGGCCGGATCGAGATCACGGCGGATTTCACCCCCGATCCCGCGTTGATGAACGCGTGCGCGCCCCTGCTGGCGGGCATCGTCACCGAAATGGGGCGCTGGCCCGATGACGAACTCACCGCCCCCGCGTTGATCGCGCGGGGGTTGCCGCTATTCTCCGGGCTCGAGCCGAGCAAACACTCCTCGCGCAAGGGCTGGCGGGCGCACGTCGACGATTTCCCGCGCAATCCCTTCGCGTCGGACGCCAACCGCCGCGATTGGCTGCTCACCGACGGCCGGCGCGCCAGCCTGCGCCAGATCGCCTGTGAAACGCTCGCCGTTTTCGCGCCCGCGGTGCGGCGGTTTGCCGGCCCGGCGACGTACACCCATCTGCGCGAGGTGCTCGAGGGCAAGGCCCGGTCGTTGCTCGACTTCGACGAAGGCCCGCCGGCCTACCAGGACGTGGGGCGCAACGTGGATTGGGGACGGCGGCGGGGACGCCCGCTGCCGCGTTCAGCCTACGAACGCGTGATGCAGCGGATCATTTCGCATCGGCCGCTGCAGATTGGCCGTTCGCGCTACGTGATCGACCGGATGCCGGGCTGGTACGAATTTATCTTTCGCAACGTGCGGACCGGCGCGCGGCGGACATTCAATCTCGAAGAACTGGTCCGCCGCCTCTAGACCGGGCGAAGTCATGGCGGCCTTTCGCGAGACGCACCAGCGGGTGCATCATTACGGGCATCTCGTTGCGAGATGGCGCAAGCTCGCGCGCCGGGCGGGGTTGCGGTTCAAGGAGTTTGCGCGGGCGGGGGAGTACGCGTGCCATTGCGCGGAGACGCCGCGCGCTTCGGGCAACGCCCTGTTCATCTCGGCCGCGATCCACGGCGACGAACCGGCGGCGGCCGAGGGGCTGCTGCGTTGGGCCGAAGCCAACGCGGACTCGCTGCGGACCATGCCGCTCTTGATTTTCCCCTGCCTGAACCCATGGGGGCTGGTGCACAATCAACGCACCGACGCCCAGGGCCTCGATCTCAACCGCGCCTTCGATCGCGACGACCTCTCGCCGGTCGCCGAACTCAAGCGGTGGATCGCCGGCCGTCGCTTCGCCGCGTCGCTTTGCCTGCACGAGGATTACGACGCGCTGGGCGTTTACGTGTACGAGATTTCCCGTCGGCCGGAGCTCGATCTCGGCCGCGCGATGCTGGAAACGGCGGGCGCCGTGCTGCCGATCGACACGCGCAAGACGATCGAGGGCCGGCGGTTCGACCGGGGATTGATGTTGCGACGATCCCGGCTGCAAAATATCCCGCTGCACCCCGAGGCCATTTATCTGTACCTGCACCACACTGACCAGGCGTTGACGTTCGAGGCGCCGAGCGAATCCAGTCTCGCATTGCGGGTGGAAACCATGGCCCGGGCGGTCGATCTGTTTGTGCGGAGAACGTTGGAGCGCTGAGATGGCAACCTGTTTTATGACGCCTTTCCCCAAAATCGGATCAATGGCCGTGTTTTGGCGCCTGATTGAGCCGGTCCTCACCGCTTTGCGCCCGGCGCGCCTTTGTGAGATCGGCGTCGCAAAGGGGGCGTTCTCGGCGCAATTGCTTCGCTGGGCGCAAGGCGCGGGATGCGCCTACGTGGGCATCGATCCCGCCCCCGACCCGGAAGCAGCCGCCTGGTTTTCCCCGGCAACCCCCGGCCGCACCTTGTGCACGGGCGCGTCGTTGGCCGTCCTGCCCACCCTGGATCGTTGCGACGCCTACTTTCTGGACGGCGACCACAATTATTTCACCGTCAGCAATGAACTGGCCTGGATCGCGCGCGGTCCGGGCGCCGTCGTGTTCGTTCACGATGTGGGCTGGCCCTGGGCGCGGCGCGACATGTATTATTTGCCGTCCGCGGTCCCGGCCGAAGGCCGCCAGCCCTGGTCGGAGACGCTGGGCGTTGTGTTGGATCAGGACGCTTTGGTGGATGGCGGGATGCGGGAGCCGGGCCGTTACGCGATTGCCCTTGGCGCCGGCGGACCGCGCAACGGCGTGCTCACCGCGGTCGAGGATTTTCTGGCGGGGCCGGACGGCGCGAGTTGGGCGGCCGCCATTTTGCCGGTGGCTTATGGGCTGGCCGTCCTCTGCCGGCCCGCTCATCCGTCCCTCCCCGCGGCCTGCCGCCGACAGTGGGAGCTTCTGCAAACCATGGCGGCGGTCGGCGGCGGATTCCTCGACGATTGCGAGCACAACTACCTTCAACTCTATCTCTTCGGCGAGCACGCGCACTACCGGACGGCGATCGCCGCGCAGGATCTCGAGCGCGAAAGCGCCGCCCATCGCGACACCTTGAGCGCATTGCACGAGCTGCGGCGCGCCCATGCCGATCTCCTCGCCCACAACCACGCCCTGGAGGCCAGATGCCGGCGATTGGTTTAGGAACACGCCGAGCCTCCCTTTATCCCCCCGATCCGTTGGATATGCCGTCTATCGCCGCCGCCAGCGCCGCCCGAGCCCGGGCGCGCGTGACGGTCATTACCCGCACGAAGGACCGGCCGCTGCTGCTGGGCCGCTGCGTTCGGTCCGTCCTCGCGCAGACGTTCCCCGATTGGCTCCATGTCATCGTCAACGACGGCGGCAACCCGCAGCTGCTCCATGGCTTGGTCGCCGAGCACGCGGCGGCGTACGCGGGCCGGGTCGAGGTGATCGACTGCGCGTCGTGCCAGGGGATGCAAAATGCCTCCAATCGCGGGCTCGAAGCGGCGGCGGGCGAGTTCGTCGTCATCCACGACGACGACGACTCCTGGGAAAGCGATTTCCTGCGCGCTTGCGTGGAGTTTCTCGACGAGGCGGGCCCCGCCGGCAGCACCCAGGGGGTCATCACCCAAACCACCCGCGTGCTCGAGGAGTTCAACGCCCAGGGCGGTCTCGACGAATATGGCCGGGAAGAGTATCTCACCACGGAATGCATCGAGCTTTTCGCCGCCTGCGCGGACAACCCGTTTGCGCCGATCGCGTTCGTCTATCGGCGCGCCGTCCACCGGCAGATCGGCCTGTTCGACGAGCGATTTTCCGTGGTGGGCGACTGGGATTTCAATCTGCGGTTCCTCGCTCGCTTCGACATCGGCGTCATCGACCGGCGGTTGGCAAACTACCATTGGCGGCATCGCGCGAGCGGCACCATTTACGCCAACACGGTCACCGACGCCCTCTCCACCCATGCGCGCAAAAGCGCGGAGCTGCGCAATCACTACCTGCGCGAGGATTTGCGCGCGGGGCGCCTCGGCCTGGGTTACCTGTTTAATTCGGCCCGCTGCCTGCGCGGGCAATCCCATCTCTTGTGGGAGGTGCGCAACCGGAGCGATCAAACCATTCACGAGGTGCAAAAGGTCCAGGGCCGCCTGCGCCGCTGGGAATGGTTTTTCACGCGCAACCGGCGTCTCAAAGCTCCGGGCGGAAATGGACGGATCGTCCGAGGTTCGCAAGGCAAAGGCCGGGAACGGCCGTGCCACGCCGCGCTCGCCGCCCTCCTCGATGGCAAACCGCTGCCGCGTGTGCTTTCGCTGGATGTGTTCGACACGGCGTTGCTCCGGGTCGTGCGCAAACCCGTCGACGCCTTCCACCTGCTGGCGCCCGCCGCCTGCCGGCAGTTGGACGAGCCGACGCTGCCCGTGGCCGGCTTGCGCGTGACGGCCGAACGCACCGCCCGCGCCCGGAAACGGGTTGCCGCCGGGCACGAGGAGGTGTCGCTCGTGGAGATTTACGACGTGTTTTGCGAACTGGCCGGCGCCGACCCGGAAGTGCATCGCGACCGCCTGATGGAACTGGAACTAAAGGTCGAAGCGGCCGTGCTTTACCCGGAGCCCGCGGTGTTGGCGGCGGCCGTGGCGGCGGATCGCGCCGGGGTGCGGGTGGTTTTCGTCTCGGACATGTACCTGCCGCCCGGTTTCATCGTCGATCAACTGCGGCTCGCGGGCTATCCCGTGGACAAAGGGTCGCTCTTCCTCTCCGCGGAACAAGGCGTGAGCAAGCACGAGGGCGGGTTGTTTGACCGATTGCTGGAGCAACTCGGGTGCGCCCCGCGGGACGTGGTCCATGTGGGCGACAATGATCGTTCCGACGTGGAGCGGGCGGGGGAGCGCGGCATCCGCCCCATCCACTGGAACACCCTCTCCTCGGGGCCCGCGTTGGTCGACCAAACGGAGGCGGGCGCGAACTCTTATCCCGCCGCCGAGGATGATCTGCTGTCCTCGCTCTGCACCGGCTTTGCTCGCCGCTCTGGCTCTGGCTCTTCCTTGTGGGATCGGCTCGGTTACGAGGTCGGCGGCCCGCTTTATTTCACGTTCCTGCAATGGGTGCTTCGTGAGGCCCGATCGGAAGGCCGGGAGCAACTGTATTTCCTCACCCGCGACGGGCACTACCTGCGCCAGGCTTGCGATCTTCTCACCGCCGGCGCCGGCTTGAACATCCGGGCCGCCGACATGACGGCCTCGCGGCGGTTGTTGAATCTGCCGCAAATCTCGACGCTCGATCACGCGGCGCTCCAATTCCTGCTGACGCCCAATCCCAATTTGCGGGTCCGCGATTTCCTGACCCGGCTTGGAATCGATCCCGAGTCTCTGCCGGGCGAGATCCGGCGCGCGGGATTTCGCTCGCTCGATGAGATCGTCACCACGGCGGGCGGAGTGTTTCGCTCCGAAGCGGACCATCGGGCGATGCGGGCGTTATTTGGGTCACTCGAGCCGCTCATCCTCCAACAGGCGGCCGCGGAACGCGAGCGTCTGCAGCGTTACTTCGACGAGATCGAATTTACCCCCGCGCGCGCGGCGAAATACGCCGTGGTGGATCTCGGCTGGCAAGGGTCCTCGGCCCGTTCCCTGCAGACGCTGTTGAACTTGCGCTCGCGCGCGCCGGGCAGTGAACATGGCGTCCTGCGCGCCTTTTACTTCGGCGTCTGGAGCCACGCCCGGACGGCGGTGGAAGCAGGCTGCGACCTGTCGTCGTTTTTCTTCCATCTGGACAAGCCGGCCAGTCGCTGCGCGCTGGTGTCCGAGGGGGTGGAGCTGATCGAACTCTTCTTCGGCGCCCCGCACCCGACCATCGTCGCGCTGCGGGAGGATTCAAACGGGCGCATGCAACCCGTGTATGGCACGGAGGATCACCCGGACGAACACGGCCGGTCTGTCGCGCGGATGCGCGAGCGCGCCGTGGAGTTTGTCCGCGATGTGGCCGCCCTCGCGCCGGCCGGGGAATGGCTGGATTGGCCCGGCAATGGGTTTCACTATCTGGAGACCGTGCTGGAGCGTTTTCTGCGCCGCCCGACCCTGGAGGAGGCGCGGGCGTTGGGAGCGTTATCGGCGCGGGATTCGTTTGGCGGCAGCAGTCCGAGTCGACCGTTGGCGCGGCTGCCGGGCCGGTGGGACCGCCTGGTGCGTCCCGGAAGCCTTCGCCACGCCTATCAGCATGCTTTCTGGAAGCGCGGGTTCCTGGCGCAACTTTCGCCCCGGGAGGCGGCGCGTGTCCAGGCGGCGAGCTAGCGTATGGAAACGGGCGCCGTCCGCGTTGAACGCGTCTCGAAGGTCTATCGCACCCGAAGCGAGACCGGCCGCGCGCTGCTCGGGCGGATGCTTGGCCATGAACCCGGGCCGCCCGCCGGCGAAGAGATCGTCGCGCTGCGGGACGTTTCCCTCGCGATCCAGCCGGGCGAGCGGGTGGGGCTTATCGGGCGCAACGGCAGCGGGAAAAGCACGCTCCTCAAGATCATCGCCGGCGTGTTGCGGGCGAGCGCCGGCGCCGTCCAGGTCGAGGGGCGGGTGCAATCCATCCTGGAACTCGGCGTTGGATTCAATCCGGAGTTTACCGGCCGCGAAAACCTGCTCATTCATGGCGCGATGCTCGGGCTGACCCGCCGGGAAATCTTGCGCCGTTATCCCGAGATCGCCGCGTTTGCCGAGATCGGTGAATTCATGGACCGCCCCTTAAAGCATTACTCCTCCGGCATGGTGTTGCGGCTCGCGTTTGCGGGCTTCGTGATGGTGCATCCCGAGATCATCATCATCGACGAAGCGATGGCCGTGGGGGACATTTTCTTCCAGCAACGCTGCTACGATTTCCTGCGCGGTCCGTTGGCGGGCGCCACGAAGATCATCGTCAGCCACGATCCCGGCCAGCTTGCCGCTCTCTGTTCTCGGCTCATCATCCTGGACGGCGGCCATCTCGAATACGACGGCCCGATCGCGCCTGGCATCGAGCGTTATCTGAAGTCGTTGCATAATGAAGGCGCCCGCAGCGGCCCGCGGCCGGTTGTTCCGGCGGCCAGTTCCCTTCCCGCGGAGATTCCGTGGGTCACTCTGCCGGAGCGTCAACTCAGTGGACGCGGGGCCTTGCTCATCGTGCGGGCCGCGGTGACCGACGGCGACAACCGGCCCGTTCATGCGCGGGCGGCGGGCGAACGGGTGGCGATCCATCTGATTGTGCGGGTGATGGAACCGCGCGCGGACCTGATTTTCGGCTACCTTTTGCGGGATGGCAGGGGCCAGCAGGTATGCGGGCAGAACACGCTGATTCTTCGCTCGGCGGATGTCGATCTGCCGGAGCCGGGCGATTGGCACGCGGTGATGGAGTTCGACTGGCCGCCGCTCAAAGCGCAGCCGTACACCCTTACGCTGGGGATCGGCGAAGGCTCCGACGCCCACCAGCACGCAGTGCAGTGCTGGGCACACGACTGCTTCCAGATCCTGGGCCAAGACCCGGACCACACGATTCACGGTCTTTTCGGCAGCGGCCTGACCGCGTTTCGCAGAAGCAAACTATAGCGGCCCTTGAGAGACGTGTCGGCCCTGATCCGTAAATAGAGGGAGTTGACGTTAGCAGATGAGAGCGGATGGCGGCCAATGCCAGCAGGCCGGAGAAGCTTCTTACCGCCAATGAGCAAACGTCCTTTCTTAAATCCACCACCCTCCGGCCTAAAACGGACGAATCTGATTCGTCTAATTATCACAGATTTACGTTTTCGGGGAGCGCCTCCAGAGAAGGGAGGACGCAAACGTCAGTTGGCGGGGAAGCTATTGAGCGAACGCCCTCTCTTGGAAATCGCGGCCCACGACACGGAACTAAAATCTGACGAATCCGATTCGTCTGTTTTTCCACCGACTGACGTTTCGGTGTAATGTAACATCCGAATCGGCCACGCGATCTTACGCGTCTTTTACGGAATCTTGCAGTCGAACAAGATCCTCCCCTCCCAGAAGTTGATCGCGTGGCCGATCTCAATGTTACATTACGCTTGAAGGCCCACCTGGAGGTAAACCTGGCCCGCGGCGCGGTCCATATGGTGACGGGCCCGGCAGCCAACGTGGCCGACATCGCTCAGACCCACGCGCTCCTGCCTGGAAACGAAAAAGGAACGCGCGATTTTCGCTATCGGCCTCGTCAGATCAACGAGAAACCCGCAAAAACGTTCATCCGACGCACGCCTCTCATTGCTCAGCGTGTTCCTCAGAAAGTGTAACATTTGATTCGGCCATGCGATCTGACCCATCCTTCACAAAATCGTGCCGTCGACCAAGATCCTCCCCCCGGGAGTTGATCGTGTGGCCGATTTCAGTGTTACATTGCCTTGGAAGGGCGAGCATTAAGAACTTATCCGTAGAGAGGTTTGGCCTGACGGCAGCCGATGAGGGAGGATGCAGGCGCCAACAAGCCAGAGAAACTTTCTTGGTTTTCAAAGCTCACGAGGAGTTTAGCGAATCGATTCGAGCCGGGAGGGCGTGCGTTCGACGACCCAGCGCCGGCTTTGAGGCCAGGTTGGAGCTATTACGGATAAGTTCTAAGGAGGACGTTCGCCCCGTTAAGTGATTCGCCGCTCGGTCGTGATGGCGCCCAAGGAAAGATCGCGGTGGAGGTCAAGCAGATGCTCCTTGAGGTCCTCTAAACTGGCGCCGTGCGTCATGTAGTCAGGATAGGCGTCGAGGCAGCCCAGCCAGAAGTCGCCATCTTGCCAGAAAGTGTAGCCGAGGCAGCGCATGGTGAGAGAATAGCGGAGACGGCCTTGTGATCAACGCAACGTCTTTAGACTAGCGAACGACCCAAGCTCAACGACAAGCCATGGCAGCCAAGCTCGGATTGGAACAAAAGCGCGGACGCAACGACTCGTTCGCTAGGGCGCATGTTAGATCTGGTCAGGTTGCGTGATGGCATTGTACGAACGGGATTGAAGTCGCTCGATGCTGACATACGACCGCAGCAACCAACCCGCGATAAATGCAGCGCTGCAAAATCCAAAGATAGTCAAGGATGCTATCGCACTCATGGAAGTCTTGCTTCCAGTGGCAAAGACGATGAAAACGAGGGGGCCGATAATGATCAGCAGCCACGCGAGCGTCAATTTGCAAATGGAGAGCATGACATTGCTTTAATAACCTAAGAACAACCTCATTCGCGGGCGCGCATACCGGTTAACCACTGGCGGCGTGCATGACGAATGGCTGCTCATTGGAATCATCGAACAAGGCGACCTCGCCATCGAATAGCGTCTCGCTCCGCTCACCGTTCTTATCGTGGCTGGCAGTGAGGCGGGCATGTACATGAGAGTGGTCGGCCCCGGGCGCCAGGAAAAGGTCCACCCGGTTGCGCTGCATCAAGCGGTAGTGCTCGAAGCCGAGGCAGACAAAACGCTCCTGTCCGGTGGCCTCATCGGCGGAGAACTCAATGTAAACGATGTTTCTGCCAGCGTAGATGTCGCCAAATTTCTTCTGCCTGGCTGCCTCTTCGGAAAGAGCAACGGTGACTCCCGGAACGTTGTTGCGCTTGTCCATGAAAGCAACTTCGATCCAACCATCAAAGCCGGTGTGATGGATGTAGAACTCGCTGTAACGCAGTTTGTCGATGAAGCCAGAAAGCAACATGAACGGAGAATTGGAATACCTAACGACCCAAGCTTGGCAAGTGAGGCTGGTGACGTCAAGCGTGAAGGTCCGAGAAAACCCCGGCCGCCAATGCCCGTTTGCTTGAGCGCGATGCAGGCGGCCCTAACCCAGCTTCGTCCCACCACCCTCGCAAGGCGCCGGGGCAAAGCCAGCCTTGCTCTCACGGCAAGCGGAGCGAACGTGTCGTCCATGGCCCGCCCGCGCTTCACCGTTTCGCTCGCCGATGATGCCGACCGCCAATCCATCTACCACGAACGGCACACCGTGTACGCCGAGGAACTGCGCCAGCACTCGGTCAATGCAGCCGGCGAACTGCGCGACGCGCTCGACGCCAGCAACATCTACCTGGTAGTGCGTCTCGCCGGGGAACTCGCGGGCTTCATCAGCATCACCCCGCCGACCGCGCCCAGCTACTCGGTTGACAAATATTTTCCCCGGGAGGCGCTGCCCTTCCCCATGGGCGACACGGTGTATGAGGCACGTCTCTTGACCGTCCTCGACGCGCATCGTCACCGGCCGGTGGCCGCGTTGCTGATGTACGCGGCGTTGCGCTGGGTGGAGGCCAATGGCGGGGAACGGGTCGTCGGCATCGGGCGGCGCGAGATGCTCGACATGTACCGCCGGGTCGGCTTCGAAACGCTCGGGCCCAGCGTCGAGGCCGGCGCCGTCGTTTACGATCTGATGCACGCCGACATCGCCGCCGCGCGCGAGTTGATCAATCATCAGCCGGGTCTCCTCGCGCTGCTCAAGCGCGCGGCGGATTGGGAGTTGCCCGTGGCCTTCAACCAGGCGCCCTGTTTTCACGGCGGACGATTTTTTCGCGCCATCGGGGAGCGTTTCGACGCGCTCGAACGCCGGGCGGAAATCATTAACGCGGATGTGCTCGATGCCTGGTTCCCGCCGGCGCCCGGTGTGGTGGAGACCTTGCGCGAACATCTCCCCTGGCTCCTGCGCACGTCGCCGCCGGCGGATGGCGCGGGCTTGATCGCGACGCTGGCCGAGACGCGGGGCGTCCGAACGGCCAGTCTGCTGTTGGGCGCGGGTTCCTCGGACCTGATTTTCCGCGTGCTGCCGCGCTGGTTCGGGCCGGGGTCGCGGGTGCTCCTGCTCGATCCCACCTACGGGGAATACGCCCATGTGCTCGCCCGCGTGATCGGGTGTGGGGTGGACCGTTTTGCGTTGGAGCGCGCCGCGGGGTACGCGGTGGACCTGGACAAACTTGGGGCGGCGCTCGGGCGCGGGTACGACGGCGTGGTCCTGGTCAACCCGAACAGCCCCACCGGACGCCACGCGCCGGGAGACGCCCTGGCCGGGTTATTGGAGCGTGTTCCCGCCCGGACCCGCGTGTGGGTGGACGAGACCTACGTTGAATACGCGGGCGCCGGGCAATCGCTGGAGCGGTTTGCGGTCGGCACGGGGAACGTCGTGGTTTGCAAGTCGATGTCGAAGGTTTACGGCTTGAGCGGGGTGCGCGCGGCGTATCTCTGCGGAGCGCCCGCGATGCTGGAACCATTGCGCGCGGTGACTCCTCCCTGGGTGATCGGCCTGCCCGCGCAGGTAGCAGCCGTGCGCGCCCTGGAAGATCCCGGATACTATGCGGCGCGGTATCGAGAGACGCACGAGTTGCGCGGCGCGCTGAGCGAGGGGCTAGCCGCCCTGGGTTGGGAGGTGACGCCGGGCGCGGTCGGCAATTTCCTGCTTTGTCATCTGCCGAACGAGAGCCTCACCGCCGCGAACTTCACGGCGGCTTGCGAAGAGCGCGGCCTGTACTTGAGAGACGCCTCGGCGATGGGGGCCGGTTTGGGGGAACGCGCCGTGCGGGTGGCGGTCAAAGATGAGGCGACGAATGCCCGCATATTAGAAATCCTGTTGGAAGTGCAGGGCTGTTGCTAACTAAGGCAGGAAAGTCAGATCGACAAGATGCGGGTCAGAGCGCGCCGACAGCCAACCTCGGCTTCTTCGCGCCCGACGTGACGCCCATCGGCAACCGCCCGCCGCCCGCGGACCCATACCTCCCGGATCGCGCACCGGCCAAAAATCACCCGGTCGAGGATGGCGTCACCCTGCTCCCGGACAGACAACGCCGGCCAATCGCAGTCAAGCGTGATGAAGTCCGCCGGGGCGCCTGCCACCAACCCGCCCGCAGGCGCCCCCAACGCGCGGTTCCCGCCCGCCAATGCGCGGTCGAATAAACTGCGCCCGCACGAGGCACCTTCGCCGTGGGCGAGAACGTTGCGCGAGCGGTGGGCCAGGCGTTGGGCGTATTCCAGCATGCGCAGCTCGGCTGCGGCGCCGATGTGGACGTTGGAATCCGACCCGATCCCGAATTGCCCCCCATGCGCGAGGAACGGCGCGGCCGGGAAGACCCCGTCGCCTAGATTTGCCTCGGTGATGGGGCACAACGCCACGGTCGCCCCGCTCCGGGCCAGGCGCTCGGTCTCTGTTGGCGTCATGTGCGTCGCGTGGACCAGGCACCAGCGGTGATCGAGCGGCGCGTGGTCGAGGAGCCATTCGACGGGGCGCGCGCCCGTGGCGGCGAGGCAATCGTCCACCTCGGCGGTTTGTTCGGCGGCGTGCAGGTGCACGGGGCGGTTGCCGGCGAGGGCGGCGAGATGTTTTAACTCCGCCGGGGTCACCGCGCGCAGGCTGTGCGGGGCGATGCCCACGTTGGCGCCCGGCAAGCCGCGGGCGGCGCGGTCCGCGCACTCGAGCAGGCGCGCGAACTCATCAAGTGACGTGATGAACCGCCTCTGGCCCGCCGTCGGCGGCTGCCCGCCGAAGCCGGAGTGCGCGTAAAAGGACGGCAGCAGCGTGAGGTTGATCCCGGTCCTTTGCGCGGCGCTGCAAATGCGCTCGGTTAATTCGCCGGCGTTGGCGTACGGCGCGCCGTCACAATCGTGATGCACGTAATGAAACTCACCGACCTGGGTGAAGCCGGACTCCAGCATCTCGATGTAGGCCAGCGTCGCAATGGCTTCGAGGTCTTCGGGCGTGATGCGGTCGAGGAAACGGTACATGATTTCCCGCCACGTCCAGAAGTTGTCGGAGGCCGGGCCGCGCACTTCGGCGAGACCCGCCATGCCGCGTTGGAAGGCGTGGTTGTGGACATTGGGGAGGCCGGGAAGGGCAACGCGGCCCCGCTGGTCGCCCGGTTGCATGGGGACATCGCGCTCGACCTTCGTGATGGCGCCGTCTGCCACGGAAAGGCGGACGTTTTCCGCCCAACCGCCCGCCAGCAACGCGGCATCGAACCAGAGGGCGTCCTCGTTGTTTTTACTAGCCACTTCCATGCGGTTTGTCCTTAGTGTAGCCGATGTCTATGCATGAGGCGACCTCGCGCCGACTATGGCGAAACGCGAGGCTGGCCACCCTCCGGGAAGACGGGCTCGGCCTCGTCGAGGGAGGTGCGGTGTGGGCCGAGGACGGGCGCATCGTTTTTGCCGGGCGCGAGGACGAATTGCCCACCGGGGCGGGCCGCGCGGAGGCGATCGACTGCGAGGGGCGGCTGATCACCCCGGCGCTCGTCGATTGCCACACGCACCTCGTGTTTGGCGGCAATCGCGCGCGGGAGTTCGAGGCGCGGCTGACGGGCGCGACTTACGAAGAAATCTCGCGGGGCGGAGGCGGAATTCTTTCCACCGTTCGCGAGACGAACGCGCGGAGCGAGGAGCAACTCCTCGCCGAGACTTTGCCGCGATTGGACGCGCTCCTGGCCGAAGGGATGGGCACGGTCGAGGTGAAGTCTGGGTACGGATTGAACATCGAGGCCGAGTTGAAAATGCTGCGGGTGGCGCGCCGGCTGGGGAGCCTGCGAACGGTGCGGGTCCGCACCAGTTACCTCGCGACGCACGCGACCCCGCCGGAATACGCTGGGCGCAACCGGGATTACCTCGGCGAGGTGGCGCTGCCCGGTCTGCGGCAGGCTCACGCCGAAGGCCTCGTCGACGCGGTGGACGGCTTCTGCGAAGGGATCGCCTTCTCGCCGGAAGAGATACGGCTGGTGTTCGACGAAGCGCGCTTGCTCGGGTTGCCGGTGAGATTGCACGCCGAGCAACGCTCGAACCTGGGCGGGGCGAAGTTGGCGGCGTCCTTCGGGGCGTTATCAGCCGATCACCTGGAATATCTGGACGGCGAAGGGGTATCCGCCCTCGCTCGCGCGGGCACGGTCGCGGTGTTATTGCCGGGCGCGTTTTACACGCTTCGCGAACGTCAGGCGCCGCCGGTCGCGGCGTTGCGGGAGGCCGGGGTGCGCCTCGCGGTCGCCACCGATTGCAACCCGGGCACGTCGCCGATGACTTCGCTCCTCCTCGCCATGAACATGGCCGCAACCCTCTTCGGGTTGACCACGCAAGAATGTCTCGCCGGCGTCACCTGCGAAGCCGCGCGGGCGCTCGGCCTCCTCGGCGAGACGGGCACGCTGGAAGAAGGCAAATCCGCCGACCTCGCGGTCTGGGACGTGGAACAACCAGCCGAGTTGGTGTACCGACTCGGATTCAACCCGCTCCATCAACGAATCTACCAAGGAAGTGACCTATGAGTCTTGTGCTGTATCCAGGCTTTGTGCCGCTCTCGCTGCTGGAAACCGTCTATCGCACAGGGGTTGCCGCGCGGCTCGACCCGGCGGGCGATCCGGCGATTGCTGCCGGCGCCGTGCGCATTGCCGAGATCGCGGCGGGCGATGTGCCCGTCTACGGGGTCAACACGGGCTTTGGGAAACTCGCGAGCATCCGCATCGACGCGGCGGATGTCGCCACGCTCCAGCGCAACCTGATTCTTTCGCACTGTTGCGGCGTCGGCATCCCGTTGCCGGAGAACATCGTGCGGCTGGTGATCACCCTGAAGCTGATCTCGCTCGGGCGCGCCGCATCGGGCGTGCGCCTGGAGATCGTCCGCCTCCTCGAAGCGATGCTGGAGCGGGGGGTGATCCCGGTCATCCCCGAGAAAGGGTCGGTCGGCGCCTCGGGCGACCTCGCGCCGCTTGCCCATCTGAGCGCTGTGATGATGGGTCAGGGCGAGGCGTTCTTTGGCGGGCAACGGCTGGACGGAGGCGATGCGCTCGCCCGGGCCGGCCTGGAGCCCGCGGTGTTTGCCGCCAAGGAAGGGCTGGCGCTCATCAACGGCACTCAGGTCTCGACCGCCCTGGCGCTTGCGGGCCTCTTCCGGGCGCACCGGGCCACGCAGGCGGCGCTGGTCACCGGGGCGCTCTCGACCGATGCGGCGATGGGTTCGCCCGCGCCGTTCCGGGCGGAGATTCACACACTGCGCGGGCACCCGGGGCAGATCGATACAGCGGCGGCGTTGCGCACGTTGCTTGAAGGCTCGGCGATCCGCGAGAGCCATCTCGACGGAGACAGCCGCGTGCAGGACCCCTATTGCATCCGCTGCCAGTCGCAGGTGGACGGCGCTTGCCTCGATCTCCTGCGGTCGGTCGCGCGCGTGCTCGAGATCGAGGCCAACGCCGTCACCGACAACCCGCTCCTGCTCTCCGATGGGTCGGTCGTTTCCGGCGGCAATTTCCACGGGGAACCGGTGGCCCTCGCCGCCGACCAGATCGCGCTGGCGATCTGCGAGGTCGGCGCCATCGCCCAACGCCGCATCGCCCTGCTCGTCGACCCGGCGATGAGCCACGGGTTGCCGCCCTTCCTCACGCGCAAGCCCGGGTTGAACTCCGGCTTGATGATCGCCGAAGTCACCTCGGCGGCGCTGATGTCGGAGAACAAACAGATGTCGCATCCGGCGTCGGTCGATTCAACGCCGACCTCCGCCAACCAGGAGGATCACGTTTCCATGTCCTGCCACGGCGCGCGCCGCCTGCTGGCCATGACGGAGAATCTATTTTCCATCATCGGGATCGAGGCGTTAACGGCGGCGCAGGGGGTGGAATTGCGCGGGCCGTTGAAGACCAGTCCGCAACTCCAAAGCGCCCTCACGGCGATCCGCGCGGTGGTCCCGTCGCTGGCGGAGGATCGCTACATGGCGACAGACCTGGAGCGCGCGACGGAGCTGGTGGCCTCGGGAACGCTCAACGCCTCGGTGGCCGCCGGCATCCTGCCGACGTTGGAGGCAGCACGATGAGCCCGGTCGGAGTCCGGCCCGGCCCGTCGCCGGTGATCCTCGCGTTTCCCCACGCGGGTGTCGATCTGCCTCCGCCCGTTCGCGAACGGCTCAACGACAATGGCCGCCTCTTGGCAGATACGGACTGGCACATTGAGACGCTTTACGAAAGGCTCTTGCCCGGCGCGACGACCGTCCGGGCCACGTTCCACCGGTACGTCGTCGACGCCAACCGCGACCCCGCGGGGATCAGCCTCTACCCCGGGCAAAACACGACCGGATTGATCCCCGAAACAGACTTCGACGGCGCACCCATTTGGCGCCACGGCCAGGAACTCACGGGCGCCGACATTGCCGCTCGGCTCGACGCGTTCCACGCTCCCTACCATGCCGCGCTCGCAGCGGAAATAGGACGGGTGAAATTCCTCCACGGCATCGCGGTCCTCTATGACTGCCACTCGATCCGTTCGCGCATCCCCTTTCTATTTGACGGCACGCTGCCGGATTTCAACGTCGGGACGGACAACGGCCGGACGTGTTCACCCGCCATCGAGTCGGCGGTGGTCGACGCCGCCAGGTCCGCGAGCGGGTTCACGAGCATCCTCAACGGCCGGTTCAAGGGCGGCTGGACCACGCGGCACTACGGCCACCCGGAGAGCGGAGTGCACGCGGTGCAGATGGAGCTCGCCCAATCAACCTATCTTGGCGCCGAAGCGCCGCCGTTCGCCTACGACGCCGCCAAGGCGCAAACCATCCGCACCCATCTGCAAACTATTCTCGAGCAGATCGAACACATCGCCACGACCCCATGACCCATCCGCGTCTCGAACACCGCCAGATCCGCGCTCCCCGCGGCTCGCAGCTCAATGCCAAAAGCTGGCTCACCGAAGCGCCCTTGCGCATGTTGATGAACAACCTCGACCCCGAGGTCGCCGAGAACCCGGACGAGTTGGTCGTCTACGGCGGCATCGGACGCGCCGCGCGCACATGGCAGGATTTCGACCGCATCGTCGCGACCCTCAAGGAGTTGGAAGACGACGAAACCCTGCTCGTGCAATCGGGCAAGCCGGTCGGCGTCTTCCGCACGCACGCCGACGCGCCCCGCGTGTTGATCGCCAACTCCAATCTCGTGCCGCATTGGGCGACGTGGGATCACTTCAACGAGCTCGACCGCAAGGGTCTCGCCATGTACGGGCAGATGACCGCCGGTTCCTGGATTTACATCGGCACCCAAGGCATCGTGCAAGGCACCTACGAGACGTTCGTCGAAGCGGGCCGCCAGCATTACGGCGGCAGCCTAAAAGGGCGATGGCTCCTCACCGCCGGTCTCGGCGGGATGGGCGGCGCGCAACCGCTGGCCGCCGTGATGGCCGGCGCCTGCTGCCTGGCCGTGGAATGCAACCCGGCCAGCATCGACTTCCGCCTCCGCACGCGCTATCTCGACGCCCGGGCCGACTCCCTCGACGAGGCGCTGGCGATGATCGCCGCCTGGACCGCTGCCGGGGAGGCCAAATCGGTCGGCCTGCTAGGCAACGCCGCGGACGTGCTGCCGGAACTGGTGCGGCGCGGCGTCCGCCCCGATCTGGTCACCGACCAAACCTCCGCCCACGACCCCACCAACGGCTATCTGCCCAAAGGCTGGACGCTCGCCCAGTGGCAGGAAAAACGGCGCAGCGACCCCAAGGCCGTCGAGCAGGCCGCCCGCGCCGCGATGCGCGAACACGTCGAGGCGATGCTCGCCTTCTGGCGCCTCGGAATCCCCACGTTTGACTACGGCAACAACATCCGCCAGGTGGCGCGCGACGAGGGTCTGCCGGACGCCTTCGCGTTTCCCGGTTTTGTGCCCGCCTACATTCGCCCGTTGTTCTGCCGGGGCGTGGGTCCGTTTCGCTGGGTGGCGCTTTCCGGCGACGCCGAAGACATCCATCGCACCGATGCTAAGGTCAAGGAACTGCTGCCCAATGACGCCCATTTGCATCGATGGCTCAACCTGGCCCGCGAGCGCATTGCGTTCCAGGGATTGCCGGCGCGCATCTGCTGGGTGGGGCTCGGCGACCGGCACCGGCTCGGGTTGGCGTTTAACGAGATGGTGGCGAGCGGGGAACTCAAGGCGCCGGTCGTGATCGGCCGGGACCACCTCGATTCCGGGTCGGTCGCCTCGCCCAACCGCGAAACCGAAGCCATGCGCGACGGCTCGGACGCGGTCTCCGACTGGCCGCTCCTCAACGCGCTGCTCAACACCGCCTCGGGCGCGACGTGGGTGTCGCTGCATCACGGCGGCGGGGTCGGGATGGGGTTCTCGCAACATTCAGGCATGGTCATCTGCTGCGACGGCACCCCGGACGCGGCCCGCCGGATCGAGCGGGTCCTCTGGAACGATCCCGCGACCGGCGTGATGCGTCACGCGGACGCCGGCTACGACATCGCGCTGGACTGCGCGCGGGAGCAAGGGCTCCGCCTGCCGGCGATCCTCGGGTGATGCCGCAGAAAAAAAACAGCGCGTATGATGCGCATCGCGTTGCTAGGGCTCGCTAAATTTTCAAAGAACGGGCGCCAGGCAAAGGTCTGGCGCAATCGCCGGCACCCTATCAGGTCCCGGGCTGTATGTCAATGTAAAAATCACACGTATGTGAAGTATGTATCCGGCCGGCAACTCCTTGCCAACTCCCGCCTGGAGGCGTTTAATGATCCTGCCATGAGCGCCCTGCTTAAGCTCCACTTCACGCCGGAAGAGTACCTCGCCCTGGAAGATCAGGCGGAGTACAAGAGCGAGTACGTTTATGGGGAAATCTTCGCGATGGCCGGGACGCAACCGGCGCATAACCAGATTGTTGGGGCGCTCATCCGCGCTTTGGGCCGCCGGTTCGAGGGCCGCGCCTGCGACACCTTTTTCATGGACATCCGCCTGCGCGCCGCGGAGGGGAACATGTACACCTATCCCGACGTGATGGCTCTCTGCGGTCAGCCGCAGTTCGACGGCCGCGGCGAACCGGGTCTGCCCAGCCTGCTCAACCCGCAGGTCATTTTCGAGGTGCTCTCTCCGAGCACGGAAGCCTTCGACCGGGGCGAGAAGTTCCGGGGTTACCGGCGCATCGAGACGTTGACCGATTACATCCTGGTCTCCGCCGAGCGGATGCGGGTCGAGCAACACATCCGGCAGCCCAACGGGGTTTGGACCCGGAAGGAGCGCGTGGGGCCGGAGGGCATCCTGCGTCTGGACAGCATCGACTGCGACCTGCCGCTCGCCGAGATCTACGACAAGGTCGTTCTGACCAACCAGTGACCACGCCGCGCTTAGGGCAGTGGGCCGTAGACGAACACGTTGTTGGCTCGGTCGGCGTCGTTGATGGCATTCTCCGGGTCTGCCACGACGAGGAGATATTTGCCGCTGGTCGCGCCGAGGTCGCTCGCCTTGGCGATGAACTTCACCGCCAACGGGCCGGTCGCGCCGCCATTCTTGGCCAACGTGGGGAAACCGAAGTCCGACAGCCTGAGCAACGACACGAATTTATCGTCTGCCGCCGAAAAGGACTGATCGTCGGAAAGATACGCGGCCACCTGCACGTTCTTGGCCGGTTTCTTGCCCGCATTGGTAACGGTCAGGGCGCCCTTGAATTTGCTCTTCGAGCCGGCGGCGTTCGAACCTATTTTGACCCCGCTGAAATCCACCGTCAGATCGGCCGCCTTGACGACGGGCGGCGGGGCGCTGCCGCCGGCGTTGCTCACGAAGATGTTTTGGTTGGTCACGGCCACGTAATGCCCGCCGCCAAACGCCACGTCGCGGACGTAGTCGGAACTCGCGGCAACCGTGCCGAATGGCGTCCAATTCTTCGCGTCGGCGCTGGCGTAGAGGTTGAACCCGGCCGACCCGCCGCCCACGGCAATGAACTGGCTGTTGAGGAACCGCCCGTAGCGCGTGGCCAGAGGCAGCGTCCCGATGCCGGGAAGATTCTGCGTGACGCCCGGGCTGGCCGCGGTCCAGGTGATCCCGTCGGCGCTGATCTGCTGGCTGATCCCGTTCTCCTGCGCGAGGAACGTCCCGTTGCCGTAAGCGATGTAAATGTAGCCGTTGCCATTGCCAAGGCCGGTCTGGGCGGTCCACGAACGGCCGTCCGGGCTGGTGAAAAGATGTGGCAGCAACGTACCCGCGCTGACCAGGGCGAACTGTCCCGCGCCAAACGCGATGCTGGTGTTGGTGTCGAAGCTCGAGGCGGGCGGAAGGGCTACCCCCTGCCAATTGGAGGCATCGGCGCTCACGTCCACCCGGGGACCGTCGAGTCCCGCGCCGCGCGCAGCAAAGGAGCAAATGCCAGCAGAAGCGCGGTTGCGGCAGTGGCCCGCACGGTGCTGACAGTCAGGTGGGAGGAGAGCGGGACGGGCATGGAATGATGGGGTTGGTTGTTCGCTTGCACGGTTAGAGACGAAAACTTCATCGGCATATTCCGAGTGGTCACGATTAAATTCGTTTCTGGCCCCGGGCGCCAGCCGCCTTGCCAAGCCGCGCTCCGAGTCTGCCGGCGCGTCGAGACATTGACCGATTACATCCTGGTCTCCGCCGGGCGGATGCGGGTCGAGCAGCACATCCGGGGATCTACGACAAAGTCGTTTTACAAACCCTTGACTGTCCCGAGCCCGCAAGAAATCGATCTGGAACAGGAATAGTTAGCAAAAGTCTCGCACGGAGCACGCGGAGGATTGAAGAATTTTATCTCTCCCTCTCCGTGTCCTCAATTTATTCCTGCTGCCCTCCGCAGATGCGCCATGCCGCTCGCAAGCAACGAAAAATCACCTATATCCCTCAATGAGCTTTTTTGTGCCAGTCAGGTTGCCGGTGCGTGCCGCGACGGCGGCTTTTTCGGTTTGGCTGGCTTCGGCCGCCTTGGGGGCTTCGGAGGCGGAACTAGCTCAGGCGCTCGCAACCGCCCCCGCTCCGCAACGCGAGAGCCTCGCCTTCTTGCTGGATAACATGCCTGCCAGAGACCGCGCCGCCCTCTCCGCGCCGTTCCTCCTCGAAAACATTGCCCAGGCCGAGGCCGCCCTCGTCGCGGCCCCTTGGGCGCACGATGTCCCCCGAGACATCTTCCTCAACGACATCCTCCCTTACGCCAACGCCACGGAAACCCGCGACGATTGGCGCGCCGACCTTCGCGCGCGCTGCACCCCGCTCATCGCCGGCTGTGCCACGCCCGCCGCCGCCGCCCAACGGCTCAACGAACGCCTGTTTCCCTTGCTCAAAGTGCGCTATTCCACGGAGCGCGCCCGGGCCGACCAAAGCCCCGCGGAGACGATCCGCAGCGGCCTGGCTTCCTGCACCGGGCTCTCCATCCTGCTCGTGGACGCCTGCCGCGCGGTCGGCATCCCGGCCCGGCTCGCGGGCATTCCCGATTGGCCCGACGGCCGCGGCAACCACACCTGGGCCGAGGTCTGGGACGGCGGCCGGTGGCACTTCCTGGGCGCCGCCGAGCCGGACGCGCGGGGACTCGATCATGCGTGGTTCGAAAAGGACGCCGCCCTCGCTCAGAAGGACGTGCCCAATCATGCCATCTACGCGCTGAGCTTCCGCAAGACCGCCGTGCGTTTTCCCGTCACCTGGGGCGGGGCGGACCCGGGTGATCTCAGCGCGGAAAACGTCACCGAGCGTTATGCCTCCCCGGCCGCCGCCGCCGCTATGGCGCCCGACCCCGCGCCCGCCTTGCGGGAAGCGCTCGCCGCGTTCTTCGCCGCCCCGGCTGAGCAACAGGCCGATTGGGAATTCGACCCCGCGCTCGACCGCCTGTTGTCTCCCTCATCGAGCGCCGTGCGCCGGCTGGCTTGGGAGACGTTCCGGGCGTCTCCGGCGCAAGCGCAGCTCCGGGCCGACCGGACGGCCAACCGCGTGCGTTTCGAGCATTACGAAAGCCCGTACACGGTGCGTCAGGTCGGCGTGAAACCGGCGGCGGGCTGGGGCTTGGTCATCGCGATGCACGGCGGCGGCGGGGCGCCCAAGGAACTCAACGACTCGCAATGGCACGGCATGCAAACCTATTATCATGATCAGCCGCAGGCGGGCGGCTATCTCTACCTGGCCCTGCGCGCCCCGAACGACACGTGGAACGGCTTTTACGACGACTATGTCTATCCTCTCGTAGCCAACCTCTTGCGGCAATTTGCCGTCTGCGAGGAACTCGATCTCAACCGCGTGGACCTCATCGGCTATTCGCACGGCGGGTACGGCGCGTTTGCCATCGGCCCGAAAATGCCGGACCGCTTCGCGGCGATCCACAGCAGCGCCGCCGCCCCAACGGACGGCGAGACCTCGGCCAAGACGCTGCGCAACACTCCGTTTACCTTCTGGCTGGGCGAGTACGACGACGGCTATGGCCGCCGCCCGCGCTGCGAGGCCTTCGATCGCCTCCTGACCAGCCTGCGCGGCGACCGACGGGACATTTTTTCTGCCGCCTACACTCTTCAACCTGGCTATGAGCACGGCAACCTGCCCGACCACGAGTTTCTGCGCGAGATGCTCCCCTTGACCCGGAACCCGGTCCCGCGCGAGCTGACGTGGGAGCAAACCGATGGAGTGATCCACGATTTTTACTGGCTGCGCGACCCGCACCCGGCCAAGAAGCGCGAGCTCGACGCAACGTGCCGCGACAACGTCGTGCAAATCGACGCGTCGCACGCGGATGGACCGTTCACCGTCTTGCTCGACGAACGGCTCGTCGACCTAGCGCGGCCGGTCACGGTGGACATTGCCGGGCGGCGGACGACCGCGTTGCGCACGCCGCGGCTGGCGGTGCTCTGCCGGGGGATCGTTGAGCGGGGAGACCCCGACCTGGCCTTCACGGTGCAGCTCGATCTGCCCTAAAGTGTCGCAGGGCGTTGCACGCCTAACGCCTGACTTGCTATTGGAACAAGAACCAAAAGACAAGCAGCAGGGCGTAGCTCTCGGTCAGCGTGATCTGACGCACATGCCACACGCCGGCAACGAAGCGGTTCCAGAACTGCTGAATCACGAAAGAACCGGCTACTACAATAAGCCAGAACGCGAGTTCAAGAAGAAGATAGGAAAGCCAGTGATGCTGTGGGAAAAGCTTGTCTAGCAATCGATCGAAGTGAGTGGCAGACCTATCCGCCTGATCAAAGGCTCGAACGACGGATCGGAACGCCAGCACAGCTGTCAAAAAGCAGTTGAAGGGGATGGTGATCTGATTGGGGCGCCGCTGCGATTCCATGGGTGATTGATTAGATGTCGCCCGACGGGCCAGGCTCAACGACGGACGCTGCCGAAGTTAAGTGCGAACGCGGCGGAGACACCGCAACGGTTGGCATTACCAACCCTCGATTACAACGGCGCGGTCAAGTGCAGATGCTGGAGCATGTCGGGATCTTTGCGGAAGATCGCGCGGGCGATGCCCTTGATCTCCTTCATGTACTCTTTTAGCTCGTTGTACGCGGCACGTCGGGCGTCGGAATCGGCTACCGCATCTGGGTCGGTGGTTTCGTCCTCGGCCTCGGCCGCGCCCGCTTTTGCCAGGGCGTCCAGGTCGGCGGTCAACTCCGCTAGCTTTTCTGGGGCAAAGTTGCGCTTGGCCAGCTTCTCCGTAAAAGGCGACCGCGCGCCGGCCGTGTACGAGGCGTGCGCCGCGTTGACGAAGCGTTGCAGATCATCCGGGATGTCGCCCGTCACCCCTAATTCCATTCGATCCGACAACCCCGGGAACGACGCGCGGGCCACCGTTCGGAAGGCTGTGAAACAATCACGCGCCTCCAGCGCCTTGCTCCACAGATCCGCCGCCGCCTCGTCCTCCATCGCGTCCACGGCCAGTGACGCCGTGTGCATGGCGTTGGCGGCGTTCTCCTGCAAGGCCATACCGATCGCCAGTTCCGCGTCGTCGAAGCCGTAGGCGATGAACTTCTCGGATAACCCGAAGTCGGAGCGGATCAGATCCAGCAGACGGCCGGACTCCTGGATGTAGGTGTCCATCGCTTTTTCCTCGACGCTGCGGTGCAATTTGGGAGCGGCAGTTTGAGTCGTTTCCATAGAGAAGAAAGGGACGCCCCTTTTTATCGTCCTCCGGCGCGACTGGCAAGAGCCCTTCGGCATTATTCGTCTTTCGCGGATCGACCCGTCGCGGGTTATCCTCCGGGGACAATGCCTGCAACTGCCGAGCCCTCCATCCCCGCCCGCAACGTCCCCGCGCTCCTGCGGCGCGGTCCGTTCGCCCGCTACGCCGCGGGCGAGGCCGTGTCCATGACCGGCACCTGGATGCAGCAGATGGCGCAAGGTTGGGTGATGACCAGCCTCACCAACCGCGCCCTGATGCTCGGGATGGTCAGCTTCGCCGGGAGCATCCCCATGCTCGCGCTGACCATGTACGGCGGCACGGCAGCCGATCGCTTCGACAAACGCAAAATCCTCCTTGCGACGCAGGTCGTGCAGATCGCGCTGGCGTTGATCGTTGGCTGGCTGATCGCCACGCAACAGGTCAAAATCTGGCACATCATTGTGGCGGCGGTGCTGCTGGGGATTTCGGCCGCGTTTGAAATGCCTTCGGCCAGCGCGCTGGTGCCGGAATTGGTGGCCAAGAGCGAGATCGCGTCGGCGGTGGCGATTGATCGCGCCATCTTCCACGGGACGCGGCTCGTTGGCCCGGCGATCGCGGGGTATTTGATCGGGAGGTTCGGGACGGCGTCGGCATTCTTCGTCAACGCGGCGAGCTTCCTGGCGTTGATGATTGCCCTGCTGACCATTGCGCCGCGGCAAATGGGAAGCGCGCAGGAAGAAGAGGAGCGCACCAGCGGGATGAAGGCCGGGATTGACTACGTGCGCGGCGACCGGCCCACGCTGGGGATGCTGGGGCTGATGGCGTCGGCCTCGCTGTGCGTGTTCCCCTTTATGGCGGTGATGATGCCGCTGTACGCGCGCGACGTGCTTGCGCTCGATGCCCGGCACACGGGGTTGCTCATGGCGGTGTCGGGCGTCGGCTCGCTCGTGGCGGCCGTCGGGCTGTTGAGCGTGCCGCGGGCGCATCGGGTGCGCTGGATGATCGTGGCATCGGTCGATATCGGGATCGCGCTGGCGGCGTTGTCGCAATCGCACTCGTTCGAGATGGCCGCTCTCTCGCTGACGGCGCTCGCGGTCGGGACCTCGCTCAATTACGGGCTGGCCAACACCACGGTGCAGGAACGCGCGCCGGGGCCGTTGCGCGGGCGGGTGTCGGCGCTGGCGGCGCTGAGTTTTGTCGGGGTGATGCCGTTTACCTCGATGGGCGTCACGGCCGTGGCGGATTGGGTGGGAATGCGGACGACGATGCTGGGCAGCGCCGGATTGTACGCGCTGGCGGCGACGCTGGTTTTCAGCGGGCCGGGGCGTCATTGCGCGGAGCTTCCCGCAGCCGCCGAGCCGATGGAAGCCTGACTACCTTTGCATGCGGTAGACGCGGCCCTTCCACGCGACGCCCTTGCGCGCGCTCAAGCGCCAACTGTTGAGCCCGATCGCCAGCGAGAGCGCGTGGCCGAAGGGGTGCATCCACACGCTCCAGATGGACGTGCGAAACCGCAGCGCCAGCGCGAGGCGCAGCGCGTACAGCCAGGCGATTTGCGCCAGCGGGATCCACTCCCAACGGCCATTCACCCGCGGCAGGCAGGCGAACACGAAGGGCATGAACAGCCCCGCGGTTTGCATCCCGCCAAAGACCCAGAACGCCGCCGCCGAGTCGGAGAAGGCCGCGCGCAAGTTCTTGGTAAATCCTTCCCAGACTTCCGGGAAGGATTCGTACATGCGGCAGTTGACGAGGCGGGAGCCGTCGCAGTTGACGAGCTTCATCCCGAGCGCGGTGCGGGCGGCCACGCGCCGGCCGAGCGCGACGTCTTCAACGAGATGATCCCGCACCGATTCGTGCCCGCCGATGGCATGGTACGCCGCGCGGGTGAACAGCATGAACTGGCCGTTGGCGGCGCCGAGCGTTTCGAGCCAATGGGGTGAGGTCCAACGGGCGTACCGCGGATGATTCTGCAGGCGGACAAGCACGTAATGCGGCAGCGCGCCCAGGAGGAGGACGTACACGAGCGGGATCACGGCGCGTTCGCTCCAGGTGCCGGTGATCTGGCGGGGCCAGGCGGAGAGAAGGGCGGAGTTGGTCGCCCGCGCGTGGGTCATCACCGCGGCGAGCGCGTCGGGCGCGTGGACGGTGTCGGCGTCGGTGAAAAGGAGGTACTCGCCCGTGGCGGCGGCGGCGAGCTGGTGGCACGCCCAGGATTTACCGGTCCAGCCTTCCGGGAGCGGGGCGCCGGAGAGGATCTGGAGCGTCTCGGGGGGCGCGAGAGATCGGGCGAGGCGGGCGGTGTCGTCTTCGGAATTGTCGTCGAGCAGGATGAGTTCGAAGCGCGGGTAATTCTGGGCGAGCAACGAGGTGAGACAAGCCACGATGCGGCGGCTCTCGTTGCGCGCGGGGACGAGAATGGAGACAAGCGGCGGGTCCGGGAGCGGGCGAGGGCGGGGAGCGACGAAGAGGCGCCAGTTCAGGGCGACATTGAGCGTGACCGCGCCGAGGAAGACGCAGACGGCCAGATGGTAGGCGAGGAGGAAGGCCATGAAAAGGCGAAGGCAGAAGGATGAAGGCAGAAGGCAGAAGGCAGATTTGAATCAACCATTCTCCCGCTCGAAGGCCTCCCGCCGTCCGAGGACGCGGTGAACGAAGTAATCCCACCGACGATTCATCGACATGCGCGGTCGGAAGAGAGGCTGGTACTCGCTCATTTCGATTGGATCTAGCGCGGCGTCGATCTCGGAGAAAAGCCCGTTCATCACCGCCGACAACTGGGCAGCCGTCGTTTCCGCCGGAAGCGCCGCGCCAATGCGGACCAGAATCGTCGGCCTCGATTCCACTAGCCACTCGTAACGAATCACCAACGGCAACACCTGCGCGCCCGCCTTCTCCGCCAGCCATAACGCCCCCGGCTTCGCCTCGATGGGAACGTGCGCCGGCGCGAGCCGCCCTTGCACAAACATCCACGCCAGCCGCCCCGGCGCTCCGCGCAACAACCGAACCGCGTACCGCAGACCCGCCAGCGGGTCATCCAGATCCAATCCGAACGCCCCCATCCAGGGAAAAAACGGGTACCGCCGCAAATTGCGCTCCTCCATCGCCAGGTGGATGTCGTGCGAGACAAGCGCGTGCGACAACGCGTATAAAACAAAGCCGTCCCACCAATTCGTGTGGTTCATGCACCCAACGACGGGTCGCACTGGATCCAGCGCTGCCAGGTGCTCGACGCCGGCCACCCGGATGTTGTGAAATCGCCGGCGCAACACCCCGTTCATCACCGGCCGAAGCGCGAAGTTGAACGCCCCAATTTTGCGCGCGGGGATCACAGCCGGCGGCTCCTGCGGCAATCCCCCCAAGCCCGCCCCGCCAGCGCGAGCTTGCGGGCAAACGACGTGGTCGCCCTCTGCTGGGTCACCCCGTAGTCGATCGTTTCGACTTCATCCAAAATGCCGGCGTACACGCGGCGCATCAGCCACACGGTTAATTGCGAACCGTCGTCGGCCAACAGCGGGATGCCGGCCTCCGAGCGCGTATAATATTCGCGCGCCCGCGCGATCTGCGCGCGCAGCAGATTCTTCAATGGGTCGGAGGCCCCGGCGCGGGTGAGGTCATCGTCCGTCACGCCATGCGCGGCCATTTCATCGGCGGGCAGGTACACGCGCCCCATGCGAAAATCTTCGCCTACGTCGCGGATGATGTTGGTCAGCTGCATGGCGATGCCCAGCTCGATCGCGTGTTCGCGGCCACTTTCGTCCCGGAGTTCGAAGATGCGCGCCATGATGAGCCCCACCACCGACGCCACATGATAGCAGTAGTCGCGCAGCGCGGGCCAGTCGGCGATCCGCACTGGCCCCAGATCCATCGCCACCCCTTTGAGCAGCAGGAGGAACGGCTCTTTCTCCAGCCCGTACCGCCGCACCGCCCAGGCAAACGCCGGCGCAAACGGCAGCCGCCCGACCGGTTGCCGCATGATCTCGTCGAACTCATCGCCCAGCCGGTTCAGCGCGGCCTCGACGTCCCCGGCGCCGTTTGCTTTGTCGACCAGATCATCCGCGTACCGGCAAAACGCGTACACGGCATACGCGGCGCGCTTCTTCTCCCGCGGGAGCGCGATCGAAGCGAAGTAGAACGACTTCGCATATCGCCGCGCCCGCCGCCGACAATACGCGTGGCTGCCCGCCAGAAGGACCTCAGACGCTTTATGCATTTCGCAGCGCCCGCGTTGCCACTTCCGCCACGCGGGCCATCTGCTCCGGCGTGTGCGCGGTGGAGATAAACCCGGCCTCAAATTGCGACGGCGCAAAGTACACGCCGCCCTCCAGGCACCCGTGGAAAAACCGCGCAAACTCCGCCCGATCACTCCCCTTGGCCGACTCCAGATCCCACACTTCGCCCTCCGTGAAAAACAGGCAAAACATCGATCCCACCCGTTGAAAACGATAGCGCCGCCCGGATTCCCGGAGCGCCTCCCGCACCCCGTCCTCGAAGATCGCGCCCAATTCCTCCAGCCGCGCCCAACCATCGATGCGTTCCAGCTCCCGCAATTGCGCGAGCCCCGCCGCGAGCGCCAACGGATTGCCCGAGAGCGTGCCGGCTTGATACACGGGCCCATCCGGCGAGAGCTGATCCATGATCTCCGCCCTCCCGCCGAACGCGCCGACCGGCAACCCGCCGCCGATCACCTTCCCGAGCGCCGTCAGATCGGGGCGGATGCCGTAGAGTTCCTGCGCGCCGCCGCGGGCGACGCGGAAGCCGGTCATCACCTCGTCGAAGATCAGGAGCGCGCCGTGTTGGGTGCAAAGTTCGCGCAGCAATTCCAGGAAGCCAGGCCGCGCGAAGTAGAGCCCCGCGTTGGCCGGGATCACCTCCAGGATCACCGCCGCGATGTTGCCGCCATCCTTGGCAAACGCCGCCCGCACCGCCGCCTCATCGTTGAACGGCCGCGCGGTCGTCTGATCGGCCAACGCGCCCGGCCCCCCGGCGCTGTCCGGCTGCCCGTGCGTCAACGCGCCGCTGCCGGCCTTGACCAACAGCGAATCGACGTGCCCATGATAACACCCTTCAAATTTCACGATCCGATCCCGCCCGGTGAATCCCCGCGCCAGCCGCACGCAACTCATGGTGGCTTCGGTGCCGCTGTTGACCATGCGGACCTTTTCGATGGAGGGCACCCACTCACAAATGAGCTGCGCCATCTCCACCTCCGCCGCGTGCGGGATGCCAAAGCTGAGCCCCCGCGCCGCCGCCGCCCGCACTGCTTCCACCACGACCGCCGGCGCATGCCCCAGGATGGCCGGCCCCCACGTGCCGACAAAGTCGACGTACTCATTGCCGTCGAGATCCCAGATGGCGCCGCCTTGGGCGCGTTCGACAAAAAACGGCTCGCCGCCGACGCCGCGAAACGCCCGCACCGGCGAGTTGACCCCGCCGGGGATCCTCTCCCGCGCCCGGGCAAACGCTTGCGCCGATCGCGGCCGCGCCAAGCTTTCCGCGTGCGACCTCAACGCCATTTCTCCTTGAACATGAGGAGACGTTGGCAGCGCGAACGCCCGGTGGCAAATGCATTGCCGGCCTGCGCCGGCGGCGCGCGCCGTTTTTCGTCGATTATTACGTAACGGAAGCCGGCTCCCAGAGTAAACGCCTTGCGGCGTTGCGGGGCAGTGCGGCAAAAAAACACGCGGATGATGCGCATTAGGGCATCGGAATGGCGCCGCGCTGTAGCGGCGGTCTGTGACCGTCGGTAACTCGATTGCCCGGGGGAACGCTGCTCTAGTGAAGAATGCGTCGACGACGGTCATAGACCGCCGCTACAGCTGTCTGCTCTCTGCAGTATGTCAAAGAACGGGTTCTGAACCAAGTTCAGGACATCTTCGGCATCCTACCACCTGACGGTCTGCATGTCAATGTATTTCCGTCATGTTTATGCAGCCACCATTTTCTGGCAGACGCCGCCTTCATCCTTCATCCTTCTGCCTTCTGCCTTCTGCCTTCTGCCTTCTGCCTTCTGCCTTCTGCCTTCTGCCTTCGCATCTTCCTCCCGTATTTTACCAAGTAATCATTCCTATGCGCCGCGCTATCTTCTCTTTCGCTGCTGGCCTGATCGTCGGCGTGAGCCTTTGGTGGACGGTTCCGATGGTGTTGGACTTGGCGGTGGGCCATCATCGCAGCCTTGACCGTGCTTTCCGTTCCGTCGGATGGCACATGCCGCGCGCAGAGGTAGTCAAAAGGATGGAATCCGAGGGGCATTTTGATCAAAAGTTCTACTTAGCGCAGCGAGCCGGCTACGACTTCGAGTATGCCGCCGCCGAACGGAGCGGCGCCGCTTATTTTCTCTCGTGGGGCAACGGCATTGATTGGTGTTATACTGTCGGCTTCGATAACCAAGACCAAGTTGTCTTCAAAGCGCAGGGAGGCACCTGAATTGCGCTTCCGACTTCGTTCGCCGTTGAGTTTCAGTGCGGCAGGCGTTTCCCTCCATCGGAGAAAGTCAACTGTCCCCAAGCCAAGTCAGTAGGGTGTTTCGACTGCGCTCGTCCCTTGCTTCGCTGCTAATGAACCTGTGGGTGTCAAAGCGAGTGAGTGAGCTGCCCGAACGGCAATCAATCATGGGACGGCACGGAGGCCATCCCTCCAAAGCGGTTGGTGAAACGACCCTTGGTTCATCACTTGCGTCGCGCGAGTTTAGGAACCTCAACATGACCGCTCTTGGGGGAGCGCATGAAAACGCGCGCCGCATCGCGGGCAGGCTCGACTTTCAAACGCCTCTCTCAGCGCAGGTTCTCCTTGAAGACCATGAGCAAACGCTGGCACCGCGAGGGGTCGTTGGCGAATTCATCGCCGGTCAGCGGGGAATTTAAAAATTCGCTGTAACCAAGGATGGAAGCGGCATCGAGATTCAGGTTCCGATAGGCCATTGACCAGGTGGAAAAATTGCGCTCTGGAATCGGCCCTTTAAGGAAGGTCATCACGCCCCGATGCCGCGAGTCCTGGGCGATGCGCTTGTACAGGGTCAGGACCGCGGACTCCTCGCCTTCGAGCACCTGCATGATGTTGCCGTCCTTGTACAAAAGCATCCCGGTGAGCTGAATTTTGGCGTTGTTGTGTTGCCAAACCTCCAGCAAGGCGCGGAGCTCTGTGTCTTCGAACGGGACCGTCGCCGAGCTGGCGTAGACGAGTTGATACATGGGGAGGAAGCACAGGAATTTAATATTGAAAACGAAGGCGGCAGACGAGGGGATGCTTCCGCCCAGCGAAAATCGAACGCTCACCCCGGCGCCGGCTGCAGAAAGAGAACCCCTCCCCGACGCCGGGCGTGCCAGCCGCCGGCAAGATTGACCTTGGCCGGGCCGCCTGCGGCGTCCAGCAGGGAAAGGATCGACTCTACCGCCTCGAAGTCCGCGCTCGGCGCCGCTTCGGTTTCCAGCCAGCGCCGAATCACGCGACGCTGCAAAGCGAGCGGGCGGGCCGACAGCTCATGCACGGAAATCTGGCTCGCGGGCGGCGGCTCGGCTTGCATCAAGTCCGCCAGCCACGCTTCCTCCGCCCCCAGCAAATCGGCCGCGCGCCACAGGGCCGGCCGCACGCTGCGGCCGAGTTCGCGGTCAAGCATGGGCAACACGACGTTGCGAACCCGGTTGCGGGTATGGGCCGGATCGGCGTTGGAATTGTCCTCGCGAAAAGGAAGGCCGTGGGCCTGCACGTAGCGATCGATCTCCGCCCGCCAGAGCCCGAGCAGCGGCCGCAACAGGCGCACGGGCGTCTCCGCGGAGAGGGTCGACTCCGCCCGCATGGCGCCCAACCCCGCCGGGCCCGCCCCGCGCAGCAGCCGGAAGAGGAACGTCTCGACCTGGTCGTCCGCGTGGTGCGCCAGGAACAGACGGCGGCAGCGCCGCCGCCGGCTCACGCGCGAGAAGAAGGCGCGCCGGGCGTCCCGCGCCGCGGTCTCAAGCGAAGTCTTGGTGGCCCGCGCCAACGCCGCCACATCCACCGTCTCGACCACCGCCGGGTAGTTCCAACGCCGCGCGAGATTTTCGACAAACTCCGCGTCGCCCGTGGATTCAGGCCGCAGTTGATGATCGAGGTGGCAGACGATGAGCCGCTTGTAACCGGCCTCGCGCAGGATGTGCAGGAGCGCGACCGAATCGCGTCCGCCGGAGACCGCCGCCAGGTAGCGACCCATAGGAGGGTAATTCCGCAGGGCGCGCCGCAGCCTGGCGCCCACCGCGGCGTCCTGGGCGGTCGGGCGGGGGGCGCGCATGTCCGTTTAGCCGATCCGCGCGGCGCGCATGTAATCGTGCAGCGGCTCGGGCAGCCGGAGGGAGCCATCGGGCTGCTGGCAGCTCTCCAAAAGGGCGACGTACAAGCGGGGGAGGGCGGTGCCGGAGCCGTTCAGCGTGTGGCAAAAGCGGTTCTTGCCCGTGACCGGGTCCTTGAATTTCAGGTTCATCCGGCGCGCCTGGTAGTCTTCGAAGTTCGAGCAACTGGAGACTTCGAGATACGCGTTTTGCGCCGGCGCCCACACTTCGATGTCGTAGGTCTTGGCCGAGCCGAACCCGATGTCGCCGGTGCAAAGCTCGATCGTGCGATAATGAAGGCCGAGCAGTTGCAGGACGCGCTCGGCGTCGGCCGTGAGCGCCTCGTGCTCGGCGTAACTCATCTCCGGGGTGGTGACCTTCACGAGCTCGACCTTGTCAAATTGATGGAGGCGGATGAGGCCGCGCGTCTCGCGTCCCGCCGAGCCGGCCTCGCGGCGAAAGCAGGGGGTGTAGGCAGCGTACTTCTTCGGCAATTCCTCGGGCGAAAGGATTTCCTCGCGATGAAGGTTGGTCACCGGCACCTCGGCCGTGGGCGTGAGGAAGACAGAGTTTTCCTCCAACCCATACATGTCATCCTCGAACTTCGGGAGCTGGTTGGTGCCAAACATGCACTCGCGCCGCACGAGGAAGGGCGGGCTGACCTCCGTGTAACCGTGTTGGGTCGTATGCAGATCGAGCAGGAAATTAATCAACGAGCGTTCCAGCCGCGCGCCCAGGCCCGTGAAACACGCGAAGCCGCTGCCGCTGATCTTCGTCGCGCGCTCTGGGTCTAATAGTCCCAGCCGGGCGCCGACCGCCAGATGATCGAGCGGCGGCGCCGCGAACTTCGGCGGCTCGCCCCACGTGCGGACCACCGGATTATCCGCCGCTTCCCGGCCGATCGGCGCGGCCGGGTGGGGGAGATTGGGGACGGCGAGCAGGAGACTTCTTTGGGTTTCATCGGCCTCGGTGGCTTCGCGGTCGAGCGTCAGGATTTTGTCGCCGATGGCGCGGACTTCCGCTTCCAGATCGGCGGTTGGCTCCTGCCGGCCGCGCCGGGCGCCGATGTCTTTGCTGATCCGTTTGCGGTCACCGTTTAATCCCTGCAAGGCGGTCTCCACCCGGCGGCGGCGCGTGTCGCAATCGAGGATCGCATCGACGGAACTGCCCGCGTCCGACCCGCCGCGGGTGGCGAGGCGGGTTTTCACGAAGTCGGGTTGCTCTCGGAGGAGGCGGATGTCGAGCATGGCAGGGAGATTATGGGGTGAGAGCGAGAATGACAAGAGAGGCAATCTTTTGGCCTTTCACCTTCCCGCCTCCGCCACCACGCGGCCGATTCCCTTCTGATCGCGCAACAGCGGCCCCATGCTCCACAGGATAAAACCGCCTCCGCCCGTGCGCGGGCCGATTGTTTTTTCCAGCCGAAGTTGGTTGGCAATTTCCGACGCCGGCCAGCCATACCCCGCGCCCAGCCGGTCGATCGCGAGACTTGGCACGATCGGCACGCCGCGCGGATTCGCCGCCGGGCTGCGCCACCAGTTGAGCAACGCCGAGTAACTCTGCGGCCCGCCATCCCGCCAGTAGAGCTGCGGCGAAAGATAATCGACCCAGCCCTGGCGCATCCATTCCAGCGCGTCGCAATAGAGGTCCGCGTATTCATCCACTCCGGCCTTGGTCCCGGCTGGCGTGCCCGGCCGGTAGATGCCAAATGGGCTCACGCCGAATTTCGTGCCGGCGCGCACGCCCGACACGGCGCGGTGCACGTCGGCGACGAGCCGGTTGACGTTATCCCGCCGCCAATCGGTCAACCCGAGCGCGCCGCCGCCGCGCCGGTAGGCCGCGTAGGAGGCGCCGTCGGGGAACGTTCCGCGCGGCAACCCGCTATCGGGGTAGGGATAGAAATAATCGTCGAGCACCACCCCCGCCACGGGATAGCGCCGTACGAGATCCTCGACCACGGCGACGATGTGCGCCCGCACCGCCGGCACGCCGGGATCGAACCACAGGATCTTTCCCACCTTGCGCACCGACTCCGGCATGACGCGGCTGAAATGATTTTCCGTCCGATTTCCGGGGCCGGTGGCCGCGCGGAAGGGGTTGATCCAGGCATGGATGGCGACCCCGCGTTTGCGTCCCTCGGCGATGAAGATTTCGAGCGGATCGTACCCCGGGTCGGCGCCCTGTTTGCCGGTGAGGAACCGGCTCCAGGGCTCGAGCCGCGAGGCATAGAGTGCGTCACCCTCGGGACGCACCTGGACCATGAGGGCGTTAAGGCCGCGGCCGGCTGCGGTGTCGACGATGCGGCGGATTTCCGCTTCCTGCGCCGCCGTGCTGAGGCCAGGGCGCGAGGGAAAGTTAAGGTTGTAGACCGAAGCGACCCAGGCGGCGCGCATCTCCTGGGCGGGCGCGGCGCGGGGCAAGAACAGGACCGCGGCAGCCACGAAGAAGGCGGCGCGGCGGGAGCAAAAATCAAAAATTTGCATGCTCCAAAACGTATTGTAACGCCTTGTAACGTCTATCTGCTTTCCAGCGATGCGGCGGCCTGGTTCCAGGGACATGGCCGGAGACAGTAGCAGAACTGCCGGATAATGTCAATGATAAAACTGCATTTGCGTGAAAAAGACCTCTGCTCGCGGCGCAGGCAGGCAAACCCACGATCTTATTTGATTACCTTGACGTACGGCTTGGAAACCCGTCCGCTCTTGGTCAGAATGCCGGCTCGGATCAACGATTCCTTCTGCTCGGCAGGGGTCATGGAAGACAAACGTTCACGCGTCAACTTCAAGGCTCGCTTGATCTCGACCAATTTGGGGGAAGATCCGTTGTTCATCAGCCATCCCACGATGGCAGGAAATACCCGAGCGTTCAAGGTCCGAACTGGTTGCATATGCTGAGCTTTTGATGGCACCTTTACGCGCATGCTCACCATTTTTACTGTTGGTTACGAAGGTCTCGATCCGCAAAAGTTTTTCGGATTGCTTGAACGGTGCGGCGTCGAGCTTTTGATCGATGTCCGCGATCTGCCGGTGAGCCGCAAACCGGGGTTTTCAAAGCAAGCACTCAATGGCTTGTGCGAGCGCCACGAGATTGAATATCGCCACGTCGTTGAACTTGGCTGCCCGCGTGACGTGCGCCACGCCTATCGCGCGGATGGGGATTGGGCGAACTACAGCGTCAGATTCAAGGCATACCTTGCGCGGCAGGCGGCTGCGCTGTCCACGGTGGCCGAGCTGGCGCAACGGCGCCGAATTTGCCTGCTTTGTTTTGAGGAAAACTACAACTTCTGCCATCGTACCTACGTCGCCGAGGCGCTCGCGCCGTTAATTCAGGAGGATGTGACGATCTCGCACCTCACTGGCCCTATAAAAGGTCGAGTTGTTGTTCGTTCGGAGGCGCTGGCGGCGTAGGCGGGTAAACCAGACCGACGATCAACCAGCGGTGCGGGTGGGCGAGCATTGTGCCGAGCAGAAAGAGCATTCGTCGTTCAGCAAAGAACCACGTCTCCGCGCGTTTACGGAAAGATGCCTCCCAACCCTGCGGGCCATGGTTTTGCCAGCATTTCCAGTAAAGCGCACCCAGCTCCCAGTCGGTCACTTTGTGCCGGAATTCCTTCGGGCCTTCCGGGGTTAAGCATTCGTATCGGTAGCGGAAATCGAAGGGAACCTTGCGCAACTCGGTGCGGTTGCGCACTTCATCGGAATCAAACAAGCCGTCGGCCCTCAGCTTGACCAGCTCGTCCGGTGACCAGTCGGAGGTATCCGCCGCAGTGATCTCCAGCGCCACGCATCGACTGGGCTCGACAAACCCGAGAGTTTCGCCGGTAAGACGCCGACGAGCTTCCAAGGCATCAGGGTCGGAGACCAGATGGGGCTCGATGATCGGCAGACGCTTGGCCCAGCCATCGCTGGCATCCACGGTTTCACTCAGCCGGATAATGGCGTCGGTTTCGATCTTGCGGCTTTCGGGGCGAGGGTCGCTGGTTTTGGCGCCCGTCTGGATGCGGATCCATTCCCATTTGGCGAACTGATCCGCACCTTGGAGGAGCCGGAACGGGATGGGGAAGAGCCGCCGCATGGCGCCCTTGCGGGTGACGCCGGCGATGCACGAGGTCTCGCGGTACTGGCGACTGGGCGTCGGGTAAGTCTTGGTCAGAATGAGGACATCCTCGCTGACAAAAGTGGTGAAAGCAGGCACGACGACTTGGGGCAGATGGACGGACCTGACGGGTCAATGCCTAACGCGAATCGGCGGGAAAAGCCAGCGTCGCGCACGTCCTTTGGTTGAAGGACGACAAAACCACTGCTTGTCGTCCAATCATCCGAGGAGCGTCAAGCGCAAGGCGGAGCGTTGCGAAGGATGGAGAGGAAAGCTACAATGCCGCCCGATGTTGACCATCACCAATCTGAAGAAAACCATGGGCGGGCAGACGCTTTTTGAGAACGCTTCGCTCCAGGTCAACTACGGCGAACGCGTCGCACTCGTCGGTCCCAACGGCGCGGGGAAATCCACCCTGTTTTCCCTCATCCTCAAGGCCGATGAGCCCGACGCCGGCACGATCCATCGCGACGAGTGGACCATGATCGGCTACCTCCCGCAGGAATCCGAGCCGGTCGGCGACGAGACCGTGATGGACGTCGCCACCGGACGCGCCGGCGAATTGCCCAAACTCGAAGCCGCGCTCAAAACCATGGAAGCCGCCGGCGACGTCAGCAGCCCGGAGTACCTCGAGGCGCACGCCAAGTTCGATGCGCTCAACGACCCCCAAGCCGAAGCGAAAGCCAAGAAAATGTTGCGCGGGCTCGGCTACCCGGAGGAACATTTTGCCCGCCCCGCGAAGGAAATGAGCGGCGGGTGGGTCATGCGCGCGCACCTCGCGCGGCTCCTCGTGATGGAGCCCGATCTCCTCCTGCTCGACGAGCCCACCAATCACCTCGACCTCCTCTCGTTGCTCTGGTTGCAACAGTATCTAAAGACGTACGCCGGCGCGATCCTCATGATTTCGCACGACCGCGAGTTCATGGACGAAATCGTGGAAAGCGTGCACGAGATTGCCGATCAGCGGCTCGTTCATTACGAAGGCAATTACTCGGCGTTTCTGCAAAAGCGCGAGGCCGCGTATGAACAGCAAGCCGCGGCGTACAAGAATCAACAAAAGGAAATTCTCGCGCTGCAGGAGTTTTACGAACGTTTTCGCTCCGTGTCGTCCAAGGCGTCGCAGGCGCAGAGCAAGCTCAAGCAGATCGAGCGGATGGATAAAATCGAGAAGCCGACGCCGCCCAAGAAGCCGTTCCGGTTCCAGATCCCGCCGCCGCCGCGCGGCGGCCAACGCGCGATCTCGCTCGAGAACATCTGGATGTCATACGGCACGCACCCGGTTTACCGCGGGCTGGATCTTTCGGTCGAACGCGGCGAACGCACGGTGCTCGTGGGCCCGAACGGGGCGGGCAAATCGACGTTGCTCAAGATTCTCGCGGGCGTCGTCGATTTCCAGAAAGGCGAGCGCAACCTCGGGCACAACGCGAAAATCGGATACTTCAGCCAGCACCGCTCGGACACGCTCAACGCAGAGCATACCGTGATCGAGGAAGTCATGTCGGTGGCGCCGACGTTGCGCGAGGATGAGACGCGCGGCATCTTGGGTTCGTTCGCGTTTCGCAAAGACGATATCTATAAGAAGACGGGCGTCTTGAGCGGCGGCGAAAAAAGCCGGGTGAACTTGATCAAATTCCTCGTCGATCCGCCGAATTTGCTCTTAATGGACGAGCCGACGACGCATCTGGACATCCTGACCGTGGAGTCGTTGATTCTCGCGTTATCGAAGTACGACGGCACGCTGGTATTCATCAGTCACGACGTGCATTTCATCCGCCAACTGGCCACGAAAGTATTGCACGTGAACGCCGGCACGGTGGCGCCATACGTGGGCGGATACGACTACTTCCTGGAGAAGACCGGCGCGCTGGGCAACGAGCGCGCCGCGCTCACGGCCGGGTAGGTTACCAAAGAACAAGGAGAGACTCTTCCGGTTCCGCGTGCATCTTGCGGATGTCCTCCACATGTGAGGAAAGGAGATGGACAAGTCGTTGTCTATTGCAGTTGCCCACGCGCAACCAAATCACCTTAGGAGGATGGCCATGCAAGAGGCTGCGCTGCTGGAAATCCAAATCCTTTGAGACAATCGTCAGCCCGCCGGATCGCGCGTACTGCCAGACTCTTTCGTCACTCTGCCCGAGCAAGCCGCAGTCGCGTACGTGGACGCTCCCCGGAAAGAGATCGACCAACAAGCCGGGAAGTCTGGGCGAGAGGTTCTCGTCAAAAAGCAGCTTCATGCGGCACGACGTTCATGCGGCGGTCTCGATCCGCGGCGAACGCGAAGCAAGCCTGAATGTCGTTGGCCGTTAGGTCAGGGAAATCGGCGAGAACTTCGGCCACGCTCATGCCCCCGCCAAGGTAGTCGAACACGTCGGCGACCGCGATCCGCGTGCCGCGAATGCAAGCTTTCCCGCTTCGAATCCCTGGATCGATCACGATGTGTTCGCGGTAATCCATTCCTGGATGGTAGTTTTCCCGCGGCGCCCGGTCAAGCGGCGCGCGGGGTCTTCAGGTCGATCAAGATCGCCTCACGCCGGCCGCTTCATCTCGAACCGGTCGCTCGTATGGCAATACCAATCAGGGCTGGCCAGGCGGCCGATCACTTTGTAGCGATCGAATCGCACTCGCATCGTCTCCGGATCGAACAACTCGTCGCGCACGTAAACCCGCTTGACCAACCCGATGGTGAGCCGGTTGCCGCCTACTTGCAGCGTGCCCCATTCCTGGCACTCCAGGCTCGCCGGCGCCTCCGCGATGCGCGGCGGCCTGATTGTCAATGATGGATGCGTCGTCAATCCGGCGCGGGTTAACTCGCTCTCTCCGTAAGGCAGCGTAGCCGCCGTCAGGTTCATCGCCTCGGCCACCGACTCATCGACCAGGTTGACGACGAACTCGTGGTTGAGCCGAATGTTGCGCGCGGTGTCCTTCGGCGTGCCGTCATCGCGGTCGCCCGGGCAAAATCCGACGATCGGCGGATTGGCGCCCAGGCAGTTGAAAAAGCTGAACGGCGCCGCATTCACCGCGCCGTCCGGACCGATGGTGGTCACCCAGGCAATCGGCCGCGGAGTGATCAATGACGACAGCGTCGCATAAGCGCGGGACGCGTGCTCGCCTTCTAGATCGAGTTCCATGGACAACCCGCTCAGCGGGGATTGGCCGCCCCCGGGATCGGCGGAAGCGGACGCGAGGGCGGGCCATCGATCGTCTCGGGTCCAGGGGAATTTCTCACCATCTGCGGCGGCGGGACTGGTTTCATGCCGTCCTCGTACTCTTTTGGGTGATCCTTCTTGATCGCCGCCAACTTATCGCCAATCAGTTTTACCGTTCCGGTGATATCCGCCACTGTCAGAGCGTTCTGATAAGAAGCCACGGCCTTCGCATACTGCCCAGCCGCCTCCTGGTTGACTCCGGCAATGAGACTCTCAATGCCGGAGGAAATATTCCCGGTCGCGTACACGTTCAGCGCGGAATTGCGATTGAGGTAACTTTGCCCCGCCACCGCCTTGCGCAACAACGTCCAGTCTTCGCGGTTGGCCGCATCGGCAATGACCCGGTCGACGAACGATTGCGGCGTTTCCCCAGGCGCGGCGCCTTTGGAGGAATCGAAATAGTGCTGAAGGATGAACATCAACAACTGGGAACGAAGCGCAGGGCTGATGCTCAATTCATTATTGGCGCTGGCGGTGCTCAGATTGGCGATCTCCGGCAGGCTGGCTTTGACGTTGGTGTAAACTTGCACCAGCGGCGCGAGATTGGCGCACGCACGGGCGGTTTGCGCGTTGCTTTGCGGCAACGCCGCGAGTCGTTTCAGGGCGGGTTCCATCTCATCGAGCGTCGTCACGCCCTTGAGAATCTCCGCGACCTCAGGCGGCGTCGCAGGGGCTTCCGGTTTGCCGCTGGAGCCGGCCGCAGCCAAGCGGTCGAGAAGCAGAGATCGCGGGATGATGTTGGCGCCGTAGTTATTCTGATTGATGTTCTGCAGATCCGTCAGCGCCAACTGATTTTGCCCGGCCGCACGGTGCGAGAGATAGTCCTGCCACAGCCGGGTAAACTCGCAGGCAACCGCCACCCTTTGGAACAGGCTCGCATCCTCGGTGTAATAACTATAGCGGTCATCCTTGATTCTTTGCAGGGCGTCGAGGATTTCGTCGAGTTCCGCGGCCTTGACGGCTTTCGGAGCGGTTTCCGATAGGCGCTGGAGGATGGCCTGCATCTCGGCTGCAGCCGTCGAAACGCGGGTTTTGCGCTCCTGATAAATCGCGCTCAACAGCTCTCGCCCGGTCTTTTCCACCCGCTCCGAAGCGGGGAAGGCGGAAACGATCTGGTTGATCTGCATCTCCATGTTGTTCACCGTATTCGGCGTGTCCAACTGCGAAGAGATCCGGTCCAGACTGGCCATCAGCGACAGCAAATAGCTCGTGTTGGCGTCGGCCGGCGAGGGCGGATCGTCGGGTTCCTTCGGCGGCGGCTTGGAGGCATATTCCTCCTTGAGCGCCTTTTTGAAGGCGGCCACGCCATCGGTCACGGGCGAGGCGATTAATGAACCCGAGCAGAGCAACGCTAGCGTGATCGTCACGCCGCTGGACAGGTATTTCATTTCGCGATGACGCCTGCCTAATGCTTCACGCTGACGCGGATAAAACGACTGGCTCCCGAGCTGAGCGGGACGTTATCCCGCACGGTGACCTGCTGGGTCGTGGCATTGATCGGCGTGACGGATACTTGCGTGGTGGCGCCAGATGTCCACGTGACCATATCGCTCGACACCTGCACCGTATAGTAAAGGTCGGTCGGCGGAATCTGCTGCGTGAACGTGATGCTCAAATAACCGCCCGTCGTGCCCACCACGGGCAGGCTCCCGACGCTCGAGTGCGTCGGATCGCTGGCGAAGGCGTATTCGAGCAGGTTGGATATTCCATCCCCATCGGGGTCTGCGGTGGTGGCGGTCGCCGCCTGGGTGGTGAGGCCGTAGCCCGCGAGGTAAGAGAGATATTGCGACTGCGCCGGCGCCGTGACGGTCCGCCCGGCAAAATCGGAGTAACCCGCGACATTATAAGCCTGGATATGATAGCTGTACGCCGCGCCCGCCTGGATGTTTAGGTCCTGGTAAGCCGTCGCGTCGGGACCGAAGGACGCCACCTGGGCGTAGGTGCCGCTGTTGACGCTGCGCAGCACCCGATAGCCGGTCTCGTTGTTGGCGTTATCGGTCCAGGTCAGGTCGATCTCGGTTGGAGAGAGATAGGTCACGGTCGCGTTGGACGGGGTCAACGGAGGCGCCGGAGTGGTCACGGTGACCGTGTTGGAGTCGGCGTAGCCGGCGGAGTTGACCGCTTCCACGAAGTACGAATAGGTGGTGTTTTGGGTCAGCCCGGTGTTGGCGTAGGCCGTCGCGTTCGCCGCCAGGGAAGCAATCTTGGTCCACGCCCCGCCGCTGACAGAAGTCCAGACGTTGTAGCCGCTCTCATTGGAGGCGTTATCCGTCCAGCTAAGATCGAGTTCGGTCCCAGAGTAGGGGGTGACCGTGAGGTTGGTTGGTGCCGCGGGAGGCAGCGCAATGGCGGCGACCACGGCGGGGTCGATCACGACGTTGTAAATCTGGACGTCATCGAGCTGGCCATTGAAGAAGTTGGCGCCCTGGAACGTCGTGCCGTCACCGGCGACATCGGAAAGCGCGCCAATCAATTTGAACTGACTGGTCTTGGCGCCCGCTTCGAGGGTGACCGAGGAATCGAGCGCCCCGTCAATGTAAACCTTTACGTTGCCGCTGGAGGCATCCCGGCTCAGCGCGACATGGTGCCAGTTCCCGTCGTTGACGGGATCGGCGCTGAGGACGCTGCCGTTATTGCCCACCCACAAGCCGATGCGTCCGTTCGCATCCAGATAACCCCAGCCAATATCGCTGTCGTTCCCCGATTGCTCGACGCCTGTGACCGCCGGGGCTTGGTACGTGGTGCCAGATCCCACCTGGGTCGTTTTCACCCAGAAAAGGAGGCTGCTGGTCGCGCCCAGGGTCGGCGAGAGATCAGCGCCGACTTGCACGGCGGATTCCCCGGTCTGCAAGTACTGTCCATCGCCGCTGAAAGACAAATTCGAACTGCCCACCCGCCCGGGCGACGTCCAGCCTGGCTTGAGGGTGCCGATCAGCGTGCCATTGTTGGCGCTGACGGAATCGACGGTCGCCGTGCCGGCGCCTTCGTCGAAGTGGTAGAGATTGACCGGGGTCTGCGAATTGAGAGACGTGGTCGCGCCGCTGGCGATGCTCGTGTAAGCGGAGTAACTGATGGTATTGAAGGAGTTGAAGGCGCGGACCCGATAGTAATAGGTCGCCTGGGAGGAGAGGCCGGAATCCGCGAAGGTCGTCTGGTTGACGCCCGCGGTTCCAACCTGGGTGAAATTCACGCTGTCACTCGACCTTTCGATGGCGAAGCCGTCCTCGTTGGAGGAGTTGTCCGTCCACGACAAAGTGATCGTAGAGGGACTGGCCGACACAATCTTGAGCCCGCTGGGGGCGACCGGCCCGGCGGTCGGTGGGGCGGGCAGGCTGTAGACGACCAGATGATCCGCCGTGCCGGCATACACCCGGCCATTGGCCGGCACGGGCACGGAGAACTTCACGGCGTTGCCAAGCGAATCTCGTGTTGCGTTCAGGTTGCTGGTCCACAACTCGGTGGCAATATTCGACGCGTCATAGGCGCGGAGCTGTCCCGTTCCTTTATCGATCAACCAGGTAATCCCGCCCGCCGTGCCGTTCGCGGAGAAGGAGGGGGAGCACCCGGGGAAAGCGATCTGGTCGGGGGTGTTTTGGATGCCGCCGGTGGTGATCGTCGCGTTGGCCAGCGGCCAGCTCGCCATGGTCCCGCCAAACCCGGAGGTCGCATAGACCCGGCCGTTGAAGAACCCGGTGGTCGAGAAGCAGGCGTTGATCGAACCGGCCACGGTCTGCACAGCGAGGGCGTCGGAGGCGGCAAACTTGCCGAGGTTATCCCGGTCGAGAAGGTACAGCTTGCCCGCCTTGCCCGCGCCCGTGAGCAGATGAGGGTGCGCCGCGCTGCCGGCGGAGTCGGGCAAGATCGTGGGGCCGCCGGCGCCAAGGTCGGTGTCGTTGCTGCTGAGCGCCTGATTGTCGTACGGCGAAAAATAATCGGCGACCTTCAACCCCCAGCCGTTCTTGTTTTGACTGGCTTGGGTGGTGGTCGAGTCGAGCGCCAGCTTGACGAAGCAATCGCCATAATCTCCGCTCGCGGGAAACCCACTGGCATCGAGCCCGGAGACGACGTTGCCCGTGGAGGTTCCATCGAACGTGCCGTTGCCGGTCTCGAAGTAAATGTACCCGTTGGAATCGATGACCACGCTGCCGCCCCCCTGCCACACGCCGCCTTCCTTGCCGTTGGGCGTGGAGTTCCAGACGCCGTTGAGGACCGGCGCGGTGGCGGTCGAGTCGGCGCTGTAGGTCAAGATCCATCCGTGATACGGCTGGTTGTCGCCGTGGCTCGCCGAGGCGATGTACACTCGGTTGTTGTAGATCTTGAGGCCGGGACGGATCATCTGGCGGACGGCGTTGAAGGTCAATTTGCCGCTCACCGCATCCGAGGCCGTGCTGCCAGACACATAGGGTCCCGAAGTAAACGTGTACGTGGTCGACGAAGTCAGCTGGGTGTCGGCGATGATGGTGCTGACGTCCAGGCCGTCGGCCATGCGCACCTTGTGCAACCGGTACACATAGTGAGGTTTGTTCTGGTTGGTCCGCGCCTCGCGGGTCTTGGCGGTGAGGTAGATGTAGCCGTTGACCGGATCGATGACCGGCGTGCTCAGGATGCCGATCCACGGAGAAACGTCCTGACTGTTGGTCTCGGTGCCAAAACCCCCGGGAACCGCCGTGATTCCCGTGCCGATGGCGGTATTGACCGGGTTCGGGTTGCCGGAAGCGTTATAGATGAACGAATCCTTCCACAAAACGGTGCCGCCCGTGGCGTCGATGGCAAACAGGCTGTTCATGGAGGTCGCCACGAAGACGACGTCGTGCACGCCTTTGTAATTCCCGGTGGTGATGTTGACGCTGGTCTTGAGCAAGGGCTGGGCGTACACCTGGCCCGCCGCCGACGTGTAATCGATCCCCGAGGGGAGGGTGGAAGTGGGAATCCCGGTGACGTTGGGAACGTCCGTGATGTCGGTGGTAAACAGCTTTTGCAGGGTGTTTACATTGGAGGCCGTGATGGAGGTCTCGGCAGAATTCACGCCGTCGCTGGACAGGTTGCCCCCGTGATAGGAAAGAACGTCCACCGCGCCTTGAGCGCCGGCAACCAGGGTGACGACGACGGCCGCCGCCTGGAGCGCGGCGCGAAGGAGGCGGGAAGAGGGGCGCATAGGCACAGGGGAATCGGAGTGGGCTGGCTTCCCGGAGGCTTCCGCGCGCGACTTAAGTTTGCGGAAGAACCTTCGCGATCACCGCGGCAGGGATCAGGTTGAGCGTGAACGGATTCTTAGGATCACGATGAGAGAAAACGCCGACCAGTTCTCCCGCCGCATTGAGCACCGGGGCGCCGATCATCTCTTTGGGGACTGGTTCCGCCGAGAGACGCACGCTCAGCCAGGTCTCGCGACGGCTTGCGACCACCGCGGCGCTGCGCAGCGCTTGGGAATCTCCGACCTTCGTCAAGAGCCAGACCGTTTCGCCGACGGCAGGGGCAGTCTGGGCCAGCACGACGTTGCGGTTTTGAGGAAGATCGTTATGAATGCGGTAGACGGAAAGATCGCCGATCGGGCTTTGCGTCACATTGGTCTCCGCGGAAGGAATTGGCAGGCCGCCGACAATGTAACCTTGCGAATCCTCGGCGGAGGAGTCGATCTTGATTTGCCGCACGAAGGCCGGCGCCTCGGCGACGGACGCCTGGCGAGCAAACCCGCCTTCCGGGCCGAGCAACCGGCGGACACTGAGAATGCACGGCTCGGATCCCTGGCGCGCCGACACCAGACTAGCCCAACCGTGCTTCTGAAAGCCTCCGGTGGTTTCAAACTGGGCGATCCCGGAAAAACCCTTGGGAAAGGTGGGCGTCTGGCAATACGCCTGGAGGGGGAGGAGCAAACCACATAGCAGCGCGAGGGGACGCCAGTTTACCATGCCGGAGTTTACCCTTTTCATGCGTCATGGCAAACGGGTTCGCGGGAATTTTTTGTCTGAGTGTGTCGCCGCGTTCGATCAAGCGCGGCGCTCCGCGATGGAAGCCAGCAGATCGGCGATGACCTCCGCCCGGGGCCGGGCGCCGAGATTCCCCTTGCCGTGGACCCGCACGCTCAGCGCGCCCGCTTCGCGGTCTCGGGGGCCGATCACCAGCATCGTGTGGACCTTCATGTTCTCGGCGTCCGCAATCTTTGCTTTGATCGGGTCGCTGCCGGCATCCAGCGTGGCGCGCACTCCCTTGGCCCGCAGTTCGGCGACTGCGCCGCGCGCATATTCGACGAGCGGCGCCTCGTCCCCAATCGGCAACACGCGCACCTGTTCCGGCGAGAGCCAGAGCGGGAAGTTGCCAGCGTAGTGTTCGATCAGAAAACCGATAAACCGCTCGTGCGTGCCCAACGGCGCGCGGTGGATGCAAAGGGGAGTCTCCTCGGTGTTATCGCGCGTCTTGTACTTCAACCCAAACCGCGCCGGCACCGCGAAATCCACTTGATTGGTGGCGATGGTAAATTCCTTGCCGATCGCGCTCCAGACCTGCACGTCGATCTTTGGACCGTAGAAGGCGGCTTCGTTGGGCACTTCGACGTAGTTGATGCCAGACTTGATCAGAACATCGCGCACCATGTCTTCGGTTTTCTTCCACAACTCAGGGTTATCGACAAACTTGTCGCCCAACCGCGCGGGATCGTGGGTGGAAAAACGCATCTGATATTTGGCCAGGCCAAACAACTTGAAGTAGTTCAAATACATTTCGTTGACCGCATTGAACTCCGCTTCGAACTGCTCTGCGGTGCAGTAAATATGCGCGTCGTTCATCTGCATGGCGCGCACGCGCATGAGACCCTGAAGTTCACCGGATTGCTCGTAGCGGTAGCACGTGCCGTACTCCGCAAACCGCAGCGGCAAATCGCGATAACTGCGCGGAACCGCCCCAAAAAGCTTATGATGATGCGGGCAGTTCATCGCCTTAAGGTAATAGCGATCTTTCTGTTCGCCGCCTTCATCGAGGGTCATCGGCGGGAACATGCTGTCGGCGTAATACGGCAGATGGCCGCTGGAGAGGTACATGTTTTCCCGCGCGATGTGCGGCGTGCGCACGCGCTCGTAACCGGCGGCAAACTCGGTTTCCTTCGCCAGCTTCTCCAGTTCTTCTATAATAGCCGTGCCGCGCGGGAGCCAGAGCGGCAGGCCGGGGCCGACGTCTTCGTCGAAGGTGAATAATTGCAGCTCCTTGCCCAGCTTGCGGTGGTCGCGCTTTTTCGACTCCTCCAGCATGGCGAAGTATTCGTCCATCTGCGTGCGGTTCTTGAACGCCGTGCCGTAGATGCGCTGGAGTTGCGGGTTTTTCTCGTCGTTCTTGTAATAAGCGCTGGCGACGTGCGTCAGCTTGAACGCGCCCACGTTGCCCGTCCGACCCACGTGCGGGCCGGCGCACAGATCGGTGAAATCGCCGTTTTTATATAACGTGATCTTCTCGCCCGGTGGGATGTTCTTGACGATGTCCAACTTGAACACGCTCGGCGTGCCCGGACGCTCGCCCAGGCTTGCCAACGCGCCCCGTTCCGCCAGATCCAGCGCTTCGTCGCGGGTGACCTCCACGCGCTGGAACGGATGGTTCGCTTTGGTTTCCTCCTTCATCTCGGCCTCGATGCGCTCGAAGTCGGCGGGAGAAATGCGGTGGGGCAGGTCCACGTCGTAGTAGAAGCCGTTCTCGACGGGCGGACCCGCGGCGAATTGCGCCTCCGGCCAGATGCGCAGGATCGCCGTTGCCAGGATGTGCGCCGCGCTGTGGCGGATGCGCTCGAGATCGGTCATCGGCTTGCCTTCGGCTTGGTCGCTCATAAAAACGGAGGGAGGAGCCTCGCGCAAAGGGCGCAAAGCCGCAAAGGAAAGAGTCTTCAGCCAAGCGCTTCGGCCATCGCCAAGGGGTCGCGCGCCGTCGACTCGGCCGCCGGCGGGCGGCGCAATCGGGTGGCCAGCCCGATGCAGATGAACGCCAGCGTGGCGGCGATCCAGCCGATCAGCCCGTAATTGCGCAGCGGCTCGCCGGGCCGATCGACGATCAAATATCCCCCGAGACTCGTGCCGACGCCCGAAAATACCGATTGCACGCAGGAATTCAGACTCATGAACCCACCCCGATGCTGCGCCTCCACGCTGCTCGTGATCATGGCGATCGCCGGCACGAAGCGGCCCGACATCGTCACCATGAACACCGTCACCACCCCCATCGTCTGCCAGATCGAGGAATGACCCAGATGGGTCAGCCACAACACCGCCCCCGACGACAACACGGCCATGATCGCAAAGAGCAGCATCCGCCCATACATATCGGCCAGCCGGCCGATGAGATTCATCGAAAACAGGGTCGTCAGCCCGGCGCACAGGAAGTTGTATTTGAGCTGCGGGATGCTCAAGCCGGCGTTGCGCACCAGATAGGTGCTGATGAAGGGCACGACCATGAAGCCCGCGGTGGTCAACCCCGCCATCAACGTCAAGGCGCGCAGGTGCCGACCATTGGCGATGACCGACCAGATCCGCGCGCCGGCCGATTCCGACGCAGCGGCGTTGCGCAGGTGACTGTCCGAGGGCGGGAGCACGAACCAGGCGAAGGGAATGATCAGCGCGCACAGGCAGCCGAGGATCAGGAACGGCCAGTGCCAGCCGCGCTCGGCCATCCACAGGCCGGCCGGGACGCCCAGCGCGGAGGCCAGTCCGAATGCCGACATCACCATCCCGACCGCCGTGGCGCGGCGCACCTCGGGGATCGCGTCCCCTACGATGGAAAGCACGACCCCGCCGCACACCCCGCCGAAAATCCCGGTCACGAACCGCGCCAGCAGCATGGCCAGGTAAGTGGGAGCGATCGCGCAGCACAAGGTGCCGAGCGTAAAGCCGGTGAAGAGCGTCAAGAGGGCCTTCTTGCGGTCGAACCGATCGAGGAAGAAAGCGGCCGCGAACGCGGAAAGTCCGGCCCCGAAGGCGTAAGCGGCGACGGTTTCGCCGAACTGTTCGGTGTTAATGTGAAACACCGCCATCAACTGCGGCCCGAGCGGCGCGATGATGATGAAGTCCGCGGTGATGCTGAATTGCATCAGCGTCAGCACAGAGAGGAGCGCCCATTCGCGGCGGGTCAGACGCGTCTCGGCGGCGGTGGCGCGTTGGGCGCGGGGGAGTGCTTTTGGAGAGTCGGTCACGGTCGCGTCTTCCGGAGTAACTCCACCAGGCCGGTAGCCAGCTTCGCCACCTGCTGCGCCTTCTTCTCGTCCTTAAGGGCGCCTTTCTCATCGAACGCCTCGTGGGCCGCGGAGATCGTCACCTGATCGGGCAACACCAGCACGCCGATGTTGCCGAGCAGCATCCGCAACGTCACCAGCCCGCGCAGACCGCCCAACGCCCCGGGCGACGCGCTCATGATCGCCGCCGTCTTGCCGCGGAATGCAACCAGCGGCGCCTCGTTGTCCGCCTCCGGGCGCGTTGCCCAGTCGATGGCGTTCTTGAGCGCGCCCGTGATCGAGCTGTTGTACTCCGGCGACGCGATCAAGAGCCCGTCGCTCTCGCGCAAGATCGATTTGAAACGTCGGGCGCCTTCCGGGAGGCCGTCGGCGGTTTCCACGTCACCATCGTAGAGCGGCAACGCTAGGTCGCGCAGATCGACCACCGTCACTTCCGCCCCCGCCGCAATGGCGGCGCCGACCGCCACGTGCACCAGCTTCTGGTTGAACGACTCCAAACGGGTGCTGCCGGCAAAAGCAACGATCTTGGGTGAACTCATGATCCGCCGACGTTAGCAGAGGAGCCGGAAGGCCGCCGCAATTGTTTGATCAAACCCGAGAGGTTGCCCCCTCCCGCGCCGAGCTTACTTCCCCAAAACCTTGAGGATGATGAACACCAGAAACGCCAGCCCGAACCCGCCGCCGCCCAACCAAACCAGAAACGCCCAGCCGGCAGCCGCAAACATCATCGGGAAGGTGGCGAGAAGAAGCATTGTCATGGAAGAATGTTCCAACCGCCGGCGCGACATTTCAACCCGATTATCGCGCCGCCGTTTCTCCCGGCAGTGCAATGGGGAGGCCCGCGGCGCCGGCCGCCGGTTGGATGCCGAGGAGTCCCGCCGCTGTCGGGTGATATTGATCCCAGCGCACGATCCCGAGGTCCTTGCCGCCGAAGGGCTCCGGGTAACGCCAAAGCAGGGTCACGCCCTCCATTTCCGGGTTTTCCTCGACCGGATAGCCGTGCATCCCCTTGGGATTGTTGCCGTCGGAAATGGGTTCGGGCGAGGCGCGGCTGTATGTATAGCCTTTAGGCAGGATGGCCACGATGTCGCCGACCCGCGTCGGGTGCGCGTAGCTCCATTTCGCGGGCAGATCCTCGCGCCGGAAAACGCGGATGAACGGCCACGCCTTGAGCTTTTCCAGGTAGCCGGCGATCCGCTTGTCGCGCTCGGGCCCGGAGACGAACACGTTGCCCAGATTGCCCACCGTCTGCACGTTGACATCCGGCTCGTTAGGCAGCACGCCGAGCATTTTCTCGAGGTGCGCAAGGTGCTCGACTTTCGACATGCCGTGATCGGTGCTCAGCAGGAAATACAGGCGGTCGCCGGGACCAGCGTGTTCCTTCCAAAGGGCGAGCGCGCGCTCGTGGAAGGACGCGAGATTGGCGTCGAGCGCCTGCATGGCGTCGGCGATCATGGGTGAATCCGGCCCTTGCTGATGCCCGGTCGGGTCAGCCGCTTCGACATACCCCATGAGGAGCCGCAACGGAGGATGACCCTCCGGCGGGACATCATAGTCCTTGCGCCAGGTGTCGAGCAGATGGTCGAGGCGTTCGGCGTCGGAGGGCGCGTTGTCGAATTTCTCGCTGGAGTAGTCGGCATGAAGGGGCAGGTGTTCGGCCTGCGAGAGCGGCCAATCGTATACCAGCACGCGGACGCCCTGGCGTTTGGCGGTGAGCCAGATGGGCTCGGCCTGGAGGAGGGTAGAGTCGCCGGGGAACCGATAGCTCTGGCCGTTGGAGGAATCGAAGAAACCGTTGCCGGTGATGCCATGTTTATCGACCGGCACGCCGGTGGCTTCCGAGCAGTGGGAGGGAAACGTGATCGGCGGAAACGAAGGCAGGAAATGGCGGCTGGACGCGCCCTCGGTCTGGAGGCGTTTTAAGAAGGGGAGGGGGCCGCGGTCGAGGTAGTCGGAGCGGACGCCGTCCATGCTGATCCACACGAGGGTCGACTGAGGTTCGGCGCCGCGGAGGGGGAGGGAGACAGAAAGGATGAAGGCAGAAGGCAGAAGGATGAAGGAGGGGAAAAAATGCATCGTGCCGTTTGTTAGGAGGTTAGTCGTTCCGGGATTTCCTTCTGCCTTCATCCTTCATCCTTCTGCCTTCATCCACACCCCGCGCGGGGGATGCAGGTCCATCAGGTTCGTCTCCCAACCGTGGACGCTTGGCAATTTCAGGTAGTTGATCGTCCGATGATAGATCGGCAGAACCGGCGCCTCGCGGGCGATGATCGCATCCATTTTCTGGAACTCCTCCAGCCGCGCCTCGTCCGAGGGCGCCTGGCCGGCGGCGGCGTACGCGGCGTCGTACTCCTTTGAGTTGAACGACGACTCGTCGTTAGGCGACGTGCTCAGGCAAAGCTGCGCCAGATCCAGCGGATCGCTGAACCCGGAACTCCACGAGCTGGCTGCCGTCTGAAATTTCCGCGTCCGCAACGTATCGAGCCAGATCTTTTCCTCCTGTTGATTCAGATCGACCTGCACGCCCAACTCGTGCGCCCACATCGCCTGCAGCGCTTCGGCAAGCTCCTTCTGCCCCGGACGCACCGCCGTATACGTATAGGTAAACCGCGGAAACCCGGCCCCGCCGGGGAAACCCGCCTCGGCCAGCAGCGCCCGACCCTCATCGGGGGCATAGCGGATTTTCGCGCGCGCCGTGTACCCGCCAAGATCCGGCATGGTGAGGCTGTCGGCGACCTTGCTCCCATCGCGCAACACCTGGCTCACGAGCTTCTCGCGATCCGTGGCCAGTGCGAAGGCGCGCCGCACGCGCGCGTCGGAGAAGGGCGCCTCCGTGTTGTTGAAGGTCACGTACATCGTGGAGGCCGATGGCTCCGATTGCAAAAATGGCGAATGCTCCTGCCGATACACCGCCAGCCGCACCGGCGGCAGGCCGCGCGTGATGTGCAGGAGGCCGCCGCGGAAGGCGCGTTCCTCGGCGTCCAGGTCTTCGATCGGGTGATAAACCACCCCGTTGAGCCGGACGTGCGCCGCGTCCCAATAATACGGGTTTTTTTCGACGGCCACCGATTCGTTCACCCGCCACGATTTCAACCGGAACGGCCCGTTGCTCACGAGGTTACCGGGCTTGGTCCACTCGCTGTCGCGGCGCAGGTAGGCGCCGAATTTATCGAGCGCCGCCCGGTCGAGCGGCAGGAACGGATTGAGGGCGATGCACGCCAGCAAAAACGGCGCGCGTTCCCGCAGCCGGATCACGAACGTCAGCGGGTCGGGCGCAACGAAGCCGATCGTCTCGGGATCGTGCGTTTTGCCTTCGCGGAAATCCTGCGCGCCGACGACCCAGTCAGCGTAGTTGGAAAGCTCGGCGGCCAATTTGGGCTCGAGCACGCGGCGGAACGAATAGAGAAAATCCGCTGAGGTCAGCGGGTCGCCGTTGCTCCACTTCTGCCCGGCGCGCAGGTGAAACGTGTAGACGCGGCCATCGGGCGAGACGTCCCATTTCTCGGCCGCGCCGGGGAGGATCGTGGTCCCGTCCGACCCGAGAGTGACCAACCCCTCGAAGAGGCCGAGGAAGATGTTGCTCTCGGTGTTGCTGACGGCGGTGGACGGGTCCAGGTCGCGCGGTTCGCCCGAGTTGCCGACGTGCAAGATCCCGTCGCGGATGCCCGCGTCGACGGGACTTTCCCGTTTCGCGCAACCGGCCACAGCAAGAACCAGAGCAACCAGCGTGAGGCGACGAGTCATAGCAGGACGGCAGTAAACAGAATTTTAGACAGGATGAACAGGATTTACAGGATGAGGAACTTGGGAAAATTCCGCCGCCTCGGCTTCTGCATCCTGTCAATCCTGTTCATCCTGTCTAAAAACTCTGGGGCCGTTTGCGCGTGACAGCAGAGTGCCCGCGTCTTAAAACGGAAGCGCCATGTCTGCCGATGCCGCCCTCCTCGCAGAAGTACCGCTCTTCCAGTTGCTTGACCTTGAAGAACGCGTCGAACTCGCCACCCATTTGGAAGTCGTCAAATTCCCTGCGGGTCACATCGTCTTCAACTACGGGGAGCCCGGCAACGCCATTTACATCGTGCGTTCAGGCGAGGCGGAGCTTTCGTTTCGCAGCGACACCGGGGAAAAAATCGTCCTGGAAAAAGCCACCCGCGGCGATTTCTTCGGCGAGCTGGCATTTCTCGACGGCGGCAGCCGCAGCGCCACGGTCCAGGTGATCGAAGACCTTGAAGCGTTCCAGATGGATCGCGAGGACCTGACCCTCTACCTCAAGCGCCACCCCGAAGCCGCCATCGACCTGCTCGCCGCTCTCGGCCGGCGGTTGCGCGCAACGTCGGAGACGCTCCGCCACACCGCCACGCGCAACGTCAACGAAGAGACCGAAGACAAGCGCACCGTGGTCCAGAAGACCGCCGACTGGATCGCGGAATTCAGCGGCAGCATCCCGTTTTTGGTCCTGCACGCGGCGTTTTTCGGGCTGTGGATCGGTTGGAACGTGCTGGCGCCGGAGAAGGTCCGCTTCGACAGCTACCCGTTTAATTTCCTGACGATGTGCGTGTCGCTGGAGGCCATTTTCCTGTCGGTCTTCGTGCTCTTGAGCCAGAACCGCCAATCCGCGAAGGACCACGTGCGGGCGGACATCGAGTACGAGGTGAACCTGCGCGCGGAACTGGAAATCGCGCACCTGCACAAGAAGATCGACCGGCTCAACGCGGATGTGCTGGCAAAGCTCGGCGCCATCGCCGGCCCGCAAGCGGGCAGGTAGAAAATGGGTGGATCGTGCTCTCCGAGCGCGATGGCAAACCGATCGCGGCGAAGCCGCTCTCGAATCTGGCGCGCGACCAGAGCCCGGGGGCCAAGGCGGCGGGCGCGCGGTTGGTGCGATTAAGCGGAAGGCAAACCAAACGCTCCAAGCCGATCACCGAATCGGCCATGCTCGCTGGACTTTGGTCCTTGCTGGGCGTGCTCGACGCCCTGGAGGATCACTCCATCGAAGACCTCCGCGCCGCCGCTCAACTCATCCTCGGCCAACTTGTGTAGATACCTCAGATCGCGATCCACCTACATCCGCTCGGGGGTCTCGATTCCAAGCAGGTCCAGGCCGACGCGCAACGTGCGGCCTGTCACCCGGCACAGGGCAAGCCGCGTCTCGCGGGCGGCGCCTTCGGCTTTCAACACCGGGCACGCCTCGAAGAACGTGTGGAAGACGCCCGCCAGCTCGTACAGGTAGTTCGCGAGCAGGTTGGGGCGGAAGTCGTCCAGCACCGCGGGAACGGCCTCGGCGAATTGGCTGAGCTTCAGCGCCAGGGAACGCTCCGCCGGCTCGGTGATCACCATTTCCCCGGCCGCCGCGCCTTCCGGGTCGAGTTCGCCCCGGCGGAAGATCGACCGGATGCGCACGTAGGCGTTTTGCAGATACGGCGCGGTGTTGCCCTGGAAGGACAGCATCCGATCCCAACTGAACACGTAATCCGTGAGCCGATGCTGGCTGAGCTCCGCATACTTCACGGCGCCGAGGCCGATGATCCGCGCGATCTCGGCGCGTTCGGCGGGCGGCATTTCCGGGTTCTTGGCTTCCACCACGGCGGCGGCGCGTTCGACGGCTTCGTCGAGCAGATCGCGCAACGCGACGTTCTCGCCGGAGCGCGTGCGCATGATCTTGCGGTCCTCGCCGAGGATCGATCCGAACGGGATATGCTCCAGCGGGACGGTGTACCCCATCCGTTTCACGATGGCGTTTAGCTGCTCGAAATGCAGCGCCTGCGGGGCGCCGACAAGGTACCAGAGGCGGTCGGCGCGCAGCTCGCCGATGCGCTGCTCGTAGGTGGCGATGTCGGTCGTGGCGTAGTTGAACGCGCCGTCGCGCTTGCGGATGATCGCCGGGCGCTCGGCCAGGCGCGGGTCGTCGGGGAAGAAAACGACGAGCGCGCCTTCGCTGATCTGGGCGATGCCATCCCGCTCGAGTTTTTCAACGATGCCGGGAAGTTGCGGGTTGAAGTAGCTTTCCCCAAACTGGTGATCGAACCGGACACCCAGCCGCGTGTAGATGCGGTCGAGTTCGGCGCGGGAGAGATCAACGCAACGTTGCCAGATCGCGAGGTTTTCCGGGTCGCCGGCTTGCAGTTTGGCGAGTTCGGCGCGGCAGGCGTCGGCGATCGTGGAGTCGGTATCGCTGCCGACGCTGGCGACTTGATAAACCCGCACCAACTCGGCAAGCGGATCGGCCTCGAGCGCACGTTCGTCGAGCGAGTGTTTCCAGCCGTAGATGACCTTGCCGAACTGAGTGCCCCAATCGCCGAGGTGATTATCGGCGAGCACTTCGTCGCCGAGGAAGCGGCCGACGCGCGCCAGGCAATCGCCGATAATCGTCGAGCGCAAGTGGCCGACGTGCATTGGCTTGGCGATATTCGGGCTGCTGAAGTCGATGATGACGCGGGCCGGTTTGGCGGTCTTCGGGACGCCGAGGCGGGCCGGGTCGGCGTCGAGCGCGGCGAGGCGGCGGGCGAGGTAGGCGGGATGCAGGCGGAAGTTGATGAAGCCCGCGCCCGCGATCTCGGGCGGGGCGCTGATGGCGGCGAGGTCCGGGT
>CAXUAZ010000003.1:0-24925 GCA_964249195.1 uncultured Chthoniobacterales bacterium
AGCGTGGCCGACTCGCTGCCCGGCAACGGCTGTTCGGTCGCACTGTCCGTCGAGCTGGTCGAGCTCGGCGCCGGGATCGGGCTGCCCGTCGCGGACGGAGTCGTCGGAGTCGGAGTGGGCGTCGGGGTTGGGCCGCTGGACGGGTTGTACGCAAAGATCGCGCCAGAACCGGCGTCCCCGCCGGCGAGGCTGACGCCGTAAACGGCGCCGTTGACCCCGGCGGCCAGCTGGTAATCCGAACTCGGCACACCCTCGGAGAAACTCAAGGGGAGACCGGCCACCGAGAGGAGCGAGTTGTCGGGCGCGAGCTTGAAGAGGCCGAGGGTGTTTTCCAGCCCATAGATGCCGCCATCACTCGTGATGGCAAGGCTCGGTCCATAGCCCCCGTTTGAGTTGGTGAAGTTGCCTCGGGCCAGGGTCGTGAACGCTCCGCCGGGCGTCAATTGAAAGAGACTGCCGCCCGGATCGGCCAAGGTCCCGTATTTGGTCGTGCCGTACAAATTCCCATCCCCGCCGAGGGTGAGCGGCGCGTAGAGGGTGTTGGATTCGGCGGCGGTAAAATCGCGCACGACCGAGAACGCGCCCGCCGGCGTGAGCTTGAAGATTTCCCCCTTGTTGTTCGCTCCGCCGCTTGGGGCAATGCTGTAAAAATCTCCGGTCGCGCTCACCGTCAGCTTGTCGATGATGTCCTGGATGAAGTTGGCCGGGAACGAAAACAGCGATGTCACCGCCCCGTTCGTCCCCACCCGATAGAATGTTCCCACGTACGTCCCGAGGTGGCCGGCGCTCAGGCCGTAGAGTTGATTGTCCAAGCCCAGCGTCAGCGGCCCGGCCCGCTCGGGCAACGCAGGGGGTCCTGCCACGGTGGAGAGCGCCCCGTCGGGCGTGACCTTGTACAGGCTGCCTTTGCCGTAGTTGCCAGCCGCATCCAGCTGGGTGACGCCGTAGTAATTGCCGTCCGGCCCCCGGGTGAGCCCGGTGGAGGGATTGATGCCGGTGGTGTCATACGGGCTGATATCGGCCAGCGGGGAGACCGTGCCGTCGGAGAAAATCTTAAAGACCTCACCGGTCCCCCAGTATCCCCCTTCTTCCGACACGCCGTACAGGCTGCCATCCGGGTCGGCGGCCAGCGGCGTCGCGGGGTACGCTCCGAGCGGAAAAAAGAAGAAGCCGAGGGTGTTGAATGTGCCGTCCGGGGTTAGGTTGAAGATTTGGCCGATGCCATTGTTGCCGCCGCCGGTGGTCGTGCCGGCGAAGGTTCCGTCTGGCAGAAGCAAGAGCGGCCCGGACGGACCGCGTTGATAATACGTCCCGCTATTATAATAAGAGCCGATCGGCTTGGTATCCTGCGGCTGGCAGACAATGCGGTATTGCCCGCTGGTCGTGATGCGGAAGATGATCCCGGCGTACGCCCCGCCGCTGCCGTAGCGGGTCGTGCCATACATCGCGCCGTCTGGACCGACCGTCAGACCGGCCTGGGGAAATTCGCCGTCGGCTTGTTGGGCGTTGTTGAAGCTGTACAAGACGTTGAGCGTCCCGCCCGGGCTGAGCTGGAACACGCTGCCAAAAAAGGTCGCGCCGCCAAACTGCGTCGTGCCGTAGAAATTGCCGTCTGGCATCAATAGCAGCGGCGCGGCGGGCCCGGCGCCGGCGTTGGTCGGGGCGAACGTGGCAAACGTCGAAAACGCCCCGGCCGTCGTGAAGCGAAAAACCGTGCCGTTGGCCGTTGTCGTTCCCTGAGTCGTGCCGTAGAGCGTGCCGTCGGTGGTCTGAATGAGCGGGGCGACCGGCTGCGCGCCGTTGGTCCCGTCGAAATTAACGAGCACGGTGATCGTGCCGTCGGAGGTCATGCGGAACATCGTGCCCATCCCCCCGCTGCCGCCGGCATACGACGTGCCGTAGAAATTGCCGTCCGCAGCCAGAAATAGCGCCGATTCCGGGTTGGCGGGCGAACCGTCCGGCAGATCATCGAAATTGACGACGGTGGTGAAGTCCCCATCCGGCGTCATCTTGAAGATGGTGCCCTTGGAGACCGCGCCGTGATACCCGCCGGGCCCGAGCGAATAACCGGAGCCGCCGTGGGCGGTCGTGCCGTAGTAATTGCCATCCGGCCCGGCGATCAACCCACCCATAGGCGACGCGCCGTTATACCCGTCAAACGTGACGAGGATGAGGAGCGTGCCATCGGGCTGCAGCTTGTAGATCGTGCCGAGATTGCGCGGGCCGCCGGCGAAGGTTGTGCCAAAAAGGTTGCCGCCTGCGTCGCGCAAAAGCGCCCCGGTGGGGACGGCGCCGGTGGGGGTAAACGCCGCCAGGATCGGCGCCGCGCCGGGCTGGGTTTGCGCGCGGCAGAGGGTCAGGCCAAGAAGAACGATGATAAAGACAAAGCGTTTCATACAACAAGCGCTCGCCTGGAAGGGGGGGCGGGCCTCTCGCGACACGAATTTGGTTCCCGCGGTCGAGTAGATCGAGAACATCCCGGGCTGTCAACGCCGGTTTCCGGCGGCTTCGGCCTGTCGCCGAGCGATTTCGTTGGCTAGCCGCTGTTGAATGGCGGCATTGATCCGCGCCTCATCGGCAGCGGCGCGTTGATTGGCAAGTTTTTGTTCCAGCGCGCGACTCTGATCATCCGACCGCGCCCGAATGGCGCGTTCGACTTCCTTGTCGGGAGGGGTTATAGGTTGCGACTCAAGAGCGGCAGATGGCGCCGACGGTCCGCAACTCGCCAGCGAAAGCAGCGAAGCGGCTAAGAAGATCTTCAACACATCCCACCATCGTCGTTCCCGGCACTCCTGCAAAACTCCCTATTGCTTCATCAAAAGTGAACTCCCGCGGTGAGGCGCGCCGGCGCTTGCGAGCAAGTCGTCGACTAGGTACAATGCGGTCATGACTGCGGACGCCGTGCGAGACCGGTTGGAGGAAACGCCCTTCCAACCTTTTCAGATGCGCATGCCGGATGGCCGGGTGCTGGCGGTTCCGCACCCGGAGTTTATCTCGGTCGCTCCCACAGGCCGGATCGCCATCGTTTGGAAGGGCCAAGGCGAACGGTATTCCGCCGTGGACCTGCTGCTCGTCAGCGATCTCGAGCCCGTGGAGACTAATCGCAAGCGGCGTCGTTGAGGTCGCCGCCGGCGATCTGGCGCGGGGTTGAGGCATTGCGCGGCATTGAGCCTCGTGGCAGGGTGACCGCATGGGTGAGGTTCGAGTCAGCGTAAAGATTAGCAATGCGGTGGACGCAGGCATGGCTCGCCGGGGCCTTCTCAGTTTTGAGCAGGTTCGCACGGTCACCGTAGACGCCGTCGTGGACACGGGAGCGGTCCGCTCCTGCATTCCGGTGGATTTGCAAGAAAAGCTCGGCCTCGCAACGCAACGCCACATCAACGCGCAAATGGCCAACGGACAAACACAAAGAGTGGAGGTCACGGAAGCCGCATATTTGGAAATCATGGACCGACTGGCGACGGAGTCCTTCCTGGTTCTCGGAAGCGAGATTCTCATCGGCCAGACGGCGCTCGAATCCACCGATCTGCTCGTGGATTGTAACCGTCAGCGCGTTATTACCAATCCTGATCACCCGAACTCCGCCGTGATCCGGATTCGGTAAGTTTCCTCGCGAAAGTCCGCCCTCAAGCCTTGCCGCCTGCGGCTCGCTCCGCTAAGAAGGGCCGAACATGGGACTGGCACTCGATTTTGCGGTCGTCATCGGCTACTTCGCGCTGATTCTCGGCATCGGGCTGTACATGGGTCGGCGCGAGGAAAGTCTCCACGATTTCGCGCTCGGCGGACGCAACATTCCTTGGTGGGCCGTCCTCGCTTCGATCATCGCGGCGGAGACCAGCGCCGGCACCTTCTTCGGCGCGCCGGGCGAGGCTTACGAACTGCGGAATTTTACCTACCTGCAGCTTGCCATTGGCACCATCGTCGCGCGCATTCTCGTCAGCTACATCTTCATCAAGCCGTATTATCAGTACAACGTCTATTCCATCTACGAATACCTGACCGCCCGTTTCGGCACGACGACCAAGAACGCCGCGTCGGCGGTCTTTCTCATTACGCGCGTGCTCGCGTCCGGCGCGCGTATTTATGTTGCCGCCATTGCGCTGGTACTGGTTTACGAGTGGCTGACCGGCACCCGCCCCGGACCGCATGGCACGCTGCTGATTTACGTGCTGGCGAGTATTGCCATTACGCTGCTAACGGCGATCTATACGACTTTGGGCGGCATCAAGGCGGTCATCTGGACCGACTTCATTCAAGCGGCGATCATGATGGGCAGCGCGGTGGCGGCGCTGGTCATTTTGTATTTTGCCATTCCGGGCGGATGGCCTTCGGTGAGCGCGCATCTTTCGTCCAATCACCCGCTTGACCTGTTCTTTGCGTCCGGCCTCGATCCGGCCAAGAGCGGGTGGCAACAGGTAAAAGGGATGTTCGAGAGCGAATACACGGTGTTCGCCATTATCGCGGCCACCTTTGTCACGATGGCCACGCACGGCACCGATCAGGACATGGTGCAGCGCATGTTGACCGCCAAAGACATTCGCCGCAGCCGCTTGTCGCTGATCCTTTCCGGGCTCGCGGATATTCCCATTGCGCTGGTTTTCCTCATCATCGGCATCTTGCTGTACGCCTTCTATCAGGCGCATCCCGACCCGGCGAAACCGGAGGCGACCAATGAGGTATTCTGTTATTACATCCTGCATCATTTGCCGGCTGGAATGCGCGGCTTATTGATGGCGGGAATTTTCGCCACGGCGATGGGTTCGCTGAGCACCGCGCTCAATGCGCTGGCGACCAGTTTTGTCCGGGATTGGTACCTTCCTTACTTCAACCCTGGCGCGGGCGATCACGCGACCTTGCACGCGGTGCGCCGCGCGACGGTGTTTTTCGCCGTGCTGATGGTGATCGTGTCTTCGGCGACATCGTTCTTCGTGATCAAGCGCGCTGAGCAGGCAAAGGAACAAAAGGCGCTGATCGCCGCCGCCGCCGCGCACCCGGAGCAGGCATCTGCGTTGCTCAAGCAGGTCAGCGCGTCGAAGGCGCATAATTTGCGTATTATCCCCATCATCCTGGGCATCTTCGGCTACACGTATGGGTCCCTGTTGGGCGTGTTCTTTGTGGGGATGTTCACAAAGACGCGCGGGAACGATCAGGGCAACGTGCTTGCGATGATTTGCGGGTTTCTGACGGTGGCAATCTTGAGCGGTTTGCCAAATGATCTTGGGCAGATGTTCGGCGTGCAGTTCTATAATCAGCCCAACTGGCTGCCGGTGATCGAATTTCCGTGGCGCGTGATGTTCGGCACGATTGTGACGTTTCTAATCGCAATGTGTTTCCGCACCCGCGCGCGGACCGCCTGAGGCGTCTCGCATAGGATCGTCTTCCAGCAGCTCCGACTGTGCCACCGACACCAGGTCCACCAACTCCGCCTGCGGAACGGCCGACGCGTCGCTCACGTCCCGCAACCGCCGCTCGACCGCACGCGATTTCTTGCCGACGTCGTCCATTTTGTTCGACGCCTCCTGCAACTTCTTCTTCACCGCCTCTACCGAATCGCCAAAGCGCCCGAACTCCCGGCGCACCTCGCTCAAAACCTTCCACACCTCGCTCGATTGCTTTTGAATGGTCAACGTGCGGAAACCCATCTGGAGGCTATTGAGCAGCGCGGCAAACGTCGTCGGGCCGGCGATCACCACGCGGTGTTTGCCCTGCAATTCCTCGACCACGCCCGGCTGGCGGATGATCTCCGCGAAAAGTCCCTCCGTGGGCACGAACATGATCGCAAAATCCGTCGTGTCCGGCGGGCTCAGATACTTGGTCGAAATCTCCTTCGCGCATTGCAACGCCCGGCCGCGCAGCGCCTTCGCGGACTCTTCCATCGCCGGAAGATCGGCCCGCTCCTGCGCCTCGACCAGCCGCTGGTAATCCTCCATCGGGAACTTGGAATCCACCGGCAGCCACACCGTCGACTCGATCCCCTCCCCGCGCCCGGGCAACTTGATGCCATACTCCACGCGCTCGGCGGATTCTTTCTTGGTCTGCACGTTTTTCTCGAATTGCGCCGGCGTCAGCATCTGCTCGAGCAACGCGCCCAATTGCACCTCTCCCCAACCCCCGCGCGTCTTGACGTTGGTGAGCACCTTCTTCAGATCGCCGACGCCGACCGCGAGCGCCTGCATCTCACCCAATCCGCGATGCACCTGTTCCAGCCGCTCCGACACTTGCTTGAACGATTCGCCGAGCCGTTTCTCCAGCGTGCCTTGCAATTTCTCGTCGACCGTCACCCGCATCTCCTCCAGCCGCCGGGAATTCTCGGCGCGCAGCTCGGATAGTTTGGTTTCAATTGCGCCGCGCAACTGTTCCAGCTTCGTTTCGTTTGACGAACTCAGCTTGTCGAGCCGCTCGGAAAACGTCTGCAAGTTCTGATGTTGATTGCGGGAAAGCAGATCGACGGCCTGGACCAACGAATCGGCCGACGACTTTAACTTTTCGCCGATCTCCCGCCGCAATCGGCTCGCCGATTCCGCCAGCTCGCCGGTCATCGAGTGGAGGTTGTCCGCATGGGTGCGCTGCCCTTCGCCGAGAAGACCGTAGATCGTTTCGTGCATCTGGTGAATGAGGCCGGAGAGTTCCATCCGATCCTGGCGGCCCAACTCCGAAGCCAGTTGCTGCGATTGGACGAGTTCATAGCGAAGCAGTTCTTCAAAACGGAGCTGACCCTCATAAAGGTTTGTCAACGAAGGCGGCAGGGATTCGATCAACTCGTGATTTCGGCGCCGCGGCCGCCAGGCAATCTGCAAGCCAAGCGCGACAAGTCCCAATGCCGCGATGACCGCGAGCAAGATCACGTCGATGTTTTCCGGGAGATCGAGCATCTCCCGGTGATCCTACCTTCCAAATCCGAAAAGATCACGTCTTAACCGCAACCCGCCTCCAGGAACGCCGCCGCCGATTCCCGGACGGCGCGCTTTGACGCCTCGGGGCGTTTGTCCCAGGAGCGGATCATCGCGCCAACCCGAGGATGGTCCCGGAAGCGGTCGGCGTGACGATCGTAGAAGTCCCAAAACAAATAGTTATACGGGCACGCGTCCGGCCCGATTTTCACCTTCGGCTTGTAACGGCAATTCGCGCAATAATCGCTCATCTTATCGATATACGCGGAAGTTGCCGCGTACGGCTTGCTGCTCATGTAACCGGCGTCGGCATGCAGGATCATGCCGATGACGTTGGGGACCATCACCCAATCGTACGCGTCCACGGTCACTTCCAGATACCACTTGAGCGCCTGTTGCGGGTTGATGCCCGCGATCAGGAAAAAATTGCCCACCACCATAAGCCGTTGAATGTGGTGAATCCACGCGAGGTCCAGCGCCTGGGTGATCGCGTGATGCAGGCAGTTCATCTCCGTGCGGCCCGTATAAAACCACGCCGGCACAGGCCGCTCCGCTTCCAGGGCGTTGAGTTGTTTATACTCCGGCATCTGGAGCCAGTAGACGCCGTTGATGAACTCCCGCCACCCGATGATCTGCCGCAAGAAGCCCTCGACCGACTCGATCGGCGCCCGTCCCGCGCGATAACTCGCAATCGCCGCCTCCACGCATTCCGCCGGGGTGAGCAGCCCGAGGTTGAGCATCGGCGACAGGATCGAGTGATAGATCACCGGGTGCCCCTCCGCCATCACGTCCTCGAACGGCCCGAAGCGTTCCAGCCTTTCGGCGATGAAACGCTCGAGCCACCGGAGCGCGCCCGCGCGATCCGGCGGCAGCCAAAAATCTGCGGCGCGTCCAAAGTGGCCGGCGAACTCCCGTTCCACGTCCGCGATGGCTTCGCGGGTGATCTCGTCGGGCGGCTCCCGGTGCGGGATCCCCGGCTGCATCTGACCCGACGCGGCATATTCCTTGTGCGTGCAGCGATTGGCCCGGTCGAAATTCCACGCGCCGCCGGTCGGTTTGCCATTGGGCTCGACGAGATAACCGGTTCTCACCCGCATCCGCCGATAATGGGTTTCCATGCGCAGATTGCGGCTGGCGCCGGCCCACGTCGCAAACTCCTCGCGGCCGCAGAGAAATTGCCGCGTCGGCAGGATGTCGATGTCGAACCCGAGACGCTCCCGGAGTTTCTCCACGGCCCGGGTCATGTCCCAATCGTTGGGCGACGCCACGCGCAGCCGCGCCGGCTGGAACCGCGCCAGGTGGCGCCGCAGGCCCGTTTCGTAATCTGGCGTGTCCCCGAGCCGGTGATAATCCACCCGCCATCCCGCCGCCTCCAGATCGCGGGCAAAGTGCCGCATGGCCGAAAGCACGAGCACGAGCTTCTGCTGGTGATAGGTATAAAACTGCCCCCGGGCCTTGGATTCCGAGATCAGCACGACGTCGCGCTGTTTGTCGGCGCCGGCGAGCGCGGCGTTGGCGAGCGAGAGCTGGTCGTAGAGAATCCAGACGGTTTCCACGGGAGGCAGTACGCCCCGGAAGCGGACGCCGGAGCAGAAAAGCGCAAATAAATGTTGAACGGCGCGTCGCGTTCAGGAACAGTGCGCTTCCCCTGCGGCGCCAGAATGGCGCGCGGGTCGAGGAGCCATAGCTCAATTGGTTAGAGCGCCGCCCTGTCACGGCGGAGGTTGCGGGTTCGAGCCCCGTTGGCTCCGAGCCCCGCGTGCGGCGCGTATTGTCGTGCAGCGAATAACGGCCTTCCTCATCCTTGCCCTGCTGCCGTTGCGGGCGGCCGCCGATGCGCCATGGGTGCAGTGGGATCGCCAGAGCGACCAGGTGATTTCCGCGAGCAACGATCGCGGCGCCGCGTACCCGCGGGCAAAACAACTCTCCAACGGCGACATCCTCCTCGCCTATCATCACGGCGACGGCCCGGGCAACTGCGGGAGCTGGATCGCCCTGCGCACCAGCCGCGACGGCGGCGCCACGTGGCGCGACACCCGTCGGGTCGATGGACCCAACGAGCGAGGCTTTTGGGGCTTTAGCAATCCTGACTTCATCGAGCTCAGCCCGGGGCATCTGATGCTGGTCAGCGCCGCGCGGGGCAAGGCCGATCCGCAAAGCCGCGACCCGTTTATCTCGGAATGCAAACACAGCGGGTTGCGCGTGCGGTTCAGCAACGATTACGGAAAAAGCTGGGGTTCTCCCCGATTGATCGCCGCCGGCCGGGGCCGCGTTTGGGAACCCTCGATCGTCGCGCTGCCGAGCGGCGAGATCGAAATCTTCTACGCCAACGAATCACCCGATCTGCAGGTCGAAGGCGCCAGGCAATGCATCGAGTCGATCCGCTCTGCCGACGGCGGCCGCAGTTGGGATGCGCCGGTGATCGTTTCGGAAAACGCTTTTTGCCGCAACGGTATGCCGACGGCGCTCGCGTTGAGCAACGGCCATGTCATCTGCGGTCAGGAGGTCGTGGGCCTTCCCACCTCTCCCTGGATGGCGGACACGCTGGAGGGTCAGACGCAGAACTATCGTCTGGCGCAGAATCAATACGACTTCGGGGCCGCGCCCTACCTGCTGCGCGCGCCGGACGGCAGCACGCTGCTGGCGTTTCACTCCCAATGCCGGCAGACCGCCTATTTAAAGGGAGTGCCGACTTCCTGGCTCTTCTCGGACATCTTCGTGCAACACGGCGACGCGCAGGCGGATCATTTCGGACCGGCCTCCTGCCCGTGGCCGACGGTGAACGGTCTCGCCGGCGCCTTCTTTCCGTCGTTGATGATATTAAACGACGGCACGCTCATCGCGATGGCATCGTTTATCACCGTGCATCCGGACAGGACGGCGACCACGGTTGTGCGCTGGATCAAGGGACGGATCATCCCGCCGGCCGATCAGGCACAAACGCATTAAGGTTCGCGCTAACTACTTGCGCACGATCTGCAACCGCAGAAACCGCGGCGTGCCCGCGGCCATCGCCGTGAGATCGCGCACCGTGACGCTTTGCGTCAGCCCATCGGCGCTGGTGACGGCGCTCACTTGAGCAAGATAGCTCGCGCCGCTGTTCCATGCCGTTAGATCGCCCGATGCCTGCGGCACATAAGAGATGTCCGTGTCGGCAAGAACTTGCGTATACGTCAACGTCAGATAGGTGTTCCCCGAGACGACCGTCTGACCGGTAAATGGCAGCCCTTGCACGCTCGCCGTGCGCGCGTCCATTCCGAGAGCGTACTCTATAAGATTTGGCGTCCCGTCGCCATCCGGGTCCGCCGCATCGCCGCTGATCGCGCTGTTGAGCAACTCAGCCGGCGTAAAATGCGAGGACTTGTAGGCGCCGTAAGGCGTTGCGACAAAGTAGTCGGTGACCTGCGGCAGATGGTCGCTGCCCGTGGTCAAGGCAGCCAGCGCATCCGTCGCCGCGATGGGGCCCTGGAAGTTGGTGCTCAATGCCGTGTTCGTCGACAGGTTCACGCTCTTTCCCACCGCCGTCGTGCCGTTGTTGCCAAATGCCCGCGACGATCCCGGCACGTATCTCAAGCCCATGCTTGACGCGCCCGTAAATACGTTCGCCGTCATGAACTGAATGTCGTCGCGATAGCGCAAGCTCGTGGATGATTCCGTCATGATCGCCTTGTAGGCGGCCGCGCTGAAGTTCTCGTTGTTGTTCTGCGGATTGACGTTGAGCGGATCGATGAATGGTCCATTGGTGGTCAGCGATTGGTAGGCATCTTCCGAGGAGCCATCCAGATTGAAATCGCCCATGGAGAGGACGCTCGTGCCGGCCGGCAACGAGGCGACGTCCGCGGTGATCAATTGCGCCTCGGCGTTGCGCGCGGCCAGGATGGCGTCCGTGGTTCCCCCAAAGCTCGACTTCATGTGACTGACGTAAACATAGAAAGCGGTCGCGGCGGGACTGTTCACCGGCTGGAACGCGTAGCGAACCACCTGCCGGTACGCGCCGCCGGATTTGCTCGGCGTGCCGGCGACGCCGCCCTGCGACAACAGCGTCACGGTCGTTGTGTTATAGATCATCGCGTTGGGACCATTGCCGCTCGCGGCGGAGCCACGCTGCGTGCCCTGGTAGTTTGCGGCGGCATACGTCCCGGCGCCGTAGTACGCGTTGAGCGCGGTGACGATCGGCGCCACGGTGACGCCGTTGCTGGTGGTCTCTTCCAACGCGAGCACATCGATGGGTTGCTGCACGTTGCCCGAGCGCTGCTGACCGATCGCTTCGAGCACGGTGTACAAGCCGTCGCGCGGCGTGGTCACGCCATCGATGTCGGCCTCGATGTTATACGTGACGACGCGCAAATACTGCGCTTGGGCCGACGCTCCGAACGCCCAAAAAGAAACGAGGGCCGCCAGCAACTTTATCCCGTTTTTTGCGCTGGTGGTGCTCATGGCGGAAGGAATACGCGACTATACTGGAGAACGATGCATAAAGCTACCCTCACCATCGGGATCGTTAAGAACTTGCGCTGGAATACCGCCGCAGGGCGAACGTCCAGAACAACCGGCTCAATGTCACCGCCAGCATCGCCGCCGCCGCCAGTTGCAGGAGCGGCGTCATCGGATGGGCCGCCGCCCGGGCGAGAATGCGCGCCGGCGCGTTGGCCACCAGGATTACTGGCACGAGCCACGTGAAGATCAACTTGAAGGCGCCGCCAAATACCTGATCGGGATAACGCGAGATGCTGACCACGTTGAAATATCCGTAGATAAGCCCCTGCGCGCGCACGATCCAGAAGCTCATCGCCGCGAGCATGAACATAATGGAGTAATGCACCGCCACGCCGAACCCCACCGCCAACGCATAACAAACGAATTGCGCCGCCCCCGGGACGACGCCGAGCTTGCCCAGCGCAAACATCACGAACGCAACGCCAACGCCGGCGTTGACCACGTTATCCATGCCGAACTGCCGGGTGGAGACCGCAAACTGCGCATCCACGGGCAGCAGCAGGAGCAGATCGAGCTTCCCAGTGCGGACGAGCTCCGGGAGATTGGCGAGGTTGACGTAGAAGAACGCCTGAAAAAGCTGGCTGACGATCTGATGCGTGCCGATGAGCAGCACGACCTCCCATTTCGACCAATCGCCGATGCGTTCCGTGTAAAGAAACAGCACGTCGACAAACACGATCTGACCCAAGAACCACAATAGCTCCGTGACGATCCACAAGAGGAAGTTCGCCTTGAAGGACATCTCGCGGATCAGCGAGTTGCGCAGCATCAGCCGGTAGATTTCCCAATAGCGTCGCACGCCGGGAATTAACCGCGGGGTGGACTGATTACAAGGTCATCTCGCACCACGCGCGTTTACAAGTTGTAGCGGCGGTCTATGACCGTCGGTGGCTGGTCTGCTTCAGGCGGCGCCCGTGCGGGGATCGATCTGCCGACGGTCATAGACCGCCGCTACAACGTCTTTGATAATCCGCGTTCAACGCAGGCAAAGAGTTCGTCGATCTGCGGGCGCGTGATGATGAGCGGCGGCGACAGCGCAATCGCATCGCGGATCCCGCGCACGATCGCGCCCTCATCCCGGATCGCCCCGGCGGCCTTGACCCCCAATGTCGCGCCGGGGCCTCCGGCCGGGACGACTTCCAGCGCGCCAATGAGCCCAAATCCCCGCGCCTCACCCACCGCGGGGTGACCGGCCAGCCCTCGCAGTTTTTGCTGGAAGTACGGCCCGGTGTCATCGCGGACGCGTTCGACGAGGCGTTCGCTTTCAATGACCTCCAGGTTGGCCAACGCCGCCGCCGACGACGACGGGTGACCACTGTAGGTAAAGCCGTGCGCGAGGTAGCCGCCGTGGCGGAGCACATCGGCAATCTCGTCGCGCACCAGCGTCGCGCCGAGCGGCAGATACCCGCTCGTCAGCCCCTTGGCCGTGATGATGAAATCTGGCTCGAGCTCCCACAGTTCGCTCGCAAACCACGCCCCCAGCCGCCCGAACCCGGTAATGACTTCATCCGCCACAAACAAGATGCCGTGCTCACGGCACAAGGCGCGCAACGCCGCCAGGTAACCCGCCGGCGGCACGATGACCCCGCCGGCGCCTTGCACCGGCTCGATCACCATCGCGGCAATGCTCTCCGCGCCTTCGCGCTCAATCAGGCGCGCGGTCTCAGCGAGGCATTCCCGCGCGTATTCTTCCGGGTCGGCCTCGCGCCCCGCCCCGTACGCATACGGCCCCGGCGCCTGGAGGAAACCTTCCAGCGGCAGATCGAACGGCAAATAACACCCCGGCAGCCCCGTCATGCTCGTCGTCGCAAGCGTCACGCCGTGGTAGCCGAACGTGCGCGTGATGATCTTGCGCCGGCTGCTCTCGCCCCGCAGCTTGCGGTACGCGCGGATGAGCTTGAGCGCCGTCTCGTTGGCCTCGCTGCCGGAGTTGCAAAACATGGCGGCGCCCATCCCGTTAGGCGCCAGCTCGGCGAGCTTCGCCGCCAGCCTGATCGCCGGCTCCGTGGTGGAGTTAAAGAACGACGGATAATACGCGAGCTGCCGCATCTGCGACTCCACCGCCGCGATGATCTCCGGGCGCCCGTAGCCGACGTTGACGCACCACAAACCCGCCAGCCCGTCGAGCAGCCGACGCCCGCCGCGCTCCGTGACGTAACAGCCGTCGCCCGATTCAATGATGAACGTCCCGCTCCCGGCCGCCATGGAATCGTGGTCGGTGAAAGGGTGAAGTTGATGGGCGCGGTCGAGCGATTGAAGAGGGTCCATGGCAGTTTTTGCACAACGCGCGGGAGCACGCTACCCTGACGCTACGACCCGCCCGGCCCGCGTGCAATCACCGCCCGGCGAGCGTTTTCTTTCTCTTATGAACATCGGCATTCCCCGCGAGATCAAGCAACAGGAAAACCGCGTCTCCCTCCTGCCTTCGATGGTCTACCAGCTCTCCAAGCGCGGCCATCGCGTGTCGGTCGAGCGCGGCGCGGGCGCGGGCAGCGGTTACCCGGATGAGGATTACGAAAAGGCCGGGGCCAACATGGTCGCGACGCACGCCGAGGCATTCGCGGAGCAGGACATGGTGATCAAGGTCAAGGAGCCGCTGCCGGAGGAATACGCGCTGCTGGAGCGCGGTCAGATCCTCTTCACGTACCTGCATCTCGCGGCAAACCGCCCCCTCACCGACGCGCTCGCGGCCAGCGGCGCGACGTGCATTGCTTACGAGACGATCGAGGTGAACCGCCGGTTGCCGCTGCTGGAGCCGATGAGCGAGATCGCCGGGCGCATGTCGATCATCGTGGGCGGCTACTTCCTGGCCAGCCACCAGGGAGGCGACGGCGTGCTGCTCGGCGGCGTGCCCGGCGTATTACCCGGGAAAGTCGTGGTGCTCGGCGGCGGCAGTTCCGGCGTCAACGCGGCCCGCATGGCCACTGGCCTCGGCGCGGATGTGACCATTCTCGAAGTCGACTTGGAGCGGATGCGTTTCCTCGACATCACGATGCACGCGGCGCACACGCTCTATTCCAGCGAGGCGCATCTGATCAGCCTGTTGCCGACGGTCGATCTGCTCATCGGCGCGGTGCTGGTGCCCGGCGCGCGCGCGCCGAAATTGATCACGCGCGAGATGCTCAAGCAGATGCGACCCGGCAGCGTATTGGTGGATATCGCGATCGATCAGGGCGGCTGCGCGGAGACCTCGCGCGCGACCACGCATCACGATCCCGTGTACGTCGAAGAGGGCGTGACCCATTACTGTGTCGCCAACATGCCGGGCGCCTACGCGCGCACCGCGACGCAGGCGTTGACGAACGTCACCCAGCGCTACGTGGAATTGATCGCCGACAACGGGCTCGCCGAAGGGTTAGTAAAACAGCCGACGCTGCTGGGCGGATTGAACACCTATCAGGGCAAGGTGACGCATCAGGCGGTGGCCGAGGCGCACGGGTTGGAATTCACCGATCCGGCGGGGCTGTTTTGAATTAGTTGCGATAACTGGATGTGGATTGACGCCTCCGATCTGGCGCCGGGCGATCGACGCTCGACGCGCCTGGATTTCGACGCGTTGCGGACCGATGAGATCCGTTCGCCGGACGACCCGCTTTTTGAGACGGCCTACGGGGCACTCGGCGAGCATTTTGGCATCGGCGAGTCGATGGAGCGCGCGGAAGTGATCGCGCAACGCATGGCCTGGCCGGCGGAACTCGGCATGCGGTATGGGCTCTTCCTCGTGCGCGACGCGGCCGGGGAGATCGCGGCGGTGCGCGATCACACCGCGATTTTGTCGCAAGACGGCGCCGCGTGCACGGTGCACCTGTCGCATCTGTTGGTCGCGCCGGCCTGGCGGCGGACGGGGCTCGCCGGCTGGATGCGCGCCTTGCCGCTGGCGACGGCGCGGCCCTTTGGAAAACCGACGACGCTGGCCGCCGAGATGGACGGCGACCTCGCCGAGAACGCCTATACGCGCGCGGGTTTTCGCAAGGTGGATCCGGACCGCATTCGATACTTGCAACCCGACTTCCGCCCGCCCGCCGAGATCGATCGCACCGGGGGACTCGCGCCGGTCCCGTTCAAGCTGGTGATCCGGCAGGTCGGCCGCGAGCATGAAACCGCGCTTGCCCCCGGGGCGCTGCGGACCATCGTGCACGACCTCTACCGGATGTATGCGCGCGGGTGTCGCGGGCAGGATCTTCCATCTCTCGCAGATTACCCGAAAGAGGGCGACCCGCCGATCCAGCTCCGGCCATGAAGTCGATCCCCGTCTTCTACCATCCCGGGTTTGCCGCTCCGTTAGGCGAAGGTCACTTGATGCCGATGGCGAAGTTCGCGCTCGTGGCCGACGGGCTGAGCGAGAACGCAACGATCGAAACGCCGGCGCCCGCCACGGAGCAAGATTTGCTTCGCGTGCATACGGCGCAATACATCCAGGCGGTTCACACCGGGGAACCGCGGGAACTGGCCGAGTCGCAGAAGTTTCCGTGGTCGGCGGAACTTTACCCCTCCGTGTGCCTGACGAACGGCGCCTGCATCGCCGCCGGCCGGCGCGCCCTGGAGACGGGAGTGGCCGCGGCGCTGGCGAGCGGGTTCCATCATTCCCATGCGGATCACGGAGAAGGCTTTTGCACGTTCAACGGGCTCGTCGTGGCGGCGGAAGCGCTCCGGGCCGAGGGACGCGTGCGGAGCGTCGCCGTCATCGACCTGGATCTGCACTATGGCAACGGCACGGCGAGCCTCGCGGCGGCGCGTCCGTTCCTGCGAGCGTTGTCGCTCTACGGCAACGATTACGTGGAAAACACCGTCTACCGCGACGTGCGCACGAGGCATCACGAGGATGGGCCGCATCATCGCTCGGTCGCACTGCCGACTGGCTTGGACGGCCCCGGTTTGCTGGACATTCTCGATCAGGAGCTGCCCTGGATCGTCGCCGATGGAAAGCCCGACCTGTTATTCTTCCAGGCCGGGGCGGACCCCTACTTTGAAGACCCATTTTCGCCGCTGGCGCTGGATCACGATGATCTGCGCGCCCGCGATCGGCGGGTGTTTGAATTTGCCAAACGCGAGGGAATTCCGGTGGCGTGGGTGTTGGCCGGAGGTTACACGCGGGACATCGGCAAGATCGTGCGGGTGCATCTGAATACGTTCGACGCGTGCCGCGAGGTGTTTGCCCGCTAGACAATCGTTTGCGAACGATTCATGTTTCGGGTTTTTTCCGCCTTCGATGGACCAGCTCACCACCCCGGAACTGTTCGCGCAAAACGTCATCCCGACGTACGGGCGTTTCCCGCTCTGCCTCTCGCGCGGAAAAGGAAGCCGCGTCTGGGATGAATCCGGCCGCGAATATCTGGACTTCGGCGCGGGCATCGCGGTGTGCTCGCTGGGCCACGCCCACCCGGCGTTGACGGCGGCCCTCGTCGAGCAATCCGCGCGGTTGTCGCACACTTCCAATCTCTATTACATCCGCCCGCAAGCGGAGCTCGCGCGGCGGTTGGTCCGTTATGTCGGGCTGCCGGGTAAATGCTTCTTCTGCAACAGCGGCGCCGAGGCCAACGAGGCGCTCTACAAACTTGCGCGCAAATTCGGCAACGAAACCGGCGCGGGCGGGCGGCACGAGGTCATCACTTTCCTGCACTCGTTCCATGGCCGGACCCTCGCGGGCATCGCCGCCACCGGCCAGGAAAAGGTCCGCAAAGGTTTCGAGCCGCTGACGCCCGGGTTCCGGCACGCCCGGATCAACGATCTGGAATCGGTGCGAACCGCCATCACCGAGAAAACCGCCGCGATCTTGATCGAGCCGATCCAGGGTGAGATCGGCGTATTGCCGGCCAGCGCGGAGTTCCTGATCGGTCTGCGGCGGCTTTGCGACGAGCACGATCTTCTGCTGATGTACGACGAGGTCCAGTGCGGGTTCGGCCGCACGGGCGACTGGTGCGCGTGGCAATCGATCGCCGGCGAAGCGGCGGCGCCGGACGCGATCAGTTGGGCCAAGGGCATGGCGGGCGGGTTCCCGATGGGCGCCATCTGGGCGCTGGACCGACCCGTGAACGGCCCGGCGCGCTCGCTCTGCGACATTCTTGGACCAGGCAGCCACGGGACGACCTTTGGCGGCAATCTGCTCGGTTGCGCGAGCGCGACGGCGGTGTTCGACGCGATCGAGGGCGAAGATTTGCTGGCCAACGTCGCCGCGCGCGGCGCGCAAGCCGTCAACGGGTTGCGGCGTTCACCCTATATAAAAGAGGTGCGCGGCCTCGGATTGATGATCGGCGTGGAATGGGATGCCGACGCCTTGGGTTTGAAATTAGGATTCAAGGAAGGCGACCGGGCGTTGTCATTGCAAATGGTCGACCGCTTGCAGGCCGCCGGTTTGCTGGCGGTGCCATCGGGCGTGGGCGTGCTCCGTCTGCTGCCGCCGTTGAATGTGAGCGCAGCCGAGATCGACGAAGCGCTGGGGATCATTAATGACACCTTGAACTCCCTCTCATGAAGAATCTGCTCTCGCTGGAATCCCTCTCGGCGGACGAAATCCTCGCGATTCTCGATCTCGCGGCCGAACTGAAGGCCACGCGCGGACGCCACGCGAGCCATCCGTTGCGGCATCAATGCTGGGGGATGATCTTCATGAAAAGCTCTACCCGCACGCGGGTGAGCTTCGAGGTGGGCATCCGCGAACTCGGGGGCGATCCGCTGTTTCTTAGCGCGAGCGATCTCCAACTCGGCCGCGGGGAGCCGATTGAGGACACGGCGCGCGTCGTGGGCCGCATGTTGCACGGCGCGGTCATCCGCACGTTTGCGCAGAGCGACCTGAAAACGTTCGCGCAGTTCAGCGGCCTGCCGACGGTCAACGCCCTCACCGACGAGGAGCACCCGTGCCAGATCCTCGCGGACCTGCTGACCATCCAGGAAAAACTCGGCGACTGGCGGGGCAAGACGGTCTGTTATTTGGGCGACGGCGCGTGCAACGTGCCAAACTCATGGCTCTGGGCCGCGACGCGCCTGGGCTTCCAGCTCGTGATCTCCGCCCCTCCCGCGTATCAACCCTCGGCCGGGCTCCTCGCCCGCGCGGGCCAGGACGCCCCGGTGCGGATCGTCGAAGATCCCCGTGAGGCGGTGCGGGGCGCGGATGTGCTTTACACCGATGTGTGGGTCAGCATGGGCATGGAAGCCGACGCCGCGCGGCGTCTAGTCGATCTTCAGGGCTATCAGATCAACGCCGAGCTGGTAAGGCTCGCAAACCCCAGCGCGCTCGTCATGCACTGTCTGCCCGCGTACCGGGGCAAGGAGATCACGGCGGAAGTGCTGGAAGCGCATGCCGATACAATCTTCACCCAGGCCGAGAACCGCCTCCATGCCCAGAAGGCGGTGTTGAGCTTATTAACCCGCTAAGATCGCGCCGCTTACCGCGCCGGGAAGGAAATGTTTGCGGTCAAACGCAGAGGCACTAAAGTTGGCCCCTCCTCAACCCCCTGTCCGTCATACATTTTCTAGTGGAAACCCCTATGGTTCTTGGTGCTATCCTCGTCTCGTCCGGCATTTGGCTCTCGATGCTGCTGGGTGTCGTGGGTCTCGTGTTCGCGTTCAGTTTGATCCGCGGCATCCTCGCCGCCCCCGCGGGCGACGGCCGCATGAAACAGGTGGCGGCCGCCATCGAAGAAGGCGCCAAGGCCTATCTGCGTCGGCAGGTGGCGACGATCAGCGTGATCGCGGTCATCATCTTCGTGCTGACCTTGTTCTTCAAAGGATTTCCGACGTCCATCGGCTTCCTGCTTGGCGCCGTCTGCTCGCTGGCGGCGGGTTACGTCGGCATGCGGATCGCCGTGCTGGCGAACGTGCGGACGGCGTTTGCGGCGGCGACTTCGCGCCACGGCGCCATGCGGATGGCGTTCAACGGCGGGGCCGTCACCGGGCTGCTCGTGGTGGGGCTCGCGTTGATCTCGGTCGGCGTTTTCTACAAGGTGGCGCTGCACATGACGGGCGCCGAGCATGAGGCGATCAACAGCCTCATCGGCCTCGCGCTGGGTTCGAGCTTGATCAGCGTCTTTGCGCGCCTCGGCGGCGGCATTTACACGAAGGCCGCGGATGTCGGCGCCGATCTCGTGGGCAAGATCGAGAGCCATCTCGACGAGGACGACCCCCGCAACCCCGCCACCATTGCCGACAACGTGGGCGATAACGTCGGCGATTGCGCGGGCATGGCGGCGGATGTTTTTGAAACGTACGCGGTGAGTCTGATCGGCGCGATCGTCATCGGGGCGCTGACGCTCGGCGGCTCGCCGGCGGCGATTGTCTATCCTTTCGTGCTGGGCGGCATCTCTGTCATCGGGGCGGTGCTCGGCATCATGCTGGTGAATGTGAGGCAGATCTCGGCGGGCCGGGCGTTGCTCGAAGCGGTGGCGGTGAATTGCGCGTTGTCCGCGGTGCTCTACCTGCCGGCGACGTACATGTTGTTCCCCGCGTCGCAGACGTTCGGCGCCATCACTTATACCCCGTGGCATCTTTACCTGGCCTCGCTGGTTGGGCTCGTGATGACCGGCGCCATCGTGCTGATCACGAATTACTATACGTCCACGAAGTTCTCGCCCGTGCGCAAAATCGCGCTTGCCAGTGAGACCGGCCACGCCACGAACATCATCGCGGGTCTCGCGACCGGGCAACGCGCCACGGCGTTGCCGGTGATCTGCATCGCCCTGGCCATCTGGGCGAGCTATTATTGCGGCGGACTGTACGGCATCGCGGTGGCGGTGATGAGCATGCTTTCGATGTCGGGGATCATCATTTCGCTCGACGCGTTCGGACCCATCACGGACAACGCGGGCGGCATCGCTGTGATGAGCGACCTGCCCCACAGCGTGCGCGAAGTGACCGACGAACTCGACGCCGTCGGCAACACGATGAAGGCGGTCACCAAGGGGTATGCGATCGCGTCTGCAGGGTTGGCGGCGTTGGTGTTGTTCGGCTCGTATGTTGAAGAGTTGAAGCTCCACGTGGCGGCGAAGTTTGTGGGCGACCCGGCGGGTTTTGACGCGGCGACGCATTTCCTCTTGAGCGATCCGCGCGTGGTGATCGGGCTGTTCATCGGCGGGGCGCTGCCGTTTGTTTTCACGGCGTTCAGCATGGATGCGGTAGGCAATGCCGCGGGGGCGGTTGTGCGCGAGGTGCGGCGGCAATTGACCGCCAAACCCGGCATCCTCAAGGGCGAGGAAACGCCGGAGTACGGGACGTGCGTCGACATCGTGACGAAGGCCGCGCTGGGCCAGATGATCGCGCCGGCGTTGTTGCCGGTGGTGGTCGTCGTGCTGGTGGCGGCAATCCCGGCGTTAGGCAGTCATGCGCTCGGCGGGATGCTCGTGGGCACGATCGTGACCGGCCTTTTCCTGGCGATTGCCATGACGAGCAGCGGCGGCGCGTGGGACAACGCCAAGAAATACATCGAGGAAGGCGCGCACGGCGGCAAAGGCTCCGGCGCGCATTCGGCAAGCGTCACCGGCGACACGGTTGGCGACCCCTACAAGGACACCGCCGGCCCCGCGATCAATCCGATGATCAAGGTCGTCAACATCATGGCGATTTTGATCATTCCGCTGTTCTTCTAGACGGAGGTTCCATCCGGCCCCGGCAGACCCTGAGTTGCCGTAGACGTTAGCAAATCGTCGTAAACGGTTCGGCGCTGGCCACCATGGTTTCCACTCCCTGGTCGTCTTTTAACAATAAAAGATGCACGCCTTTCGCTTGCGCGACGCGCTTGACTGAGGCGATGCCGCCGCCTCGACTTTCAACCGCGGTCAGCTTGCGTTGGCTCATTTTGCGGGAGCCGTCCGCCACGCCTTGCAGCCACTCGTTGGCCCAATGATCTGCTTCGTCGTCATGCATCGCAATAGCATCACCTCGGCGCCTCTGGCGATCAACCGGGACGTTTCTCCTTCCGCTTCGCGCCGGGGGCCGTTACGCTGGCGGCTTTCTTCATGAACGCACTATTTCTCACCAACGAGTATCCTCCCGAGACCTACGGCGGCGCCGGCGTGCATGTCGAATATCTCACCCGCGAGTTGGCGAAGCTCATCGATGTGGAGGTCCGCGCGTTCGGCCATCAGGAACAATCCGGCGAGCATCTAAAGATAAAAGGATTCCCCAAAGACCCCAGCGGATACGGCTGCCCGAAACCGCTCCGCTCCGCTTTCGCCGCGGCGAGCCGGTGCGTCGACTTCAATGCCGCCGGCGTCCACGCGGACGTGGTCCATTGCCACACGTGGTACACGCATCTGGGCGGCATTCTCGCGAAGTTGAACTACGGCGTTCCGTTTGTGCTCACGGTGCATTCGCTGGAGCCGCTTCGCCCTTGGAAACGCGAGCAACTCGGCGGCGGGTACGATTTCTCCTGCTGGGTCGAGAAAACCGCCATGGAAATGGCCGATGCCATCGTGGCCGTTTCGCAGGAAACCAAGGAGGACGTGCTCCGCCTCTTCAACGTGGACGAGAACCGCGTGCACATCATCTACAACGGCATCGACCCAGACGAGTACCATGCCGGCGGATCAAAGGCGGCGCTGACCGCCAACGGCATCGACCCCGGGGCGCCGTACGTCCTTTTCGTTGGCCGCATCGCGCGGCAAAAGGGGATCATCCATCTGGTCAACGCGATCAAGTACATGGCGCCCAGGACGCAGGTGGTGCTTTGCGCCGGCGCTCCCGACACGCCGGAGATCGCCGCCGAGATGAAGGCCGCCGTCGACGCCGCGCGCGCCGCGCACAGCGGCAGGGTCCTTTGGATCGAGCAGATGCTCGACAAGGCGCAGGTGATCGAGCTTTACGCCAATGCGGCGGTGTTTTGCTGCCCGTCCATTTACGAGCCGTTCGGCATCATCAACCTGGAGGCCATGGCGTGTGAAACGGCGGTGGTCGCCAGCGCGGTGGGGGGGATCAAGGAAGTCGTGGTGCATGGCGAGACCGGATTCCTCGTGCCGCTCGAGCAGATGAAGGAAAGCCCGTTTGAACCGATGGATCCCGATCGGTTTGCCCGCGATCTGGCCGCGCGGATCAACGAGTGCATGGCCGACCCCGCATTGTGCGAACGCTTCGGCAAAGCGGGGCGCGCGCGGGCGGCGAAGAAGTTTAGTTGGTCCGCCATCGCGCGGCAAACGGCCGACTTGTACGCACGTCTGATCCCGCCGGGCGTGGAGGCATAGACCCGCCGGCGACGTTTTTAATCGCCTTCCCTGGTCCGATGGTGCGCGCGGGTCGCGTTCTCCTGCTCCTTCGTGATCTCCGCCGCCGCATCGCCAAAACGATCGCGATCCCCCGCGCGCAACACCGGCGCCACCTCCGCGCTGGGCCGGATCCGCGCGCGCACCCGCGCCCGCTCCCACACGTACCGGCGCATGATCACCTTCAGGCTCGCCGTGAGCGGCACCGCCAGCAACGCGCCGATCGGGCCGCCCAGGATCAATTCCCACGCAAACACCGACACGATCACCGTCAACGGATGCAGCCCCGTGCTCTCGCCTACGATCTTGGGCGCGATGATCGTGCTCTCGAGCGTCTGCACGCCGAACATGATCGCGATGACTCCGGCCGGATGCTGCCAATCGCCGAATTGCACGATCGCAATCAGCACCGCTGGAATGTAACAGAGCATGATCCCCAAGTACGGGATAAACGTCAGCACGAGCACGAGCAGCCCGATCACCACGGAAAAATTCAACCCCACAAAGAGCCAGAGCGCGCTGGCGATTAAAGTCGCGTCGATCGCCGACACGATCAATTGACCGCGAAAAAACGCGACAAGATACCCGTTGATCTCCCCCATCGTGCTGACCACTTCCTGCTTGAACCGCGAATCCTTCAGCGGCAGGAAATCCGCCCACCCCTTGGCGATGTTGCGCGATTCCGTCAGCAGGAAGAATATATAGATGGGAATGATAATGACGTTGAGCAACACGCCAAACGCCCCCATGAACCCGCCAAATCCCTTCAGGAGGACCTCGCCCGCCCGCTGCAAGAGGAGCGGCGCCTCTTCGCCCAGCTTTGGCAATTGACCGGAGAGCCACGCCCGGAGGTCGCCTTCGTCGAGGCGGCCGTTTTTGTTGAGGTCAGTCCGGGCCAGCGCTTGTTTGGCCTGCGGATCGACCTTCGCCGGTTCGGGTTTGCTGCCATCCGCGGGCGCGGCCGGCGCCGTCTGATTGAAGCTGTTGACCTTCTTCTCCGCGCCTTCGATGAGCGCAAAAAGCCGCGCCTCCGCCGTGCGCATGAAGGCCGGGAGATCCTGGATCATCCGGGCGCCGCTTTGGTAAGCGCGCGGCACGATCCACACCCCCGCGGCGGCCGCGCCAAGCACCGCCATGGCCATGAGCGTCAGCACCACGGTGGTCCGGGAGAACCGCGTGCGCGCGCAAACCATGCGCACCACCGGCTCCAGCAGGAACGCCAGCACCGCCGCGATGGCCAGCGGGATGAGCACCGGCTGGAGAAACGCGACCGCCTTGACGGCCAGGGTCAATACCCACACCGAGACGGCGATCGTCAAGACGCCGAGCAGAAAGGTGAGCATCTGCCCGATCGATCTGCGTTGCCAGCGGCCAAAGAATGCGTGCACCCGTTGCATACGTGGGGAGCCGGTTCGCCGGCTGGGTTCTTCGTGATTCCTCCCTGGAGGGATGGGCTCCGTCCCGTCCCATTTTTTAAGCAATTCGACGGGGACGCCACGGAGGGCATCCCTCCATGATTCAGACGCGCGCTTGACTCTGCCCCGCGTTCGTCATTCCTTCCATGGATGCCCCTTGCCCCCTGGCGCCTCCTTGCCATCACGGGGCTGGCCCTCTTCCCTAATGTCCTGCCCGCGCAGGAGTTCACCCGCCCCCCGCAATCCTCCGCGGGCCGCCCGAAGATCGGCCTCGTCTTGAGCGGCGGCGGCGCCCGCGGCGTCGCGCACGTGGGCGTGCTCAAGGCGCTCGAGCAACTCCACATCCCCATCGATTGCATCGCCGGCACGAGCATGGGTTCCATCGTCGGGGGCTTGTACGCCAGCGGCATGTCGCCCGCGCAAATCGAGGAAGTTTTCCAATCCGCCGATTGGCGCTACCTCCTCTCCGATTCCCCGCCCCGCGAGAGCCTGCCGCTGCGCTCCCGCCAGCGCGATTTTGACCTCAACCAAAACCTCAACATCGGCATCTCCGCCCAAGGCCAGCCCCAACTCCCCGCCGGCCTCGTCGCCGGGCGCAAACTCCTCGTCACCTTGCGCGAGCTGACCTTCCCCGTGCGCGAAGTCACCGATTTCAACCGCCTCCCCATCCCCTTCCGCGCCGTCGCCACCGACCTGGAAACCGGCGATAAAGTCGTGCTCGACCACGGCAGTCTCCCCGAGGCGATGCGTGCCAGCATGGCCGTGCCCGGCATCTTCACGCCATACCGCATCGGCAGTCACCTCCTGGTCGACGGCGGCGTGTCGAGCAACCTGCCCATCGAGACGGTCAAGGCCATGGGCGCCGATATCATCATCGCGGTCGATCTCCGCGCCGGTCTGCTCCGGGAGGATCAACTCGGGTCCGCCCTGGCCGTCA
>CAXUAZ010000003.1:24935-45602 GCA_964249195.1 uncultured Chthoniobacterales bacterium
AGGTGCGCCTCCTCCGGCCGCAAGACGTGCTTGTGCAGCTCAAGCTGCCGGGGGTGAGTTCGGCGGGTTTTTTGACCTCCGCCGAGAACGTCCCCGCCGGCTACGAAGGCGCCATGGCCCAGGCCGGCCGGTTGCGCGCTCTGTCCCAGCCGGAGTCGCAGTTCAACGCCTTCCTCGCCCGCCAGCGCCTGCCCCGCCCGCCCGCCGACGTCGATATCACCTTCGTGACGGTCGACGCGCCCTCCGGCCCGGTGCGGCAGGAACTCAAAGCGAAGATCCCCTTCAAGGTCGGCAGCCATCTCGAAATCTCCGACCTGCAAAAACACCTCATCGGCATCGAAGGTCTCCGCGGCTACGAGGTGACCGACGTGGAAGTCGTCGAATCCGATGGCCAGTACGGGCTCAACCTCAAGGCTCGCAAGCAGGTCGTCGGCCCCAATTTTCTCCATATCGGCGCCGATTTCTCCTACGGCTCGCCCGGCCCCGCCGACGCCAATCTCCTGATCGATTGGCGCATGACCGAGCTCAACCGGCTCGGCGCCGAGTGGGAGTCCTTCCTCTCCATTGGGGATTTGACGCGGGTGCGTTCGGAATTTTACCAGCCGGTCGAGCCGAGCCGGCATCTGTTCGTCGCGCCGGCGGTGCTGTATTCCAGCGACTTGATCGACGCCACGGATGCCAACGCCGAGCGGCGCCGCTTCCGCCTGCAAAGCGCGCTGGCGACGCTGGATTTCGGCATCCGGCTGGCGCAATACGGCGAGCTGCGGCTCGGCTATTCGTTCGGCATCAGCGACGTGAGCCGCACGATCAACATTCCGCCGGACGACGACCGCGACACGCGCCGCGGGGAGGTCCACGCGATCCTCGCCTTCGACACGCTCAACCGCACCGGCTTCCCCACCGCCGGCTGGTTTGGCAACGCCGAGTTCGACGTGGCGCGCCAGGAGTTCGGTTCCGAGGATACGTACAACCGGGTCAGCCTGGAAGCCTTCGCGCCGGTCACGTTTGGCGGCAACACCATCATCCCGCGCGTGACGGCCGGCGGCCGCCTGGGAGGGCAGGAGTTGCCGTACTACGACCGGTTTTCATTGGGCGGTTTCCTCAATCTGTCCGGCCTGACGCGCGACGATCTGTACGATCAGAATTTCGGGCTCGCCGAGTTGATTTACTATCGGCAGATCGCGCAAATGCCGCCGGGCTTGGGCAGCGGGATCTATGGCGGGGGGTCGTTGGAGGCCGGCGGCGTGTGGGCGCGCCCGGGCGAGATCGACCGGGAAAATCTGACGTTCGGCGGAAGTCTCTTTCTAGGCGCCGACACGATCCTGGGCCCGATCACCCTGGGCGTCGGCGTGGCCGAGCGTGGCAACACCGCCGTCTACCTCCAGCTCGGCCCCGCCTTCGGCCGCGGCCGGATGGATCGGTCGCAATGACGCCGGGCGCTTTCCTTCACGGAAATGCCGTTTTTTCTTGCGTATGCAAGGAAAGTCTGCTATGCTCCCTTCCGTCATGAACAACCACCCCCGCTCCCGAGGGAGAATGCCGCCCGTTGCGCATCATAGGCCCATAAATTCCACCTCCACAACCGCGTGACAAGCCCCCCGGCATCGTGCATCTTCCCCTCCGCTTTCGTGAGCAGCCTCTATCAATTCATCCCGGCCTTCGCCGTCGCGGCATCTCTTTTGGCGTTCGTCCGCGCCCGGCCCTTCATCCCATGACCTCTGAACCCCAAGCCGCCAAGCCGTTGAATGCCAACGAAGGCATCAAGGCCGAGTCGCACCTCCTGCGCGGCACCATCGCCGAGCAGATGGCCGATGCCTCCACCGGCGCCATCTCGGAGGCCAACGGGCAACTCACCAAATTCCACGGCCTCTATCTCCAAGACGACCGCGATCAGCGCAATGCCCTCAAAAAAGCCGGCAAGGAAAAGGCGTACTCGTTCATGTTGCGCGTCCGGCTCCCCGGCGGCCGCGCGACCCCCCAGCAGTGGCTCGTGCTCGACCGCCTGGCCGGCGAGGTCGCGTCGCCCTCGTTGCGCATCACCACCCGGCAGACGTTCCAGTTCCACGGGGTGCTCAAGGGCAACGTCAAGCCGCTCGTCCAGGGCATGCACTCCGTGTTGCTCGACTCCATCGCGGCCTGCGGCGACGTGAACCGCAACGTCATGGCGCCGCCCGTGCCCGAGCGCAGCGCGCTCCTGCAGCTCGTCTACGATCAGGCCGTGGCCTGGAGCGACTACGCGTTGCCCAAGACCCACGCCTACCACGAGATCTGGCTGGACGAAGAGATGGTCGCCGGCGGCGAGCCTGAGGTTGAGCCGATGTACGGCAAGACGTACCTGCCCCGCAAATTCAAGACCGGCTTTGCGCTCCCGCCTTCCAACGACGTCGACATTTTCTCGCAGGATCTCGGGTTCATCGGCATCGTCGAGGGCGACGAACTCGTCGGCTACAACGTCACCGCCGGCGGCGGCCTCGGCATGGCGCATGGCAACGCCGAGACTTTCCCGCGGCTCGCCGATGTGATGGGGTTCATCACGCCGGATCAGGTCAATGCCATCGCCCAAGGCGTCCTCGAGACTCAGCGCGACTACGGCGACCGCACCAACCGCCGCCACGCACGCCTCAAGTACACGATCGCGGATCGCGGCATCGACTGGTTCAAGGGCGAGGTGCAGCAACGCTCGGGCGTGACGTTCGGCCCCGCCCGGCCCTTCCATTTCGACACCATCCAGGACCCGCACGGCTGGCACGATTGCGTGGACGGCACATCCTTCTACGGCCTCCACATCTTGAGCGGGCGCATCAAGGACATTCCCGGCTGGCCGATGAAAACGGCCCTGCGCGAGATCGCGGAAATCCACACCGGCGACTTCCGGCTCACCCCGTCCCAAAACCTCGTGATCGCCGGCGTCACCCCCGACCAGAAGCCGCGCATCGACGCGATCCTCGCCCGCTGCGGCCTGGGCGCGGAAAACAACCGCTTCCGCCTGCGCCTCAACGCGCTCTCCTGCGTGGCGTTGCCCACCTGCGGGTTGGCCCTGACCGAGAGCGAGCGCATCCTGCCCGACATTCTGGGCAAATTCGAGCCGATCCTCGACGAGGCCGGCCTGCGCGACGACGCCATCAGCTTGCGCATCACCGGTTGCCCCAACGGCTGCGCCCGCCCCTATCTGGCCGAGATCGGCTTCGTCGGCCGCGCGCCCAACAAATACGCGCTCTACCTCGGCGCCAGCTACAACGGCACGCGGCTCAACCGCCTCGTCTCGCCCAGCATCACGATCGACGATGCCGTCACGCTGCTGACCCCGATCATCAAACGCTACGCGCTGGAACGCCAGGACGGTGAAGGCTTCGGCGATTTCTGCGACCGGGCGATTCTGCCCGCCGACGCGACCTTCCACAGCGTGGGCACTCCTCTACCATGACGCCAGACCAAATCGACCGTTGGAACGCGGAGTTGCGCGATCTCTCCCCGCTGGAAATCACCCGCTGGGCCGTCGCGCAAGCGCCCGGCCGCGCGATCGTTTCCACGAATTTCCGCCCCTACGAAGCCGTCCCTCTGCATCTTGCATCGGAGGCGTTGCCCGGCATCCCGGTATTGTGGGTCGACCACGGGTACAACCGCCCCGCGACCTACGAACACGCCGAGCAGTTGCGCAAGCAGCTTGGGTTAAACATCCACGCGTTTCTCCCCAAGATGACCGCCGCGCACCGCGATGCGATCCACGGCCCGATCCCCGAGCTCGACGACGAGGAAGGTCTCAAGCAATTCAGCGCGTTGATGAAGCTGGAGCCGTTTCAACGCGGCATCCGCGAACTGGCCCCGAAGGTATGGATCACGGGCCTGCGCCGGGTGCAAAACCCGAGCCGCGCCGAGCTGGACATCGTCACCCACGACGCAAACTTCGGCACGTTGAAAGTGAGCCCCGTCTTCCACCTCACCGACGCGGAAATGGAGACCTATCTAGAAGAACACCAGTTACCTAACGAGTGGGACTACTACGATCCCGCGAAAGCCGACGAAAAGCGCGAGTGCGGCCTGCACGCCGCCTGGGGCGGCCACGCTGTGGGAACGGGAGCCTGAAAGCAGTGAGCGCCCTGTCCAAAACCGGTCATCCTGAGCAGCGAGCCTGCGAGCGTCGCCGAAGGACCCTACTGACTTCTTCCGGCGCACGGTCAGCTCCGATCGGAGTCGCCCGCGCCCAAGCCAAAGTCAGTAGGGTGTTTCGGCTGCGCTCGTTTCTCGCTGCGCTCAACATGACCCGTTTGAATGGAGGCTGCCAATCCAGTCCCAGATGAGTAAGTACTACCTCGATCATCTCCAATACCTCGAAACCGAGGCGATCCACATCATGCGTGAGGTCGCCGCGGAGTTCGAGCGGCCGACGATTTTATTCTCCGGCGGCAAGGATTCCATCTGCCTGTTGCGTCTGGCGGAAAAAGCGTTCCGCCCCTCCGAGTTGCCGATGCCGCTGCTCAACATCGACACGGGTCACCATTTTCCGGAGTTGAACACCTTTCGCGATGCCCGCGCGGCCGAGCTGGGCGCCCGGCTCATCATCCGCACGGTCCAGGACGCGATCGACCGCGGCATCGCCGAGCAAGCCCCGGGGCAGATCAGCCGCAACCCGCTGCAGATCCCCACCCTGCTGGCCGCCATCGAGGAGTTCCGCTTCGACTGCCTGATCGGCGGCGCCCGGCGCGACGAGGAAAAAGCGCGCGCCAAAGAACGTTTCTTTTCTTTCCGCGACAGCTTCGGCCAATGGGACCCCAAGAACCAGCGCCCGGAAATTTGGAACCTATACAACGCCCGGCTCAACCCCGGCGAAAACATGCGCACGTTCCCGCTCAGCAATTGGACGGAGATGGACGTCTGGGAGTACATCCGGCAGGAAAAACTCGCGGTGCCCACCATTTACTTTAGCCACCAACGCGAGTGCGTGCGCCGCCAAGGCCAGTGGTTGCCGGTGAACGATCTGGTCCCGCCGAAGCCCGGCGAGGAGGTCAAGGAGTTGGTCGTGCGCGTGCGGACGATTGGCGACATCATCAGCACGGGTTGCGTGGTTTCTCCGGCCGACAGCGTAGACGACATCATCGCGGAGATCGCCGTCGCGCGCGTGACCGAGCGCGGCTCTCGCGCCGACGACAAAGCCTCCGAAGCCGCCATGGAAGACCGCAAAAAAGCCGGCTACTTCTAACGCAACTCTTCCCCGGAATTTAGACAGAATTAACAGAATTAAACAGAATTAGGAAACCCAAAGTCCGCTGCTCTTCCCTTCTGCCAATTCTGTTAAATTCTGTTAATTCTGTCCAAAAAATCCGCCTCCGATGTCCGTCCCGCTCAACCACCCCATCGACCTGCTCCGCTTCAACACGTGCGGCTCCGTCGACGACGGCAAATCGACCCTGATCGGCCGGCTTCTCTACGATTCCAAATCGTTGATGGAAGACCAGCTCGAAGCGCTCGAGCGTTCCGCCGACATCACCGGCGGCGGCCAGATTAACCTTGCCAACCTAACCGACGGCCTGCGCGCCGAACGCGAACAGGGCATCACCATCGACGTCGCCTATCGCTACTTCGCGACGTTGCGCCGCAAGTTCATCATCGCGGACACTCCGGGGCACGTGCAGTACACGCGCAACATGATCACCGGCGCGTCCAACTCAAATTTGTCCATCGTGCTGGTGGATGCCCGCCTCGGGGTCATCGAGCAAAGCCGCCGCCACACGTGCATCGCGTCGCTCCTGCGCATCCCGCACCTCGTCGTCGCGGTGAACAAGATGGACCTCGTCGGCTGGAGCGAGTCGCGTTTCGACGAGATCCGCACGCAGTTCGAGAGCTTCCTGCCGCTGCTCGACATGAAGGACGTCAAGTTCATCCCGGTCAGCGCGCTCAACGGCGACAACGTGGTCGACGCGTCCGTCCACACGCCTTGGTACCCCGGCCCGCCGCTGCTCGCCCACCTCGAGAATCTCCACATCGGCAGCGATTGGAACCTGCACGATTTCCGCCTGCCCGTGCAATGGGTCAATCGCCCCAACCACCCCAAGGACCCACGCCTCCACGACTTCCGCGGCTTCAGCGGCCAGATCGCCGGCGGCGTCGTGCGCGTAGGCCAACCCGTCACGGTATTACCCGGCGGTTTTTCGAGCGTGGTGAAGGAAATCTGGACGTTCGACGGCCCGCTGGCGGAAGCGTTCTGCCCGCAATCGGTGACGCTGGTGCTCGAGCACGACATCGACGTGAGCCGCGGCGACGTGATCGTGCATCCGGGCCATTTGCCGGGCTCCGCCACGGAATTGCAGGCGCGGGTCTGCTGGCTGCATCCCAAGCCGCTGCAGGCCGGCCGCAAATATTATCTCAAGCACCTGACGCAGACCGTTCAGGCGGTGGTGATGGCGATCGAGCATCGCGTGAACATCACAACGCTCGACCCGGAAGAGGGCGCCCCGGAGTTGGCGATGAACGACATTGGCGAGATCCGTCTGCGCACGGCCAAGCCGTTGATGTTCGACGGCTACTCGACCAACCGCCTAACGGGCTCCTTTATCTTGATCGAGCAAGGCACGAACGCGACGGTTGGCGCCGGGATGTTGTTGCCGCCCGTGGAGGTGGCAAAGCCTGAGTATAGGGACTTTGCGATTTAAAGGCAGAAGGATGAAGGATGAAGGCAGAAAGAAATCCCGATGCAGACCTTCTGCCTTCATCCTTCATCCTTCATCCTTCATCCTTCATCCTTCATCCTTCTGCCTTCATCCTTCTGCCTTCAGATCGGCCAGATAGATCCGATGCAGTTCCTGCCGCGCATGGGCATGCGCCTTCGACTTACGAACTTCCACGTCGAAACCCGCGCGCCGCAACGATTGCTCAAACGGCCGATCCTCTCCCGCCGACCAAAACGCCGCCCTCCCGCCTGCGGTCAACGCCCGCCGGATTCGGCCGCACCCGCGGTAATCATACTTGTACGACTTCTTGCCTTGAATAAACCCAACCGGCCCGTCATCGAGATCGAGCAGGATGGCGTCGTACTTTCCGCGCGGCACGGGCTTGATCACGGAGAACACGTCCGAAGGGAAAATCTTCACCCGCGGATCGTCCAGCAACGCCCCGTTGACCTTCCCGAGGAATTCCCGATTCCACGCGATCACCTCCGGGATCAACTCCGCCACCTCCACCACGGCCTCCTCTCCTATCGCGTGCAGCACCGCCCGCAGGGTAAACCCGAAGCCCAGCCCGCCGATCAATACGCGCGGCGCCGGGTGGCTCCTGATCCGGGCACAGGCCAGTTCCCCCAGCAACAACTCCGAGACCGTCGCGCTCGTGCTCATGAGCTGTCGCCCATTCAGCTTCAAGTAATGCTGCCCGTCATGCTCCTGGAGCGTCAATTCGGCCCCATCCGGAGTGGGCGCCCGCGCGAGGGTAATGAATGGTTTCACGAGATCGAAAGAATGCGGCCGCCGTTTTGGAGGATGTCACCCGCTTGTCGTCCGACAAGTAATTTCCCAAGCGGCGAACGTCCCGTCACGACCAGCGTTTCGCGCCCGTCGGCGATGAGTTCCATCCCGCCCGCCGCCGGCGCCAGGAAGTACCGCTCGCGCATTCCGTCCTGCTCCACTTCCAGTACGGCGCCGGCCGACGCCTGTTCGCCGGGTCCAAAATCCCGCAGCGTCAATGCCGCGAAGAGCTGCAGCGCCTCGTCGATCTCCGCCGCCTGCCGCGACTGCCCGTGCGCGAGATACGACGCCTCCAGCCCACGCGTGTCGTACTTGTTCTCGGCCTTGCTCTGCTCATCGGTCGCTTCTGCTTGCGCGGCGCGGGCGGCGTCCGCGCAACGCCGCTGTTCCTCGCGGAGGCGCGTGAGGATCTGGTCGACGAGTTCCTGCTTGTTCATGGCGCCGCCAGCATCGCCGCAGCCGCGCGTCGAAGCAATGCTCCTTGGCGTCTTCAGCGTGCCCCCACTCGTACTGTGATTGACGGATAACCCCAACGCGATCATGGCCTACCGCTCCTTCACCGAATTCGTCGGCGCCCTCGAAGCCGCCGGTGAGCTGCGGCGCGTGACGACGCCCGTCGCCACCGAGCTTGAAATCACCGAGTGGGCCGACCGCGAGATGAAATCGCCCGGCGGCGGAAAGGCCCTCCTCTTCGAGAAGCCGACGATCGACGGCCGCGTCTCGCAATTCCCGCTGGCGATCAACACGATGGGCTCCGTCCGCCGCATGGCGATGGCGCTAAAAGTTGACGCAATCGACGATCTCGCGCACCAGATGCAACTTCTGCTCAAGGCCAAGCCGCCTGCGAGCGTCAAGGAAGGCTGGACCCTCCTCAAACAGGGCGTCGACCTTCTCCACGCCCGACCCAAGCGCGTCAAAGACGGCCCGTGCAAGGAGGTGATCACCCGCTTCGATGGGAAATACGATTTCACGCTGGCCGACCTGCCAGTCCTCAAATGCTGGCCGCAGGACGGCGGCCGTTTCATCACCCTCCCCTGTGTCTACACGCGCGACCCGGACACGGGTGAGCGCAACCTCGGCATGTACCGCATGCAGGTATACGACGGCCAATCGACCGGCATGCACTGGCAGGTCCACAAGGTAGCGGCGCGCCATGGCAAACGGTACTACGAACGCGGCGAGCGGATGCCGGTGGCGGTCTGCCTCGGCGGCGATCCCGCGTACACGTTTGCCGCCACCGCGCCGTTGCCGGACGGGCTCGATGAGATCCTCTTCGCCGGCTTCATCCGCAAAAAATCCGTCGAGCTGATCAGGTGCGAAACGATCGACCTGGAAGTCCCGGCGGACGTTGATTTCGTGTTGGAAGGCTACGTGCAACCGGGCGAGACGCGGCCCGAGGGACCGTTCGGCGATCACACCGGATTCTATACGCCGGTGGACGACTACCCGGTCTTCCACCTAACGGCGATCACGCACCGCAAGGATGCCATCTACCCGGCGACGATCGTCGGCATCCCGCCAATGGAAGATTACTACATGGGCGACGCGAGCGTGCGAGTGTTTCTACCCGTGATGCGGATGAACTTCCCGGAAATTGTCGACCTTACTCTCCCTGCGGAAGGCGTTTTCCATAACCTCGTTTTCGTAAGCATCCGCAAGCAGTACGCCTACCAGGCATATAAGATCATGCACGGTCTATGGGGCATGGGGCAGATGATGTTCAGCAAGTACATTATCGTGGTAGACGAAGACTGCGACGTGCATAACACCAGCGAAGTCCTCTTTCGGCTATGTGCAAACACCGACCCGCAGCGCGACAGCACGTTTGTTAAATCGCCATGCGACGCCCTGGATCACGCGCCGAGCTTCGCGACGGTAGGAAGCCACATGGGTTTCGACGCAACCCGCAAGTTGCCCAGCGAAGGATACACCCGCGCATGGCCCGAACTGGTCAAGATGGACCCCGGGGTCAAGGCGCGGGTGAACGCGATCTTAAATCCGTAGCACTACGAGGGTTGCGATTAGCGGAAATCCTGCGCAACTATCATGGCCTTCGTCCGCATGACCTGACCGCCTGTTACCGATACGCCAGCAGGAGTTCGATCTCCTAGCAGAAAGGCCCTTCGCGATCCTGGCGTCTCGCTGCCCGCGTTTGCTCCGCCAGCCGAAGTGTTGACTCTGTTACCCCGCTCTCGCATGATTCTGCCATGAGCATCACAGCCATTGTCGAAAACGACTCTATCAAGCTCCCGCCAGGCGTGCATGTGCCGGATGGGACGCCGGTTGAAATCATGGTCCCGGGCGGGTCCGCGATTGAACCGGTCGAGGGTCCGCTCGAATGGATGAAGGATTTCGTCGGCTCGCTGGACACGCTGCCTGCCGACGCGGCTGAACGCCACACTGATTACGCGCATGGCCGCAAGCGCCGCATTCCGTGATGCGCGTTTTCGCCGACACTCATTATTACATCGCATTGCTTAGTGTCCGGGATGCGGCTCACACGGCGGCGGTCCGGTGGCAACAAGCGCGCACGATCAATGAAGTCGTGACGACAAGCTGGGTGCTCGTCGAACTCGCCGACGCCATGCATTTGCCCCGCGAGCGAGAAGTCGCCGCGCGATTCATTCACCTCCTGCGCAGAGCGACCCAGACCCAAGTAATCCCTGCGTCGGAAACTTTGCTCTGGCGCGGGCTGGATCTGTATCAAAGCCGACCCGACAAGGCGTGGTCCTTGACCGACTGCATCTCCTTCATTGTGATGGCCGATGAAGGAATCTCAGAGGCATTGACGGGCGATCGGCATTTCGAGCAATCGGGTTTCCGAGCGCTGCTGGCGAATTAAGTACCCTATCTACTGCTACATTAACGGCGCAAGCGGCCGGAACGCGCTTTCCAGAAACCGTTGCCGCCAGCCTCGCTGCTGGAACTCCGTTAGACTAATCTCCTTTGACTCCACTTCGTAATCCGCTCGCAGAACCTCCTCCAACTCCCGCGCCGCCTGCGGCTCGTGCACCACCACGTTCAACTCGAAATTCAGCCGCATCGATCGAATGTCGAAGTTCGCCGATCCCACCATGAGCCACCGGCTGTCGAACGTCGCCACCTTTGCGTGGTTCATCCCTTTCTCATATTCAAATATGCGCACCCCGTACTCCAGCATCTCCTCGTAATAACTCCGCCCGATCTGCACCAGAAGCGGATGATCTCCTTTCGCCGAAATCAGCAGCCGCGTGTCCACCCCGCGGCTCGCGCAGAGTTTCATCGCGGTGATCAGCGGCTCGTTAGGCACGAAGTAGCCGGCGGTCAGCCACGCGCGTTCGCGCGCCGAGTTGAGCAGCGCCACGATCGACATCTGGATCGGATCCTCCGATTCATCCGGGCCATCGGAGAGCACCTGCGCCACGTGCCGCGCGGGCGTTAGGCTGACCGGATAATACTTCTCGTCCGTCAACTTCTCTTCGGTCGCGTAGAACCAATCGTCCGCAAACGCCCGCTGCACCACCGCCGCGACGCCTCCCGTCACCCGCACCTGCACATCGCGCCACGAGCCATATTCGGGGTCCTGACCGAGATATTCCCGGCCAACATTCATCCCGCCGATGAAGACCGTCTCGCCGTCGATAATTTGGATCTTGCGATGGTTGCGCAGGTTGAAAACCCAGCGGTTATGAAACGGATTCACCGTGCGAAACCACGCAAAGTGTCCGCCCGCATCCACCAGCGGCGCAAAGAAACTCTCGCTCGTTCTAAAACTCCCCAACCGGTCGCACAATAACCGCACCTCCACCCCCCGCCGAGCCGCCGCCGTCAACGCGCCCAGGATCTCCTGTGAAGGCGCATCCGCGCGGAAGATGTAAAACTCCACGTGCACGTACTGCCGCGCCTGCCCGATCGCCGCGATCAACGCCGGGTAAAACCGCTGCGCGTCCACCAGCAACTCCACCTCCCCCGCCGCCGAGGCCGGCGCGTCGTTCACGCACGATAGCAGGTCGGCCATCGCGCGGTCGGGCGGCTCCATCGAGTCCCACAACGCGCCGAGCTTTCCGTCGTGCTCGGCCGCCTTCTTGACCGCCGCGCCGTCGGCCCCGATCTGTCGGCTCTTGCTCAGATGCCGCCGCGCCAGCCGGTCACTGCCGATCAGAAAATACGCCAGCGCCCCCAGCCATGGAAGAAAGAGGAGGACCCAGATCCAGTTCAGGGTCGAGACCGGCGGCTTGTTGCGCCGCAGCAAGGAGGGGATCAGCGCCCACGAAACGCCGTAGCCGATCTCGATGAAGTTCGCCCATGACACGCCGGGAGCAGCCCTACGGCTTGACGAAGAGCCGGTCGCAACTTGGGTCGCGCACCAGTTCCCCGCTGGGAATGCCACGCACATCGATCACGTGATGCGGCTCGTAAGGACTGACCACAAACCCGCGGCGATCCGTGAAGCTCGCCGTGGGATAATCTTCGCGATTGTATTGGCGGCGGTTGGAATCTTCCACCGAAGCGCCCACGAGCGTGCCGGCGATCGCGCCCGCCGCCGCTCCAAGGGCCGCGCCGCCCACGCGGTTGGTTGCCAGCCCGCCGATGATCGCGCCCGTGCCGGCGCCGATGGCCGCACCCTGACCCGTCGGGGTTTCACAAGAGGTTAACGAACAGGCCAACAACGCCGCCGCCGTCAGTTTCAAGGGAATGGATTTGATGATCATCTCAATTGTCTCAGACGAGTTCACTGTCCAATTTGTTCAACCGGACTTGCCCCTTCTGAGCGCCGTGCCCGCCATGAGCGCGAGCTTCGTCCAGCGCCCGAGCCGGTGGCGGCGCTGGAAAACGTCGTACCCGTTGCGCCGGATGTCCACGAGCAGCCGGTGATAAACCGCCCGCATGATCTCCGCCGCCATCATCGACCGGCGATCCCCCGGCGGCAGAGCCGCAGCCGCGGCGGCATAGTAGCCTTCCGCGCGTTCGTCCTCAAATCGCATGAGCGCCCGGAACCGCTCGTCGCGCACCCGGTTGCGAAGGTCGTCCACCGAGTAGTTGAACCGCGCCAGGTCTTCGAGCGGCAGGTAAACTCTCCCGTCGTTATCCAGGTCGACGCCCACATCGCGGATGATGTTGGTCAACTGGAGCGCCAGCCCGAGATCGAGCGCGTATTGCCGGCAACTGGCATCGCGGTAGCCGAAAATCTCAATGCTCACCAGCCCCACCACGCTGGCCACGCGGTGGCAATAGACGCGCAGTTCTTCAAACGTCGCGTACTCGCGCTGCGTCAGATCGGTCTCCACCCCGACGATGATCTCGCGCAGGTTCTCCACCGGCAAACGGTACTTGGCGATCAACGCGTGCAGGTCGTCGACGAGCAGCCCCCTTCCCGCGGGCGGACCGTTCAAAGCGGCGCGCCAAGCGTCCAGCAGCGCCGCCTTCTCCGGCGTGGGCAGCGTGTCGGAATCGGCAATGTCATCGACCAACCGGCAGAACGTGTAGAACACATTCATGTCCGCGCGCTTCTCCCGCGATAAACACAGGAAGGCCATCGCAAGATTCGAGCGGCCGGCGTAGTCGGCCGTGCGCGCGGCGTCCGGCGCCCATGGGTCCGCTTTCATACGAGTTCACTTTCCGCGTGCCCCGGCTCGCAGCGGCGAAACAACGCCACCCAACTCGCGAGCAACCACGCTGCCAGCGCCGCCCAGACCACGGGGTAGAGCAGACTCCAGCCCAACGCCGGCCACGTGCCCTCGGGAAACCCGTGAAGCAGCGTCGCATTGAGCAGCGCGAGCAAAAACAGGTGCAGCAGCGCCGTCACCGCAAACCAACCCACCCGCAGACCATGCCGCCGCAACAGCCGCGCGTGATCCGCCATCGCCTTGCGCAACGATTCATTATGAAAGATCAGCGTGATCTGCACGGAGCACGCCGCGAGGATCACGATCGCGAGCACCCACCGCGAGAACGTCAACGTCCCGATGAGTCGCGCCGAACCTTCCGGATCGGACAACGGCCGGAAGCTCGAGACAATCGTCGGCACGCTGATCCCGAGCGTGCTCAGGATGAGGATCACGCCCGGCCATTTCACCACGAAGCTAAACCGCCGCAGCGCAAAACGCCGCAACTCATCGAAGTCGAACCGGAGCCCGCGCAGCCACACGAAACACAATAGAATCAGATAAATCTGGAGCCCCACCGACAGCAGATATTCAAAGATAAACCCCAGCCAGTTCACGATCTCGCCGATCTGCTCAAGCGCATCCGCGCCCAGGTAAAAGTTCAACCGGAGCAACCCGCCAAAGAGCAACGGCTTCACGATGTCCGCCGCGGCGCACGTCACCAATCCCGCATGCACCGCGAGGCTGCCGGCCCATCCCAGCCGCCGGCGCAGCGCGCGAAACAGCGCCGCCTGATACCCGCCCCAGTTGCACAGAAACGCGGCGGCGGCCAAGACCGAGAGCGGAAAAGTGTCAACGAGACAATTGAACAAACCCGCCAGATTCTCGGTCGCCGGCAGCCAGCTCGCCGCCGCCGCCGCGGGCCATTCGGGCAGCCTCCAGCCGCTCCACGGCGTCAGGAACGGCGGATTGCCCGGCAGCGACGCCTCGAACCACCGCACCCACAGCCGGAACACCGCGTGCCCAAAGGCGAACAATGCCGGCAAAATCCAGATCTGCTTATAACGCTCCAGACACCGGGATCCGTCGTGCAGACTAGCGCGCACCGGGTTCGCCAGGATGAATACCGCGTACCCGGCGATCAGGCCGGCGACGGGAAGTAAAGGCCGCGCGTTCATTCATGGCAGCGCCGCTTCGCGCGACAGCCTTTTTGCCGCGGGATCAATTCAGGCGCTTGGGCATCGTGGGCAACACCGGCGCCAGCGCGGCCTTCGACTTGCCTTCGTCCAGGCGAAAAATCGTCTCGCCCTCCTTCATCAGATCGAACCGGTCGCGCGCGAAAGTCTCCAGATATTCCGGGCTGTTCGTCAACCAATTCACCTGCCGCTCGTAGTTCGAGTGAATCCGCTTTTGCCCGTTGATTTGCTCGCGCAATTTCGACAGCTTCTCGCGCTCCATGCGCTGATCGCTCAACTCGGGTTGGAACGCGCAGATGGTCATTGCCACCATCGCCAATAGCAAAAGGACTTTGAGAAGACGGCTCAGCCGCTGCCAGATGTTTGCACCCGGCGCCTCGTCCTCCTCGATGTAATACCCGCTGCTCAGATCATCGCATCTTACCGCCGTAACGCGCAGTGTCACCAAGTTTTTCTTCGATGCGCAGCAGTTGGTTGTACTTCGCTACGCGATCGGTCCGGCAAAGCGAGCCGGTCTTGATCTGGCCCGCGTTCACCGCGACCGCGATGTCGGCAATGGTGGTATCTTCCGTCTCGCCCGAGCGATGACTGATGACCGCCGTATAACTATTCTCCTTGGCCATCTCGATCGCATCGAGCGTCTCGGTCAGGGTGCCGATCTGGTTGACCTTCACGAGGATGGAGTTGGCCACGCCTTCTTCGATCCCACGCCGCAGGAACTCGACGTTGGTCACGAACACATCGTCGCCCACCAGTTGCACGGAATTTCCCAGCGCATTGGTGAGAAGCTTCCAGCCGTCCCAATCGTTCTCCGCGCAACCGTCCTCAATCGAGATGATCGGGTAGCGGCTCACGAGGTCCTGGTAATAGTGAACAAGCTCCGCCGCGCCGCGCTCCGAGCCGTCGCTCTTTTTGAAGCGGTAGATCTTCGCCTCTTCGTCGTAGAACTCGCTGGAAGCGGCATCCAGCGCAAAAAACACGTCCTCGCCTAGCTTGTAACCCGCCTTCTCGACCGCCTGCGACAGCGTGTCGAGGGCGTCGTTGGCGGAGTTAAGTTTCGGCGCGAAACCACCCTCGTCGCCGATGGCGGTGGAGAGCCCGCGCGCCTTCAACACCGCTTTGAGCGAATGGAAAATCTCCGTGCCGCAACGCAGCGCCTCCGCAAACGTCGGCAAGCCCTTGGGCATGATCATGAACTCCTGGAAATCGATGGGCGCATCCGAATGCGCGCCGCCGTTGATGACGTTCATCATCGGCACGGGCAGCACCTTGGCGTTGGGCCCGCCGAGGTATTTGAAGAGCGGGAGTTCCAGCGCGCGCGCGGCCGCATGGGCGTTGGCGAGGGAAACGCCGAGGATGGCATTGGCGCCGAGCTTCTTTTTGTTGTCGGTGCCATCGAGATCGATCAGCGCCTCGTCAAGTTCGGCCTGGTCCAGCGCATCGCGGCCACGGAGGGCGGGCGCGATGGTCTCGTGAATGCCTTCGACCGCATTGAGCACGCCTTTGCCTAGGTAACGATCCTTGTTGCCGTCGCGCAATTCCCACGCTTCGTGCTGGCCGGTCGAGGCGCCGCTCGGCACGGCCGCGCGGCCGATCGAGCCGCCTTCGAGATGGACCTCCACCTCCACGGTGGGATTGCCTCGCGAATCGAGGATTTCAAGCGCACGGATGTCGACAATTGTAGTCATAAAATAACAAAGAAAGGGACAGCGAACCTACGCATGCACCGGCTCTTCCACCGGCGCCGCCGTCTTGTACGCCTTGATCGAAACGATCTTGACCCGCCGCGACTCCGCCCCGGTCTCCACCGGCAACTCCACGATCTCCCCCGCCCGGTGACTCAACAACGCCTGACCCATCGTGGTCTGGTACGAGATGATCTGCTTATCCGGATCGCCATCCCAGGCGCCCAAAATCGTGTACGTCTCCTTGCTGCCGCCGCCCGCCGGACTGAGCTCGACCACGGTGCCGATCGCCACCTGACTCACATCCGGGTTCTCAAAATTCGTTCCGCGCGAACGAGCCAGATCCTGCTCTAGCTCCGCCTTGCGCCGCAGCAGCACGCTCTGCATTTCCTTCGCCGCCTTGAACTCGAAATTCTCCCGCAGATCGCCGTAGGAACGGGCAACTCCGATCTCCTTGCTGTTCTCGGGGATCTTTTTGTTGACCAGTTCTTCGTACTCCAGCTTGCGCTTCTCCAGGCTCGACCACGAAACAATGAGCACGGTGCTCTTCTCTTCCGCGCCGCCGGTAAGCAGCGTTTGCAGCTCCGGGTGATGCTTGATCAGGCGCGCCATCAGCGACCGCTTGTCGAGCTCTTCCACGCTCGGCGAGGCGAGCAACGCCCGGGCGCCCGCGCGCAATTCGCCGGGATCCGCCGAGGCGAGCAGCTCCGGCACCAACTCCCGGTCGCTGAGCAACAACTCCCGCAGCTTCGTGCTGCGCTTGATGTCGCTGTACGCATCGCGCTCGAGCGCCGAGAGCAACGCGCCAAACAGCCGCGGCCCGACGAACGAAATCATGTTCTGATCGTCGCGCTCCTTGCAAAGCCAGAGCAACATCTCGCAACTGATCGTGTACTCGCGCAGCGACCGCTCGATGAATGCCCGCAATTCCTCGACCCGCCCATGGGTCTCCAGGAGCTTGGCCACCTCTCCGACGACGCGTGCGTTGTGCGTATTGGGCAACAACGACAAGGCCCGCGCGCTCCACGTCTCGCCGTCGAGCGCCGCCGGCAGTTGCGAGAGCGCAAAGCGCTGCTTGGCCGCAGGCAGCTTGCCGATGATCTCGCCCAGCCGGCTTTCCTCCTGCTTGATGAACTCCGCCAACGTCGGGGTTGCCGCCGCCGGGTCCAATCCCACCGCGGCAGCGATGTCGTCCCGCGTCACGAGCAGCTCGAAGCTCGCGTTGACGTCGAGGCGCTGGTTACGCGTCGCCGCCGCGCCGGCGGCCGCCAGCACGGGCAGCAGGATGGACGGGTCCGCCTTGAAATCCTCGATCGACTTGACGATCTGATCCAACGCCGCCACCCGCCCCTTGAGCTGGCGCGCGCTTTGGAATTGGTTGACCAACTCCTGCGCGTGACCCACCGCCTCCTCGCGCAATTCGACAAAATCGGTCTTCTTGGCGGGAACGACGAAGCGTCCTTCCTTTTTGAGGTGCTTCTTGGCGTTGTCCCACCAGCGCTTGAACTCGGTGTCGCCGCCGATCACGTCGGGCGTCAACAGCGCCGCGATCTGCACGGGGGTCGCGCGATGTCCGTCGCTGTGGTGCAACGCGAGCCGGATGACTTCCACCGGGTTATCGGCGGCCAGTTTCTTGACCGCCGCAAGGTTCTCGGCCTTGCGCGCCAGGAGGTGGTCGGCCGGGATCGGCTTCAAATTATCCCCGGCGTACTGGAGCTGCATGGGGTGATTGCGGCGCGGGCCGAAATCGATGAGGATCTGGTTGCCGTCCAGATTCCACGAGGCGACGCGGCCAAAGCCCCAGCTCTTGTGCTGGCAGTAGGCGCCCGGCTCCAGCGAGCTGAGCCCCCGGGCGGCTGCCGCGGTGAGCCTCCCCTCTTCGACCAGCCGTTGCAGGTCGGCGTGAATGGAAACAGATGGGGCGGCGGCGGTTGCTGAGGTGGACATTTGGGTAAAAGCGAAGTCGGAACCGTCAGGATAGGTCGAGGTTGCAATCGCCGCAAAGAAAATCGGCAAAAGCAGCCGGCGCAGAAAATTCTTCCGCCAAAGTGACTTTCGTGGTTGCGTTCGGTCGAGGTCCCAGTCTAAAAGAAATTACGCGATGAAATCTCTCTTTTGTTCCCTCCTCCTGATCGTTTCCGCCGCAGCGATGGCCCAAGCTGACATCCAGGCGCCGCCGGCGGCTGAGCAAGGCCCGACGCGCAAGCTCGGCCGAGGGTTCTCTAACCTGATTTGCGGCATTACCGATTGGCAAAACACCATCGCGACCGTCAATGACAAGGAAGGCGACACGGCCATTCCGTACGGTTTCATCAAGGGCGCTGGCCGCTTCTTCGCCCGCGAGGGCGTGGGCCTGTTCGAAATCCTCACTTTCCCGATCCCTCTTAATAAGGGCAAGTACACGCCGATCTTGCGCGACGACGTGCCCTGGATTCACGGTGGCTTTGAGGAGTTCCCGCCGGAGCTCGGCTTCGAGAGCCGGTATATCTACCCCCGTTGATCCGTTCGCCGGCGCCGGTTCATCGGCTGGAGATCACCGAAGTTGCTTTCGGTGGTAAAGGTGTGGGCCGAGCCCAGGATGGGCGGGTCGCCTTCGTTCCGTATGTCATTGCGGGTGAGTTCGTGCGGGTGCGGGTGACCCGCGCCCGCAAGTCCTATCTCGAGGCGCAGTTGCTGGAGGTGGAAGCCGCCTCCCCTTTCCGGGTTGAACCGCCTTGTCCGTATTTCGGGCGTTGCGGCGGGTGCAGCTACCAGCACATCGCGGGGCCGGAGCAGTTGGAGATCAAACGCCGCCAGGTCGCCCAGGCCGTGCGCCGGATCGGCCGCGTGGAGACGCCGGTCGTCGAGCCGGTGGTCCCGTCGCCGAAGGCGTATGAATATCGCAACCGCATCACGGTCCACGTCCGCGACGGAGCGGTCGGTTTTTACGGGCAGGACCCGCAGCAGCTCATCGACATTGAGCGCTGCCCTATTTCCGAGCCGGCCGTCAACGAGGCGCTGGCGCGCTTCCGCGCCGGACCGCCGCGGCCCGAGGGCAATTACACGCTGCGGGCCGATCCCGACCAACGCACCTTCCGCCAGACCAACGACGGCGCCGCCGCCGAAATGTTGACCATCGTCGACCGGCTTGTCCAACCCGCCGCCGCCGGCGCGCGGCTGATCGACGCCTACTGCGGGGAAGGATTTTTCGCTAAACGGCTGAGGGAACGATTCGGCCGGGTGGTCGGCATTGAGTGGGATGCACTCGCCCTTACCCGCGCGCGGCGTTCCGTCTTGCCGCACGAGAGCTATGTGAGCGGCGACGTTGGGGAATGTCTGGCCGTTGAACTTGCCGACGCCGCGGGCGACGAGACGTGGCTCGTCACTGACCCGCCCTCGGAGGGGCTGAGCGCCGAGGCGCGGCGCGCGTTGGAGTCGCACCCGCCGGCGAATTGGATTTACGTCTCGTGCAATCCGGCGACGTTTGCGCGGGACATCGCGGAGCTGCGCAACGTGTTTGAGTTGATCGACGTCACCCCGCTGGACATGTTCCCGCAGACGGCCGAGATCGAGGTCATCGCGCGTCTTCGACGCATTGCCTGACCCATTTGTGCTCAAGACAACCGCGCCCCGGAAACGCCTTGCCCGCGCGGTCGGCTGGTTGGTTCTCGCGTTGCTGATCGGGCCGATCCTAGAGGTCGTTAGCGTGCGTTTCATCGATCCGCCGGCCACGCCGTTGATGGGCATACGCTGGCTCGAAGACCGTTGGGGAGGGCATTCCCCGCGCGTGCTGTACCAATGGTTGCCCTGGCGCGAGTTGCCGCGGGCGTTTTTAAAAGCGGCGTGGGTGTCGGAGGACAGCCGGTTCTTCCAGCACCACGGCTTTGACTGGATCGAATTTAACCACGCCATGGCGCGATCTGAGCGCACGGGTGAGGATCCGCGCGGGACCTCAACAATCACGATGCAGTGCGCGCGTTCGCTGTTCCTCTGGCAAGGTCACTCCTACGTGCGCAAAGGGATCGAGGCGTACTACACGGTGTTGATGGAGGCGATCCTTAATAAGCGCCGCATCCTGGAGCTTTACGCCAACGTGATCGAGATGGGTCCCGGGGTGTACGGCGTGGAGGCAGCGAGCCGATATCACTACGGTATTCCCGCTTCCAGACTGACGGTCGAACAAGGCGCGATGCTTGCCGCGATGCTGCCGGCGCCGCGCCGATGGAACCCGCGTCATCCGAGCCCCCGCCTCGCCGCCCGCAAAGCGAGAATCCTGCGCGACCTCCCGGGCGCCAAATGGCGCGAGCCTTAGTCCGGAAAGTTCGCACCGAGGATCGCGTTCAAGCACCTACCCCACCCGAAAGCGCACCTCGCGGATCACCTTCTTCCCGAACCGCGCCCTGAGCTTTTCCAAAATCTGCGCCTTCCACACCCGTTCGAGCTCAAAGTGAATCGACGGCTGCAAGACGCTCACGTACAACACCCCCGCTTTGAGCCGGCTCGGGGCCGAGTGCCCGGCGATAAAATCGCCCACGATTTCCTTCCAGGCCGCCAGTACCTCCGATTCCTGCACCCGGTCGGCCAATCCCAACCCTAGCATCGCCTTGCCCAGGACGGCATCCAGACTCTGGAGCCCGGCCGCGATCGGTCGCGGCTCATAATGCCCGCGCCATTCCGCCAGCGCCCGTTGACGGATTGAATGGGCCGTCGCCATGTCGCCTATGCCCCGTCGCTGCCGATGGCCTCCACCGGGCAGCCTTCCATCGCC
>CAXUAZ010000003.1:45612-58932 GCA_964249195.1 uncultured Chthoniobacterales bacterium
TTGCGCCAGGCGCATCAGCGGTTCGGCCTTTTCCATCGCCTCCTGGCACAGCGCCCGTTCGTCGTCGGTCGCCGGCTGCTTGAAAACGAAGGAATGGCCGCCGTCGTCGTTGCGGGTGAAATTCGCGGGAGCGGTCTCGCGGCACAGATCGCAATCGATGCATTGATCATCCACGTAGAATGATCCGGTCACGTTCTCGGCGTATTTGTTCTCAATGTCGGCCATATCGGTAAGGTCCCGTAAAGTAAGAGGCGCCCCCCGGGATGCAATGTTTTTTTGACAGGGCGCCCCATCCCGGCTCCGTTGCGCGGACGATGGGTGCTCAAGGCGATCAAACGACAGTGCCACCCGCCCCCGCCGCCATCCCTCCCCGTCCGTGGCGCCGGCGTCTGCGCTGGTGGCAATGGCTGCTCGCCCTCATCTTTGTCGCGGGCTGCTCGGTTCTCGCCTTCTATATAATGTGGGCGGCCACGTTTGACGTCAGCAAGCTCGGCGCGATGCCCCAACGCGCCACCGTGTACGACATGGATGGCAACCCCTACAGCCGGCTCTACGGCGAAAATCGCATCGTGGTGCCGCTGGGGAAGGTATCGAAATATTTCATCCAGGCGCTGGTGGCGCGGGAGGATACCCGGTTTTACCGCCATCACGGGGTCGACCCGCACGGCATCCTGCGCGCCCTCGTGCGCAATTTCACCCGGGGCCGCGCGGCCGAAGGCGCCAGCACCCTCACCCAACAGCTCGCCCGCAACAGCCTCCCGCTCGGCGGCAAAACCATTAACCGCAAGATCCTCGAGGCGTTCGTCGCCCTGCACATCGAGCGCACCTACTCGAAGGACCAGATCCTGGAGTTTTACGTCAACCGCATCTTCTACGGCGCCGGCCTCTACGGGGTGGAAACCGCCAGCCAGGCGTATTTCGGCAAACCCAGCGCGCAATTGGACCTCTCCGAGTCCGCCATGATGGCCGGATTGATCCGCAGCCCCAATCGTTTCTCGCCCCTGCGCAATCCCGAAGGCGCCGCCCGCGAGCGCGACACCGTGCTCACCCGGATGGCGTCCCTGGGCGCGATCACGACGCAAGAGGCCCAGGCCGCAAGCCACGAGGTCATCCGCCCGACCCGGCAGCGCGCTTCCAACGTCCAGGAAAACTACGCGATGGATGCCATCCAGCGCGAGTTGACGAGCCTCCTGAGCGACGAGCAAACCGACGAAGGCGCGCTGCGCATCTACACGACGATCGACCCGCAGCTCCAGAACGCCGCCACCGACGCGCTCGAAGCCCAGTTGACGAAAATCGAGAACCGCCCCGGCTACGAGCACCCCAAAAAAGCCGCCCGTTCCGACAACCCCAACGAAACCGCCGGCACCGATTACCTCCAGGGCGCGCTCGTCGCGATCGACAATCGCGACGGCGCCATCCGCGCCTTGGTCGGCGGCCGCGAGTACAAACCCGGCGCCTTCAACCGCGCGCTCGATGCCCGCCGCCAGATCGGCTCCTCGTTCAAACCCTTCGTCTACACCGCCGCGTGGCAGAAGGGCCTCCTCCCCGGCGCGAACATCGACGACGGCCCGATTCGCCCCGGAGAACTCGCCGACGCCCCGACTTGGAGCCCGCAAAACTCCGATAACACCGCCGGCGGCATCCAGCCCGCCGAGGTTGGCCTGATCCGTTCGCGCAACACGATGAGCGTCCGCGTGGGCGAGTTGGTCGGCGTGGACGAGGTCCGCAAGACCGGCCAGGCCGTGGGCTTGGGCGACGCCATCCCGGCGTTGCCGGTGATCTTCCTCGGCGCCTTCGAGGCAACGCTCAAGGACCTCACAGCCGCCTACACGCTCTTCCCCAACGCCGGCGTGCAAAAGCCCCCGTACCTCATCGAGCGCATCGACGACGTGGACGGCCAGACGCTTTACCGCGCCCCGCACAGCGCGCGGCCCGTCCTTTCCTCCGGCCCGGCCTGGCTGACCACCAGCATCCTGCAAAAAGTCATGCAAAAGGGCACCGCGGCGGAGGCCCGCTCGCTCGGCTTCACCAAGCCCGCGGCGGGCAAGACGGGCACCACCAACGATTACAAGGACGCCTGGTTCGTCGGCTACACGAGCAGCCTGACGTGCGGCGTCTGGGTGGGCTTGGACCGCCCGCAGACGATCATGTCCAAGGGCTACGGCGCCGCGCTGGCGTTGCCGATCTGGTGTCAGGTGATGGGCAAAGCGCCGGCCCAACGCTACCCGGCGGGGGAGTTGCGCCCGGCCGAGCCGCTCCGGCGGGTGCGGGTGTGCGCGTACTCCAACCAACTGGCCAACCAGGGTTGCGACGCCGCCAACACCGCGTATAACCTCGACCTGCCCGCGAGTATGGCGGACATCCTGACCCAGCGCCGTTCGATCTGCACGTATCATCAAGGCGAGTTGGTTCCGGGGGAAAATCCGCTGCCGCCGGGCACTCCCACTCCCGCGCCCGGCAACCAAGAGGCTTTCCCCAAGCGATTCCTGCGCTCGTTCCGGCATTTTCTTGGCGGATAAAGCCGGGGCGGAATTGAAGAAACCATTTGCCAAATTCGAGCGCGACGGTACATATTGCTTACGTTCCCCTTCGGGTTTCCTTGTCCTCCCTTCACCACCAGGCGCACATCGTGTTCACTCCCAAAAACTTCCTCTCGTTTTCATCGGCTCTCGCCGCGGTTTCCTTGCTCCTCCCGGCCGGCCCCGCCCGCGCGGTGACGGTGGCCACGCCATTCGCCATCGGCCTCAAGCACGCCAAGGCCAAACCGTATAACTTTACCGGCCGCACCTTTATTTTAAGCAACACGGTCCTCGGGTTCGGCAGCGCGACGGCGGTCCGCCGTCACACCGCTCTCACCGCCGCTCACGTGGTTTACGACCCTCTCGTGGGATTCCTGACGCGGCAGACCTTCAACCGCGGCCTGTATGAAAATTACGTGTTCCAACGCTTCCCGGTCAACGCGGTCGGAGCATTGACGGGGTACTCCACTCTGGCCAGTGACGCGACAACGGATTTCTTTGACCAGTCCGAGCGGGATCTCGGCTACCTGCTCTACACGACGCCGCCGAGCGACGAAGATTGGGCCGACATGATCGTCGACGTCGCAAGCATCACCAACCCGTTCGTGTCGACGGTCGGCACGGCGCTCGGCACGACCCCGGCCGGTACAGATGGACTTTTTGTGCTCGGCTATCCCGGGGTGAGCTTCGACGGAGCGACCCAGGCTTACATCGTGCCTTCGCAAGCGTTTGTTGACCTTGGCGGCGGCGAGTTTGAAAACGACGGCTACCTCGCCGAGGAAGGCATGAGCGGTGGACCGATCTATTCCGTTCACGCTACGGGGACGGATTCCACCGGGGCCGTTACTTACTCTCGCCAGGTGGTGGCCGAGACCGTGGGGGGCAACACCAGCTCGGCATTTCCCATCTCGGTCGTGCACGCCGTTGACGCCGAAGCATCGCAGTTGCTCGCTTCCGCCGAGTACACCAACGGGTTAATCAAGAAGGTCAAAATCAAGGGGCCCGTTTCGGTCGTGAAGGGCTCCACGGTGACGTACACCGCCGTTCCGAAGTTTCAGGTTCCATCCATCGATCCGACCATTGCGCCGGCCCGGCCCACCACGGATCGCTACAGCGAGATTCAACTCGTGTCGGACACCGTCGGCACACCGACCAACCCGGCGGTGACGATCGTCAAGTTGTCCAACACGACGTTCCAGGTGAAGTTCAGTTCGACGTTGCGCAGCCGCTCGCAGATCACGTTCACGGCCGATTACGCGCTTGATTCTCCGGCGGCGAAGTCCTCGCTCGTCGTCCAGGTTCAATAGAGCCGGCTGCGAGCAGGGCTTGAGGGTTGCCATGTCTGCTCCGCCGATTTCCCCGTTAAGCCGCTTCGGCATCTTTTTGCTGATCGGCGGGGCGCTGGTCGTCGGTGGGCTGCTGCTCCTGCTCAATCATCTGCCGGCGCCGCATCCGAAGGCGGTTCACAAAGCCAGCCGGCCCGACGCTCGGCCGAACCTGGCGCCGGCCAGCGGGGCGGATGAATCCTCCAGCCCCCGGGCGTCTTCGATGACGGCCGCAGAGCTGGCGCAAACCATCGAGCGCGCGCTGGCGGTCCTGAACGATCCCGCGATCTCCGGCAAGGCCTCGGCCTTGAAGGCGCTCCGGGAGGCGCTCGCGAAGATCGATCCGGCTGCCGGCATCGCCGCGGTGCGGCAATTCCTGGCCAGCGGCCGCGACGGAAAAACCGGCGAACGTTTCAAGGTGGGTCCCGGCGGCCTCCTGCAAAGTGCGCCGACCATGCGCACGCTGCTGATGGATCAGCTCGGTTCCTGGAGCAACCAGATCCACTCGGCCGACGCCGCCGAGGTGGCGCGCGAGGTTCTGGGCGTCAAAGGCTCGCCGGATGAATGGGCCGTCTCCCTGCGCAACCTCGCGTGGAACGATCCGCAAGATTCCAAGACGTTCCTCGCCGCCAAGGCGCGTGATTTGATTACTTACCAGCCCTGGCAGCAATCGCCCACCGCCGGGTACATGGAGGCCTTCGACTCGGCCGCTTATTCCGGCGATGCCAGTCTGCTCGAGGTGCTTGAGCCCTTGAGCAAGACGCCATCCGCCGTCCGGCAGGCCGCCGTGGTGGCCATCGACCGCTTGAGCGCCATGGCGCCCGGCGCTGTCGCCGACTACCTCAACACGCATCCCGACATGCTCGCCGACCGCCCGCTGATCCGCGCCGACTACATGGGCAAGGTGGACCTCTCCGACGACGCGCAAAAGACCGAAGCCGAAACCTATCTCCAGCGTCCAGACGTCACCCTGCCCGAGAAAACCAAGTTCCTCGAGCGCCTCGGAGTGCCGGCGGGCTTCTTGTCGAACAATCTCCTGACGCCCCCCACCCCGCCCGCGATGCCGATCCTGGAACGCCGGGCGCTGGTTAATCAGACGGCATCCGCCTGGCTGCAATCGGGTCAGTACCCCACCCTCCAGACGCCGCTGCAAACCCTGATTGACGATACCCGGCCCGACGGTGGGTCATGATCTGAAAAGGTTCTGAGCAGCCCTCCCGCGATTCAACCCCTGTTCGACCCGGTCTTTCTCGCCCGGCTCGAGCGGCTTCAACTGGCGGCGCGGCGTCAGTTTGGCGGTCAACATCGCGCTCAGCGGCGGTCGCGGCGGATCGGTTCGAGCCTGGAGTTTGCCGATTATCGGAACTACTCAACCGGCGACGATCTGCGAAACGTCGATTGGAACATTTACGGGCGTCTCGACAAGTTGTACGTGAAGCTCTTCGAGGAAGAAGAGGACCTCCCCATTCATCTTCTGATCGACGCGAGCGCCTCCATGCGCTGGGTCGCATCCAATCGTCCCACCAAGCTCGATCTCGCCCGCCAGATCGCGGGCGCTTTGGCGTACATCGGCCTGGCGGGGTTGGATCGGGTGAACATCCACTACTTTTCGTCTGAACTGGGTGCGCAACTAGGCGCCGTGCGCGGGCGCGGCTGCTTCCATCGCGCCTGCGAATTTCTCGCTCGGCCGCCGGAGACCGCCGCGGCGGCGACGGATCTGGCGCGGAGTTTACGGGCGTTTGGGCGGCGCGCGAGGCAGCGTGGCTTGGCGATTGTGCTCAGCGATTTCTTCGATCCCAAAGGATACGAAGAAGCGCTCGGGCTCCTGCTTTACCAGCGTTTCGAGGTGCAGCTCATTCACCTGCTCGACCCCGCCGACCTCAACCCGCGCCTCCAGGGCGATGTGCGGCTGACGGACCCGGAATCCGCCGAAGTGTACGAGGTGACGGTCAACGAATCGCTCGCCCGCGCCTACGAGCGGGAGATCAGCGCGTTTCTGGCCGGCCTGGAGACGTTCTGCCGTCGTCGCGGGATCGGCTGCCGCCGCGCGATGACCGACGTCCGGTACGAAGATTTCATCTTGCGCGAACTGCGCGCCGGCGGCGCCGGTCTGCTTCGCTGAGACGCTTTGCGCTTGCCTCGACGGGCATTTTCCTGCACTGTTCCACGCTCTCGGAACCATCCCCTTCATGAATCCTTCCCCTACCGCGGCCACCCCCGCTGCCGCCTCCGTCAATCCTGCGCCTGATCGGGGCCCCGTCATGGATGGCGCGGAGATCCTCGTCGCCTGCTTGGAACGCGAAGGAGTCGACACCATTTTTGCCTACCCTGGCGGCGCCAGCATGCCGATCCATCAGGCGCTCACGAAATCCAAAAAAATCCGCACCGTTCTCCCGCGCCACGAGCAGGGCGGCGCGTTCGCGGCGGAAGGTTACGCCCGCGCCACCGGTCGCGCTGGCGTGTGCATGGCGACTTCCGGCCCCGGCGCCACCAACCTCCTCTCCGGCATCGCCGACGCCTACATGGATAGCATCCCGCTCGTCGCCATCACCGGCCAGGTGCCGCAGGCGATGATCGGCCGCGGCGCCTTCCAGGAGACCGATGTGTTCGGCATGACGCTTCCCGTCGTCAAGCACAACTACCTCGTCTGGGACATCGCGGACATCCCGCGCGTCATTAAAGAGGCGTTTCACATCGCCCAGACCGGCCGGCCCGGCCCGGTGTTGATCGATATTCCCAAGAACATCCAGCAGGAGCGCGCCCAGCCGATTTTCCCGGCCAAGATCGATCTTCGCGGTTACGAGTTGAACGACGAGGTCGACGAGGTCGCGCTCAACGAAGTCATCGGCCTGATCAAGGGCGCCAAACGCCCGATGATCTATTGCGGCGGCGGCATTATCTCCTCGGGCGCGGCGCCTGAGTTGATGGAGTTCGTCGAACGCACGCAGATCCCGGTGGCGACCACACTGATGGGCATCGGCTCGTTCCCCGAGGATCATCCGCTGTCGCTCAAATGGCTCGGCATGCACGGCACCGTGTACGCGAATAACGCCGTCAACGAAGCCGACGTGCTCCTCGCTCTCGGCGTCCGCTTCGACGACCGCGTGACCGGCAAAGTCGAGCAATTCGCCGAGCACGGCACGATCGTCCACATCGACATCGACGCCTCGGAGATCAACAAAAACAAGGTGGTCCGCCTGCCGATCATCGCGAACATCAAGATCGCGCTGGCTCGCCTGAACACGCTGCTCGGCGCCGCCGGCTACGATCGCAAGCCGCTCGGCGCGCACGATCTTTACCCCGATTGGTACCAGACCATCCAGGATTGGAAGGCGGCGTTCCCCCTCAAGTTCAAGGACACCGACTCCGCCATCCAGCCCCAATACGCCATCAGCCTGTTATGCGAGGTTTCCAAGGGCGAGGCGATCATCACGACCGGCGTGGGCCAGCACCAGATGTGGGCCGGGCAATTTTATAATTTCAAGCAGCCCCGCTCGTTCCTGACGTCCGCGGGCCTGGGCGCCATGGGCTTCGGTTTCCCGGCGGCGCTCGGCGCGAAGGTGGCCTGCCCCGACCGCGAAGTGGTGGACATCGACGGCGACGGCTCATTCCTGATGAACGTGCAGGAACTCGCGACCGCGAAGGTGGAAGGCATCGCCGCGAAGGCGATGATCCTCAATAACCAGCACCTCGGCATGGTGGTGCAGTGGGAGGATCGGTTCCACGGCGGCAACCGCGGCCACACTTATTTGGGCGACCCGCAAGATCGCGCGAAGATTTATCCAGATTACGTCAAGGTCGCGGAAGGCTTCGGCATCACCTGCGAACGCGTCACGAAGAAGGCGGACCTCCGCGCCGCCCTGGAGCGGATGCTTGCGAGCAAAGAAGCGTATCTGCTCGACGTGATGGTCCCCTACACCGAGCACGTCCTCCCGATGATCCCCTCCGGCAAGACGTACAAGGACATCATTACGGATTAAGCGTTGCATCATATGGGCGCTTTGACACGGCGCCGAATCGCTGCTGATGTATTGGGATAACGCTGCCGAAACTTCTGGCCGATGCTTCCGCCAAGTTACCCGCACATTTACAAGGCTGATGGTGAATCGGCGCGACTTGAGCGTTTGCCTCGCGTCAGAGTTGGCCAGATCGCAGCGGACTATCTCGGCTACGGCTGGTCGGCCGAGGAGATCGGCCGTCATTATCCGTCCATCTCTCTCGCGGAAATCCATTCTGCTCTGGCCTACTACTTCGACCACAAGGAAGAGATTGAGACGGAGCTTGACGCCGAGCTAGCCGAGTTGGATCGCGACTCGCTGATGCATCCGTCCCCCCTCCGCTTGCGCTTGCTTGCGCTTCGCCGCGGTGAGGCAGCATGACGGCGTTCTATTTCGATGTTCACGTGCCGGCTCCGATCACAAACCAACTTCGCCGGCGCGGGGTTGACGTGATTACCGCGCAAGAGGATGGCACTGCGGAGTTTACGGACGCTGCGCTTCTTACCCGCAGCACTTTCCTCGGCAGAGTCCTGTTCACTCAAGACGTTCGTTTCAAGAAGCTCGCGCAAGACTGGCAGTGCGAGATGGAACCGTTTGCGGGACTGCTTTTTGGTCATCAGCTTCACGGCTCGGTGGGTCAGTATGTGCGTGACCTAGAGCTAATCGCGAAAGCAACGGAGCTCGATGAGTGGATCGGCCGCGTGGAGAAGCTTCCACTCGGATAATACCAAGCAACCTGCTTTTCGGCCGTTGACATCGCGCTAAGAACAACGAGTTCAGTTTGAAGCTGCCCGGAAATCGGTCGCATTCAGCGCGCGATTCGTGAGGTCCGAGAAGGAGCATTCATACGGATGTAAATTTCTCATTGACATGTAAACGAAGATGGCCTACACTTTCCGACATGTCATCAAGTCGTGTCTCAACGTTTCCCACCGGACGAGACGACGCGCGATGCGCATCATAGCATGCGAATTTTCTTCCTGCCGTGCCATCAACGCCAGCCATGAAGAGCGCAGCCGCTCCCGTTTTCGAGACACTCCGGGACGTCTTCGGCTTTGCGGGATTTCGCTCGGGGCAGGAGCAGGTGATCGAGATGTTGCTCGCGGGGCGGTCGGCTCTCGCCATCTTCCCAACCGGCGCCGGCAAGAGCCTCTGCTATCAACTTCCCGCCTTGCACCTGCCGGGATTAACGCTCGTCGTTTCCCCGCTCATCGCGCTCATGCGCGATCAAATCGCGTTCCTGCACGGGCGCAACGTGCCGGCGGCGCGGATGGATTCCAGTCTTTCCTTGGAGGAACTGCGCAATGTCAACGCGGCCCTCAAAGCCGGTGAGTTAAAGCTGCTTTACACGTCGCCCGAACGGCTCGCCAACGAACGCTTTCTCGCCACGCTGCGATCCCTCCAGATCTCGCTTCTGGTGATCGACGAGGCGCATTGCATCTCCGAATGGGGCCACAATTTCCGACCTGATTACCTCAAGCTCGCCAAGCTGGCGCGGACGCTCAACGTCGAGCGCGTGCTGGCGCTAACCGCCACGGCCACCCCCGCCGTCGCGCGCGACATCGCCGAGAGTTTCCAACTCGATCCCGGTGACGTCGTGCACACCGGCTTCCACCGGCCAAACCTCACGTTGCGCATCATGACGGGTGTTTTTGCCGACGCCCTGCCCTGGCTCAAGGCCCGCCTCGCGGCGCAGGCGCCCGGCGCGACCATCGTCTACGTCACGCTGCAAAAGACCGCGGAAGATGTCGCCGCCGAGTTGGTAAAATCCGGGTTGCCCGCCCGCGCCTACCATGCCGGCCTTCCCGATGACGAACGCGGCGCCGCGCAGGATTGGTTCATGAGCGGTGAACACCCGATCGTCGTGGCCACCATCGCGTTTGGGATGGGCATCGATAAGAGCAACATCCGACACGTTTATCACTATAACCTGCCCAAAAGCCTGGAGAACTATTCCCAGGAAATCGGACGCGCGGGCCGCGACGGGAAACCTTCCGCCTGCGAACTCTTCGCCTGTGCGGACGATCTCCTGACCCTGGAAAATTTCTCCTATGGCGATACGCCGGAGGACGAAGCGGTCGGCGCGTTCCTCGACTTCGTGCTCGGGCGAGGCGAAACGTTCGACGTTTCCAGCTACGATCTTTCGCGCGACTTCGACATCCGGCCGCTCGTCGTCAGCACGCTTCTGACTTATCTCGAACTGGAGGGGATCATCGAGGCGACCTCGCCGTTCTATCGCGAGTACCAATTTATCCCGCGGCGTTCTTCCGCCGAGATACTAAAGCAGTACGATCCCGAGCGTGCGGAGTTTCTGCGGGGCATGTTCCGTTGCGCGCGCAAGGCCGCCATCTGGTTTCACATCGATCTCATCGATTCGGCGGTGAAGTTGAACACCACGCGCGAACGCCTCATGCAGGCGCTCAATTACCTGGAGTCGCAAGGCGATCTGCAATTGAAAGTCGCCGGATTGCGGCAGGCGTATCGCATGAAGAAACGCCCCGCAGCCGCGGAGTTGGCAACGTTGCGGGAGACGTTGATCCATCGCTTCCGCACGCGCGAAGACAACGACATGGCGCGGCTGCGGCGCGTCGTGGGATTGGTGGAAGACGAAGGCTGCATCGTGCGACGCCTGCTTGCTTACTTCGGCGAGGATCTCGGCGCGGACTGCGGTCATTGCGGACGATGCGAAGGCGATCCGGCGCGGCCGATCCCGAAGTCAGCCGCGGCGCCGTCGGCGGATGTCATTCGCCGTCGAATCACGGAAGCCGGCGCGCTGGAAAGCGGACGCGCCCTGGGCAGCGCCCGCCAGCGCACCCGTTTTCTCTGCGGCATCTCCTCGCCGGCGATCGCGCGGGCGAAGCTGGGCCGCAACCCGCTGTTCGGCTCGTTGGCCGCCGCGCCGTTTCAAGACGTACTAACAATGGCCAACCACAAATCCCCCACTCCATGAAAATCACACCCCTGTTCCTCGCCGCCGCGATCTTCTGCGCCTCGCCGGCCGCCGGTGCCGACGCTCCGCTGCGCATCGCGATCGTCGGAGCGACGCACGCTCACCTTGGCTTCATCCTGGGAAGGCGGGACAAAACCGACCTGACCCTCACGGGCATTTATGAGCCCAATACCGCTTTATCCAAACGGATCGCGGAGAGATATCATCTCGACCGTTCCTTATTCTATACCGACCTCGACAAGATGCTCGATTCCACAAAACCGGAAGCCGCGGTGGCGTTCGGTTCCGTGTTTGAGCACCTGGCCGCTGTTGAAGCCTGCGCGCCGCGAGGGATTCACGTGATGGTGGAAAAGCCGCTTGCCGTCAACGTCGAGCATGCCGAACGGATGGAGCAACTCGCCAGCCAGTATCACATCCAACTTCTCACCGATTACGAAACCTCCTGGTACCCCACGACCGCCAAGACCCAGGAGTTGGTCAACGCCAATAACTATGTGGGCGGCATCCGCCGGCTCGTCTTCCATGATGGCCATCAGGGACCGAAGGCGCTCGGCGTCAGCCAGGAATTCCTTGATTGGCTCACCGACCCGGTGCAAAACGGCGGCGGCGCCCTCATCGATTTCGGCTGTTACGGCGCCAACCTCATGACGGCCCTCATGCATGGTCAGCCGCCCGTTTCCGTCACCGCGGTCACCCAGCATTTCCAACCGGCCGTTTACCCCAAGGTCGATGACGATGCCACAATCGTAGTGAGTTATCCGTCCGCCGTGGGCGTCATCCAGGCGTCGTGGGATTGGCCGTTCAACCGCAAGGACATGGAAGTGTACGGACAGACCGGCTACGTGATCACCTCCGATGATACCCACATGCGGGCCAGGCGCGCGTCCGGCAAGGACGAGGAAACGATGGAGGTGACCGACCGGGACATCGCCGTGTACACAGACCCTTTTACTTACTTCGCCGACGTGATCCGCGGGAAGATCAAGATCCCGGCGTATGGATTGTACTCGCTGGAAAACAACGTGATGGTCGTCCGCATCCTCAATGCCGCCAGAGAATCCGCCCGGAGCGGCCGGGCCGTGGCGTTCAAGCCCGCTCCGTGAGGCGTTTGAATTCCGGTCCGGTCTGTGGCATCCTCCGGCGTCCGTCTGGCTCCCTTACGAAAGCATGAATCGACTCACCGGCCTTGCCGCCTCCGCCCTGCTTTTGTTTCCCGGCGCGCCCGCGGCGCTGGCGCAGTCCGCCCGGGCGATCCCCGCGACAGACGACAGCGCGTCGACGCTGTGGTCGGTCCTGGTCTCGGGCGGCTGGTTCATGCTGCCGCTCGCGGGTTTGCTGTTCCTGGGCACGCTGCTCGTGTTCATCTATCTGCTCACGATCCGGCGCGGGGCCGTCGTCTCGGATCGTTACCTCGACGCCTGCGAGGTGCTGCTGCGCAAACGCGATTTTCGGGAGCTGCTCGCCATCAGCAACCGCCGCGGCGAAGCGGTGGCGCGCGTCGTGCAGGAGATGCTGGCCTTTGCCAAGGATAACCCCACTGCAGGCCTCGAGAGCATCCGCGAGATCGCCGAGACCGAGGGCATCCGGCAAGCCAGCTCGCTCAATCATCGGATCACTTACCTGGCCGACGTGGGCACGATCGCGCCAATGGTGGGTCTGCTCGGCACCGTGTCGGGCATGATCCATTCGTTCGGCGCGCTGGCCACGGACATCGCGACCTCCAAGCCGATGATGCTCGCGCACGGCGTTTCCGAGGCGCTCGTTTGCACGGCGAGCGGGCTCGTTGTCGGCATCTTCGCGTTTAGTTTTTACTCGTTTTTCCGCGGCCGGGTGCAACGGCTCACGGCCGATCTCGAAGCGGCGTCCACCCAGATCATGGCTCTGTTTACCCTTTATTGGGCGGGCCGCGACGGCGCCTCCAACGCTCCCGTCGCCCGCCGCCGCGAGCGCGAACGCGAGCCCGCTGGGCTGGACGACGAATTTTAAGGCCCGATGAACTTCCGTTCCAAAGCCGCCGCGCCGCAGACGCTCGGCTTCCAGGTCACGCCGATGATCGACGTGTTCTGCTGCCTGCTGATTTTCTTCATCGTCACCTACAATTTCTCGCGCAACGAGATGGCGCTGGAGGTGAAGGTGCCCACCGCCAAACAGGGCAAGGACAGCCAGCGCGACATCAGCCAGTGCATCCTGAACGTCACCGCGGACGGCCGCGTCATCCTGAACCGCCAGACGCTCGACCTCGATCAACTCCAGGCCAAGCTCAAGCAGCTCGCGGAGATTTATCCCGACCAGGCGGTGATCCTGCGCGGCGACGAGCACGTCGATTATAAACACATCGTCGACGTGCTCGACACCTGCCGCGCGGCGAATATCTGGAACGTCGCCTTCGCCACCGCCAAGCTGCCATGAGGATGGGTTGGGCTTTATTGATGGCGGCGGGTTGGTCGACCGCCGTGCAGGCGCAGGACCCCTCGCCGTCCCCGGCCCTCCAGCCGTTCCGCCCGGAGGCCGAGCCGCCGGTGCGC
>CAXUAZ010000004.1:0-41266 GCA_964249195.1 uncultured Chthoniobacterales bacterium
GGTATGCCTACGTGCGCGGAGACCCCTTCGATCTGACTGATCCGACGGGTCATGACGGAACTGAGATCGGAGATCGGAATCAACAAATCCTCATGTTTCGAGGAGATGACGATCCTGGCGTTGAGGCTGCGAGAACACAGATAGCTGACGGGCAGAATACGGCAGGGATCTTTGCATCTTTCAGCGGGTTTTTAGCAAGACTAAACCCGTTCGTATCGGCAGGAGAGGCAGTCACCGGTACGGATGCAGTCGACGCAAACAAGCAACTCGGCGTAGGCGGCAGAATACTGGCGGCAATCGGGGCGGTGCCGGTAATTGGCGGTGAGATCGGCACTGGAGGCAGACTGGCTGAAGGAGGGGCCGACCTAATCCGCGGCGCAAAACTCTTAGACGAGGCGGCGATAGTGACAGACGAACTTCAAGCATCATCCAAGATTCTTTCGCGGGCATTACAATCAAACGGTGTCGTACGACCAGCTGAATCGGCGGCTCACCATATTGTTGCTGGTGACGCACCTTTGGCTGCACAAGCGAGAGAAGTCCTAAGGAGATTCGGAATCGGATTGAATGATGCTGCTAATGGAGTCTTCTTACCTGCAACCAGACAGTCGTCAAATCCTATGGGAGCCGCTGTACATTCTAGTTTACACACACGTGAATACTATGATACGATCAATCAGATGCTTGGAGCGGCAACAACTCGCCAGGAGGCTATTTCGGCGCTTGACTCGGCTAGGGAGTCTCTTCAGTCAGGAGGATTTTAGATGACGTTCTATGAGCCGCGAGGTGCAGAAGGATTTGAATGTGTGAACACTTTTGAGGATGGCCACTATGAGGTGTTCCGCACCCTAGACGGAAGGGCTCTTTCTTCCACGTGGCGCTCCTTCAGCGTTCGTTTAGTTTCAGCCGACAACAGACAAACTCAACGACTTTCAGACTTTCCCTGGTTAGGAAGCTATGCTCTCGTAATGAGAGAGAGAGCGGTGGAGTTCTTGAGCGGTATTCTAAAAAACCATGGAGAGTTGTTGCCTTTGGAAACGGACGACGGAGTGCGGCTCTTTGTCTTCAACTGTAAGATAGTAAATGCTCTTAATGAGGCCGGGTCTATCATACAACGTTTTCCAGGCACGGACAGAATTATGCGTGTTAAGAAGGTGATGTTTGTCGAGGATGAAGTTAAGAATTTAGACATGTTTCGCTTACCTTATCGATTGAGTCCAACGTGGGTAAGTGATCGCTTTGTCAAACATTATTGCGAGGCAGGATTGCGGGGCCTTACTTTCAAGGAAGTGACGTGAGAGACGAGATGGTTCCCAATCCGACGACGCCGGGAAACTACCATTTTTATTGTCAGATGAAGAACAAGAACGCGGCGAACCCGACGTTCGGCCAGCAGAGCGCTTCCTAATTTCACACAACCGGGCAGAGCGGAGCAGTTCCAATTGTTAGATCGTATTCCAGACGAAAATTTCCATCCGGGCGTGCCATTTCAATGAGCTACTCCACAGTTGACCCGGTTATTTTTGCGTGGGCTGCGAAGCACTCCTTGACTGTTTACACTCATTATCGTGACGAAGAAGTAAGAACAGTAAATGTCGTTAGCCTAAAGGGTCAGAAGTTCCAAATATGGATTGACCATCCAAAAGGCTCAACAGTGGCAGTCCACGCATGGGACTACAATAAGCGGCATCGAGACTGGAACAATCCGGTGAGTGAGTTCATCGAAAGTTTGGAAGAGGCTATTCAAACAGTTAAAGCATGGATGAACTGAGTGGGTGAGGAAAGGGGTTAAATGTTCTCTGTGTTCCCAATGCTTTTTTTATAAAAGCTGTTCACCGGTTAGAATTGCTGTTTAGGCAGGGTTGAGTTGGAGCACACAGGAGTTATGTTTGGCTTGGTTGCGAGCTTGTAGCGCTTCATCGTATCGGCTTCCGGTTTGCCACATTTCCAGAGAGTCTTGAGCCAGTGTTGACCCAAACAACGCAGCGCGCAGGCGGTACTTTGACCCTTGGCGCGATTGCTTAGTGGATTGCGGGGAGACTCAATCCGCGACCTCCCGCGCCTTTTCCCCACTTGAAAAGTGAAGAGGCACATATCTTGACGGGCGTTCTCTGATGGAGCTCATGGGCGTAAAGGAACGCGGCCAAATAAATCCGCCCGGGTTGGCGCCGACCCTGCTTTGTCTCCCGGCTGCGATCAACGTCAATGACGACGGAGACGCTACCCAAGACAAAGAACTATCATAGAACTAGACGCATATGGCCAGCAATTCATTACCTTCCAACGCAAGCCAGCTCATCGGGCTGGGGACCAAGATGAGCCAGGGGCTGACCTCCCTCGGCTCGACGCTCAACGAGGCAAATTGGTCGCTGGGTTTCTGGTCGTAGTTTCGATTGCCGCTTGATTCGTTATTTCGTCGTCCAGGATCTTCTTCATCGCACACGTCCCCGCCAGGCGAGAGACTCGATTTGGGGGGACAATGAATCATTCCATCCCAACTCGTGGCGTTTGGCTCCTGCCGATCGTCGCCCTTGCCGGAAGCGCGATCCTGTCCATCAACGCTTTTTCTCAAGATGCTGATCCCGTCCTGATAACTCATCCTGACGACGAGCAGGGCGCCGGTGCCGCCCAGGCGTTGGTCACCGGTCAAGCGGACACGGACGCCAAGGGGCGGCATCTAGCCCCGCACGACACGTTTTACCTGCTCAGCTACGTCGCGGCGAAGACTGACAAGGGCGTTGACGGATTCGCTCCCGGACAGGAAGTCCATCTGGTTGAAGTCCATCGGCCAACCCAGACGCTCGTCGTCACCGATGGGCATGTCCAGGTGGAAGTCGCGCCGTCCAAATTGACCAACGACATCGACCTCGCGGAACTCGTGCGCAACAAGGATCAGAACAGTCAGGCTCGCATTAACGCCTATATCCAGGCCGAGGAAGAAGCCTACAAACGCGAGAGCGTGAAGGTCGCCGAAGACACCAATAAAGACCTTGCCCGCCGCGAGGAAAAGCAAGCCGACGACGCCCGTAAAGCCGAGCAGGCCCGTGCCGCCGCGCAACCCGCTGCGCAAGTGAACGCTTTGAGCGACAATGGTTACTACGGCTCCGGCGGCTACGGGTACGGCAGCCCCTATTCGTATTTCTCGGGCGGGAACGTCAACATCATCCCGCAAACCCCCGCTGCCGCCCCGGCTGCGAACGTGCCAAGCAAAGTGGCGGCGCCGGGCGGCGGCGCGGCCGTTCGTCCCCGCTGACCCGGGGCAGCGCGCGGCAAGTTTTCGGTCGCGCGACGCCCGGTTTGCGGCAGATTGGAGGTCGATGCTCAACCTCCGCGTCCTCCCGACCCTGACGCTGGCCGCCTGCCTGGCGCTGGCCCGCCCCTCGATCGCGCAGCGACCGCCAGCGGCCAACCAGCTCGTTTCCAACGAGGCGCGCGCGCTCCCGGAGACCATCGAGCCCTCGTGGGATACCCGCGTCGACGATCGTACGTGTTATTTCGAGATCCCCGCGCCGCGCGGCTTGATTACCGACCGCAACGGTGAGCCGCTCGCGCAGTCGCGCTTTGGCTACCACCTCGACATGACCTTCCCCACCGGGCCGGATATCTCCGACAACCAGGTCGTCTCCTATGTGAAACAAGAGGTGATCGCCGCGCAGTCCGTTCTGCACCGGCCGGTTGAGGTGACCACGGCGGATGTGCTCGATCATTATCATAATCGGCGCATGCTCCCCATGGATCTCGCGACCTACCTCTCCCCCGAGGAGGTGGAGCAGGTGCGCGGCAAGTCGCCGCCCGGCCTCGTGCTGCGGCCGGTGTACCTGCGGTTTTATCCCAACGGCGCCAGCGCCGCGCACATCATCGGGTACAGCGGCAAGACCGGCGCTCAGCCTAACGGACCGCTCCAGCCCAATGAACTCCTCTGGCCTGACCTCGAAGGCCGCGAGGGTTTGGAAAAGACCTTCAACGAGCAACTCACCGGCCGGCATGGCGTCATGAACATGACCTTCGACGGCAAGGGCAACAAGACGAGCGAACGCATCGTCACCCCGCCCGTGCCCGGCAACAATGTGGTCACCACGCTTGACCTCCATCTTCAGAAACTCTGCGAGCAAAACCTCGCCAAGGAAGGCAAGCGCGGCGCGATGGTCATCATGGACCCGTGGAGCGGCGACGTGCTGGCGATGGCGTCCTACCCGTCGTTTGATCCGAACCTGTTCGTGCCGTCAATCTCCACCGCGGATTTCAGCAAGATCAACAACGACCCCGACATTCCGCTCATCCCGCGCGCGTTTCGCTCGACTTACCCGGCGGGGTCAACGTTCAAGATCATCGTCGGCGCCGCGGCGTTGAACAGTCGCACGATCAGCAAGGACGATGAATTCAGCGGGCCGGCGAGCATGACCATCGGCAATATCGTCTTCCACAATTGGAAGAAGACGGACGCGGGCGATCTGAACTTCGTCCAGGCGCTCGCGCAGAGCTGCGACACGTGGTTTTACCAGGTCGGCATCAAGACGGGGCCGGAGAAGATCACCGATTACGCGCGCCGCTTCGGGCTGGGGCGCAAGACGGGGCTGCCGCTGCGGGATGAGGCCGCCGGCATCGTGCCGGACAACGACTACATGAAGATCCACCACAAGCGGAAGTTCTACGATGGCGACGCGGCGAATCTATCGATTGGCCAGGGCGACCTGGAGGTGACGCCGGTGCAGATGGCGCAGGCAATGGCGACATTGGCCAACGGCGGGACGCTGCACCAAGCGCGGCTGGTGCAGCAGGTGCAAACGTTGGATAACGACGTAGCGTCGGGCTATCCGGTGCGTTCCCGCAGCGAGGTGGGGTTGAGCGACGATGTGTTTGCCACGGTGAAGAAGGGGATGCAGATGGTGGTCGATCACGGCACGGCGGCCCGGGCGCGCGTGCCGGGCGTGGACGTGGGCGGAAAGACGGGCACGGCGCAGTGGGGCGCGGGCAACAACGACAAGGCCAAGTCGCGCACGGCGTGGTGGTTCGTCGGTTTCGCGCCGGTGGACAAGCCGCAGTATGCGTTCGCGTCACTGGTCGAGGGCGACCCCGGCGACAAACGGCACAGCGGCGAGACGGCCGTGCCGCTCATCGGCAACCTCCTGCGCGAGATCTACAAGGACAAAAAGCCCGAGCACAAGAAGAAGAAGCACCACGACGACGATGACGATGATGACGCGTCTCCCACCCCCGCAACCGAACCAAGCCCAACGAACGACGAGAGCGACTAACCACCGGAATTTTTAGACAGAATTAACAGAATTTAACAGAATTAGGAGAATGGGAGCGAAAGCGGATCTGGCGAGAACGATCATTGGCGCTGCAATGAAAGTGCATAGAATCCTGGGGCCGGGGTTTCTTGAATCTGTTTATCAGAAATCGTTGGCGTTGGAGTTGAGGCGAGCGGGACTTGGCGTGGACGAGTCTCGGGCGATTTGCGTCTGGTACGAGGGGGAGAGCGTAGGTAATTTCGTAGCCGATCTACTCGTCAACGACGAAGTCATCATCGAAAACAAAGCGGTTCGCACTTTGCTGAAAGCTCACGAGGTTCAGTTGGTAAACTATTTGACTGCCACCGGTAAAGATGTCGGCGTGCTGCTTAACTTTGGCTCCCAAAGTCTGGAATATCGCAAACGTCTCCGCCAAGCTCCTCCTTCTTCAAATTCTGTTAAATTCTGTTAATTCTGTTAATTCTGTTAATTCTGTTAATTCTGTCCAAAATTCCCCTTCTGCTTCTGAGCGAACCCCGAATGCCCTTTGACATTAAATCCCTTGTCTCGTCCCGGATGGGCGAGAACTATGAACTGCACAGCCGGCACCTGAATCCGACCCTGGTCCAGGTGCAGCGCACCGTCGGTTTCGATCGCGTTTACACCCACGCCAAGGGCGCCTACCTCTATGACGCCGAAGGCAACGCCTACCTTGATTTCCTCAGCGGTTACGGCGTCTATAACATGGGCCGCAATCATCCCGTCATTGCCCAGGCGATCCGCGATGTGCTCGACCTCGACCTGCCCAATATGGTGCAGATGGATTGCTCGCTCCTCAGCGGTCTCCTCGGGGAGGCGCTGCTCAAGAAAATGCCGCCGCATCTTAACGCCGTGTTCTTCTGCAACTCCGGCACGGAAGCCGTTGAAGGCGCGCTGAAATTCGCCCGCGCCTCCACCGGGCGCCCGCGGATCGTCAGCCTCGCGGGCAGTTACCACGGGTTAAGTTACGGCGCGCTCTCCGTCACCGGCAACGACAATTTCCAGGAAGGCTTCGGGCCGTTTCTCGCCGATACCGAGCGCGTCAAGCTCGGCGATTTCCCTGCGCTCGAACGCACCCTGCGCATGAAAGATGTCGCCGCGGTCATCGTGGAGCCAATCCAGGGTAAGGGCGTTAAATTCCCGAAGGACGATTATTTCCAACGCGCGCAGGCGCTCTGCCGCGAGACCGGCACGCTCCTCATCTGCGACGAAGTGCAGACCGGCCTGGGGCGCACGGGCAAATGGTTCGCGTTTCAGCATTGGGACCTTGAGCCGGATATTGTCACCATCGCCAAAACGCTCAGCGGCGGATACGTGCCTGCGGGCGCGATCGTGACCCGGCGCGACATTTATCAGCGGGTCTTCAGTCGGCTGGATCGTTGCGTGGTTCACTCCAGCACCTTCGGCCGCAATAACCTCGCCATGGCCTGCGGTCTCGCCACCCTGAACGTGCTCGACGACGAACACCTCGTCGAAAACGCCGCCGCCATGGGCGCGTTGATGATGTCTAAACTGGAGGCGCTCAAAGCCAGGCACCCCTTCATCAAAGAAGTGCGCGGCAAAGGGCTCATGATCGCCATTGAGTTCCACGAACCGCCGCAAGCCCGCCTCAAGATCGCTTGGCGGCTTTTGCACCGAATCGATCCGTCGCTTTTTCCGCAGATGGTGATCGTCCCCCTGCTGAGCAAGCATCGGGTCCTCACGCAGGTCGCGGGGCATAATATGGATGTTATCAAGATCCTGCCGCCGTTGATGATCGGGGAGAAGGAGGTCGACTATTTCGTCAACGCGTTCGACGAAGCGCTGACTGCCTGCCGGCAATTCCCCGGGCCGGTTTGGGAATTGGCCCGCAACACGGCGCGTCAGATTCTGAAGACCCGCCGATTTGCCCGGGAGCAGCGCACAAGTGGAAGCCCCGGACTGAACGGCAACATCGAGTTCTCACCCGCGCTGGCTTAAGCGTTGCAAGCGCGCCACGATGTGGCACGTTTGCTTGTGAAACTTTTCACAAGGGAGGACAGGTGATCCCGAGCCTGCTGCCGCGCGAGTTGCGCCCGATCCACGAGAAGGTGGCTGCCGCCGAGCGCATTACTGACGAAGACGCCCTGACGCTCTACGCCAGCTGCGACCTGAACAGCGTCGGCGCGATTGCCGACCTCGTGCGCGCCCGCAAGAACGGCGACGTCGCAACCTACCTCCTCAATCGCTACATCAATTACGCCAATATCTGCCTGCTCTCGTGTCAGTTCTGCGCTTTTGCCGCGCGGAAGCGGGACGCGCACGCGTTCGAAAAGGGCATCCCCGAGATTGTCGCCACGGTGCAGGATGCGCTGGCGCAAGGCATCACGGAAGTGCACATGGTCGGCGGCCTTCATCCGACGCTGGGTCCGGAGTGGTACCTCGAGTTGCTAGGCAGTCTGCGCGCGCTCGATCCGCATCTGCACCTGAAGTGTTTTACGGCCATCGAGATCCGGCACCTGTCCAAACGCGTCTTCAAGATGCCGCTGCGCGAAACGCTCATGGCCTTGCGTGAAGCCGGGCTCGATTCCCTCACCGGCGGCGGCGCCGAAATATTCGACCAGGGGGTGCGGGATCGCATCTGCCGCGGCAAGGAAACGGGCGACGAATGGCTCGAAACCCACCGCACGTGGCACCAGATGGGCGGCCGCAGCACCAGCACCATGCTTTTTGGCCACGTGGAAACGTACGCCCAGCGCGTGGACCATCTGCATCGTCTGCGCGCGCTGCAGGATGAAACCGGCGGGTTCACCGGGTTCATCCCCTTTGCCTTCACGCCCGAAGGGACCACCCGCGAGCTGCAAACGCTTCGACCCGCCAGCGGGTTTGAAGAGCTGCGCAACCTCGCGGTCAGCCGCATCTTCCTCGATAACTTCGAGCACATCACCGCGTATTGGGTCAGCATGGGGCTGCCGCTCGCCCAGGTGGCGCTGGCTTACGGGGTGGACGATTTGCACGGGACGATCATGGAAGAAAAAATCTTCCACATGGCCGGCGCCAAGACACCGCAGGGTCAGACCGTGCTCGCTTTGGAACGCGCGATCCGTGAGGCCGGGCGGACGCCGTGCCAGCGGGATTCGCATTACAAACGGATCGAGTCGACCGAGCCGGAACGCGCCCTGGCCGCCGTCTGAGGCGTGCACGCTGCCATGGTCGAGATCCTCTTCCTCTTCGGCCTCTTGGGCTGGATCATGGGAATGGCGTGGGAATACCTCACCGCGCTGCCGGCGTTTCCGACCGTCATCGCCGGAATGTTCGTCGTCCCGCTGCTCTGCTGGGCCGACTATCTCGCGACGTTACAGCGCCTGGCGCTCGAGCGATTGGGCAAGGCGCCCGAGCCGATTCCGCCGGAGCGTTTCTACTGGAACTTGCGCAAGGCAAAGGTGCTGGCCGCGCTGCCGGTGTTGGCGGTTATCTCGGGCGCCGCTTGGTTCTTCGCCATTAAATACCCGGCTGATGAAACGCTCTCCGGCGGGTCGATCGCCGGTTGGGTATCCGGCGCGATCGCAATCGCTTCGTCGGCGCGGTTGATTGCCTGGAGCGTCATCTACGTGCGGGCGTCTCACTGGTTCAACCGCATGGCGCCCTGGGCGGTGGGGGTCTGCCGCCACGCGATGTATCGGTTTTCCGAAAACCCGGACTTCCTTGGGCCAGGGAAGGCGGCGCGAGAAGAGGAGACGCTTCCTTAAGCCGCGCCGTTGATGTTGAACAGGCCGCTCACCGACTCATCGCCGTGGATCCGCTTGATGCCTTCCCCCAATAAGGAGGACACCGAGAGCGTCGTCATCTTGCAGCCGGAGAGCGACTCGTGGACCGGCACGCTGTCGGTGGTGATCAACTCGTCGATGTCGCTGTCGCGCAGGCGTTGGACCGCCAGCTCCGTCAACACCGCATGGGTCACCGCCGCGTAGATCGTCCGCGCGCCGTGCGTCTTGCACGCGCGGGCTGCGTTGGCCAGCGTGCCGGCGGTGGTCGTGAGGTCGTCGACGAGAAGCACGTTGCGATCTTTTACCTCGCCGATCAGGTAAATGGAGCTGACGTCCGTGTCGCTCGTGCGGCGTTTGGCGACCGTCGCCAGATCGCGATGCAAGGCCTGCGCGTACGCGTCCGCCATCTTGATCCCGCCCACGTCCGGCGACACGATCGCCAGCGGATCGAGGTCCCGCCCTTGGAGATGCTTGAGGAACACCGGCATCGCGTAGAGGTGATCCACCGGGATGTCGAAGAACCCCTGGATCTGCTGCGCGTGCAGGTCGAGCGTGAGCACGCGGTTGACGCCGGCGGCGGCGATCAGGTTGGCCACCAGCTTGGCGGTGATCGGCACGCGCGGGCGGTCCTTGCGATCCTGCCGGGCGTACCCGAAGAACGGCATCACCGCCGTGATCCGCGCGGCGCTGGCCCGGCGGATGGCGTCGACGATGATGAGCAGCTCCATCAGGTTGTGATTGGCCGGCGGGCAGGTCGGCTGGACGATGAACACGTCGCGCCCGCGGATGTCTTCGTTGATCCGGACGCTGGTTTCGCCGTCGGCGAAGCTCTTGATGCTGGCGTCGCCGAGCGGGATGCCGACGTAGTCCGCGATGCGCCGGGCGAGTTCCAGGTGCGCCGTCCCGCTGAAGATCTTCAACTCGGGATGGGAGTGCGACGCAGGCATCGGAGGGAGTCCGAAGTAAGGCGAAGCGGCGCGCTTTGCAACCGCTTTTTGACGGCTCCGGCCGATCCCGGCCAGCGCGGCGTTGCGCGCTATTTTCCTTCGATTGTTACGTAACGGACGCCCTTTCCCAGAGTAAACGCTCGCACGGCGTTGCGCGCCAGGCGCAAATCCCCGCGCAGCAAAAACCCCTCCGGATGATGCGCATCGTTGCACCGCCGCGTCTTCTCTAAGAGGCGGCGGCTGGATTTTCAAAGAACAGACTGCCGAGCGTTCACCGTATCACAGTGACGCCAACATGTCAATGACTACTCTTCATTTGCGTGATAAGAAACCTTCAGAAAACTGTTTGTGACGCTAGGGAGGGTGCTGTAAATGCAACGCCATGGTTCACCGCTCTGGGCTCCTGGCCTGCATTCTGATTGGCGGAGCGTGGCTGAGCGTTGCGGCCGCTCCGCCGCAGTACGCTTTGCGCAAGCCCATCGAGATCGGCGGCGAGGGCGGCTGGGATGTCCTCAAAGTCGATCCTGAAGGTCGCCGCCTCTACGTGAGTCACTCGACCCGGGTGGAAGTCATCGACCTCGATAAAGAAACGGTCGTCGGCCAGATCGACGACACGCCTGGAGTCCACGACATCGCCATCGCGCCCAAGCTCGGCCGCGCCTTCACCACCAACGGCCGCGAAAACAAGGTGAGCGTCGTCGATCTCAAAACCCTTAAAACTTTGCAGAAGGTCGACACCGGAGAAAACCCGGACGTCATCCTCTTCGACGCCGCGAGCGGCGAAGTCTACGCCTTCAATGGCCGCGGCAATTCGGCGACGGTCATCGACGCCGCGAGCGCCAAAGTCGTCGCGACCATCGCGCTGCCGGGCAAGCCGGAGTTCGCCGTTAGCGACCCCGCCGCTGGCCGGATCTATTGCAACCTGGAGGACGCAAGCAAGGTCGCCGCGATTGACGTGAAAACCCACGCCGTCGTCGCGGTCTGGCCCGCCGCGCCGGGCGAGTCGCCTTCCGGCCTCGCCATCGACGCCGAGCACGGCCGGCTCTTCCTCGGTTGCGATAACCAGTTGATGATCATGATGAACTCGAAAACCGGCGAGGTCCTCTCCAAAACGCCCATTGGCAAGGGCATCGACGGCGCCGGGTTCGATCCCGGGCTCGGCCTCGCCTTTGCCTCCTGCGGCGACGGCGCCCTCTGGATCGCCCGCGAAGATCCCGCTGGCACGTTGAGCCCGGTGCAAACGCTGCCCACGCAAAAAGGCGCGCGCACCATGGCGCTCGACCCGACAACCCACCGCGTTTATCTGCCCACCGCCGAGTTCGAACCCGCGGCCCCCGGCGAACGCCGCCCGCGGGCCCGGGCCGGCACGTTCAAGATCCTCGTTTGCGAGCCCAAATGAACGAAGGCGGCGCAAAGGTCCCGGCGGTCACGGCCGGGTTCTGGCTGTTGAAGATCCTCGCCACCACGCTGGGCGAGACGGCCGGCGACGCGCTCTCGATGACGCTCGACCTCGGCTATCTGCTGAGCACCGTGATCTTCGCGGCGGTTTTTGCCGGGGCGGTGTCCGCGCAAATCCGCGCGTCGCGTTTTCACCCGGCGCTGTACTGGCTGACGATCATCGCAACGACCACGGTCGGCACGACGCTCGCCGACTTCGCGGACCGCTCGCTCGGCATCGGTTACGCGGGCGGGACCGCGCTGCTCGCCGCGGCGGTGGCCGCCTCGCTGGTGGCATGGCACTGGCGCCTCGGGTCGGTCTCGATTGACACCGTCCGTTCGCCCCGGGCGGAAACCTTCTACTGGCTGACGATCCTCTTCTCCCAAACGCTCGGGACCGCCCTGGGCGATTGGACCGCGGACAGCGCGGGGCTCGGCTATGGCGGCGCCGCGGCCATCTTTGCCGGCCTGCTGGCGCTCGTGGCCGCCGCCTATGTCTGGACTTCGCTCTCCCGCACGGCGCTCTTCTGGGCTGCCTTCGTGCTGACGCGTCCCCTCGGCGCCGCGCTCGGCGATTTCCTGGATAAACCGGTCGCCTCCGGCGGCCTCGCGCTGAGCCGCTTCACGGCCTCGGCGGCGTTGCTCGCCCTGATGGCTCTCGGCCTCGCGCTTCTCCCGCAACGCGCGGCGCGGGCGGCGCATTAACCGTTGCTCGTCTTAAACGCAAACGCGAAGAAGGCCGCCACCGCCAGGAAGGCGCACGCCACGAGGTAGTTCCACGCCAGTCTTTCCTTGAGGAACGTCGTCGCGAAGACGATGAAGACAAGCAGCGTGACTGCTTCCTGCGCGATCTTGAGTTGAAAACCCGTGAACCCGGCCCCCGCGCCCAGGCGGTTCGCCGGCACGGCGAAGCAGTATTCAACGAAAGCGATGCCCCACGAGATGACGACCGCTTTCCACAGCGGCCAGCCGTGGCCGTATTTCAAGTGCCCGTACCAGGCAAAGGTCATGAAGATATTCGAGCAGAACAGCAGAAGGATCGTGGACATATAAGGATGTTCTAAACCGCCGCGGGTTGGTCCCGGGTCTCAGGCATCAGCGTCCAGAAGAATACCAGCGCCGCGACGGCCACCGCCGCCAACGACAGGAAACCCGCCGGGTAGCCGAAACCTTGCACGATGTAACCCGAAACGATGTTGCTCAAGCCCGCGCCCACCCCGACCGCCAGGGCGACGAGCCCTTGCGCGAGGTTAAACCGCCCGGTGCCCTTCATCAAATCGGCGGCGATGATGATCGAGATGACGCCGAAGATCCCGGCCGCCACGCCATCGAGCAACTGAATGACCACCACGCCGACCGGGTTCGTCGTAAAACAAAATAGGACGCCGCGCACCGGCAGGATCGCGAGCGCGATCAGGAAGATCGGCTTGCGCCCGACGCCGCGCTTCATGGCCGCGCCGACCGCCGCCGCCACGCCGATCATCACCAGTTGGGCGGCGATGATGCAGGCGCTGAGAGCCGTCACGTCCGCGCCGGGGTGCGTCTTGGCGAGCACCTGGCCGGCCATCGGCAGCATGGCGGCGTTGCCGAAATGGAACAACACCACGGACACCAGAAAAAGCACCAGGCCGCGCTGCCGGAGGAGTTCCCGAAAAGCCAGCGGCTTGCCGTCAGGGTCGTCGCCGCCGCGTGCCAGATCGTGGTCGATCTCGCGGGGGTTGATGAGGTTGACCACGATGGCCGAAGCGACCGCGAACGCGCATACGATATAGAATATCCAATGGTAGCCGAGCCGTTGCCCCAGCGTGCCCGCCAGCGCGGCGGCGGCGAAATTGCCGCCGTGATTGAAGCCTTCGTTGCGGCTGATCCGGGCGTCGAGCTTTTTGCGTCCCACGAGCCCCAGGCTCAGCGCCGCGAGGGCGGGCGGGATGATGGCGCTGGCGCCGCCGATGACGATCTGCGCGGCAACCACCGCGAGAAACTTCGGGTAAATCACGATGAGCAGACACCCGATGGCCACGCTCAAGCCCGACGCGGCCACGAGGAGCCGCTTGGCCTTCAGGCTATCCACCAGCAACCCCGCCGGGATCTGGAGCACGGCGGCGGCCACGCTGCTGGCGGCCATCGCCACGCCGATCGGGCCCGGCTGCCAGTGCTGGTTGCCTTTGAGGAAAACGGAAAGGTAGGGTCCGAGGCCGTCGCGCACGTCGGCCATGAGGAAGTTCAGCCCGTCGAGCCCCACCAGGCTGCGCCGGGAAGGCGCTGGCTCGTGGGAGGCGGGCGCACTCATGCATCAATCCAATCGGCGCGCGCGGGCCAGGCGGTTCCCAATGTCGACACGGCGCGCGCCGGACTTTTCGCAAGAGGCGGATTGCATTCGCAACCCCGGGCTTTACCGTGCGCGCGGACATGATCAAATCGGGTGTTGAATGGGACCTTCCTTCCGCGACGGCGGCTTATAATATCGACCGCTGGGGCGCCGGCTATTTTGCGATCAACGGGCAGGGCAACCTGCAGGTGACCCCGCTCATGCAGGGCGGCGCCGCCATCGACCTCATGACCGTGGTCGAGGAAGCGAAAGAACAGGGTTTGAGCTTCCCGCTCGTCATCCGCTTTCAGGACATGGTGCGCCACCGGGTGCAGACCGTCTGCCGGGCGTTCGACGCGGCCATCGCGGAGGCCGGGTACCAGCAGCCTTATCGCGGGGTGTTTCCGATCAAGGTCAACCAGTTGCGCGAGGTGGTGGAGGAGATCCTCGACGCGGGCGCGGAATTCCACTTCGGGCTGGAGGCGGGGAGCAAGCCGGAGCTGCTGGCGGCGCTCGCGGTGCATCGCGATCCGGAAAGTCTGATTATTTGCAACGGGTACAAGGATGCGTCGTTCATCCAGAACGCCCTCCTCGGGCGCAAGCTCGGCAAGCGGATCATCTTGGTGGTCGAGAAAATCGAGGAGCTCAAGCAGATCGTCGAGGTTTCCAAAGAGGTGGGCGTCGAGCCGATGATCGGTTTCCGCGTGCGGCTCCAGAGCAAGGGCGCCGGCAAGTGGGCGACGAGCGGGGGCGAGAACGCGAAGTTCGGGTTATCGACCTCCGACCTGGTCGCGGCGAGCGAGTATTTGAAGGCGCAGGGGCTCGCGCATTGTCTGCGGCTGATCCATTTTCACGTCGGCTCGCAGGTGCCCGACATCGGGACGATCAAGCGCGCGGTGCGCGAGGCGGCGCGGTTTTACGCGAAACTCGCGCAGATGGGGCATGAACTCGGCTACATGGATGTCGGCGGCGGGTTAGGCGTGGATTACGACGGCTCGCGGACGGCGTTCGACAGCTCGACGAATTATACCCTGCAGGAGTACGCGCGGGACATCGTCTATAATGTGATGGACGTGTGCGATTCCGAGAAGGTTGCCCACCCGACGCTGGTCAGCGAGAGCGGCCGCGCGCTGGTGGCGCATCATTCCGTGCTGGTGGTGGAGGCGTTTGGCTCCATTGAAAAAGACTCGGGCGCCAAGGTGGAAGTCGCCGCCACCGACGCGAAGCTCGTGCAGGATATTTCCGAGACCCAGAAAAGTCTCAGCAAGGAAAACCGTCTCGAAGCGCTCCATGACGCGCAGCAGTACAAGGAGCAGGCGCAGGCGATGTTCGAACTCGGGCTGCTCGATCTCGAGACGAAGTCCAAGGTCGAGCGCATGTACTGGCAGATCGCGCGAAACATCGTCGGGTTTTTTCAGGGGATGCGTTACATCCCGGAGGAAGTGCGCGAACTGGCCATCAGCCTGGGCGATCAGTACATCTGCAACTTTTCGATCTTCCAGTCGTTGCTGGACCATTGGGCGCTGGGGCAACTCTTCCCCATCATGCCGATCCACCGCCTCGACACCGCGCCGGAGCGCAACGGGACGCTGGTGGATATCACCTGCGACTCCGACGGCAAGATCAATAAATTCATCGATCTGCAGGACATCAAGGACACCCTCCCGTTGCACGCGTTGAAGCCGGGCGAACCGTACTATCTCGGCATCTTCCTGGTGGGCGCGTATCAGGACATCATGGGCGATCTGCACAACCTTTTCGGGCGGGTCAACGAGGTGCACGTGTTCCTCGATGAAGATGAAGACTCCGGCTACTATATAGAGGAGACCATCGTAGGCAGCACGATCGCGCAAGTGCTCGCGCTGACCCAGTGGCATCGTCCGGAACTGGGTCGGCTCATGAAGGCGCAGGTGGATGCGGCGATCAAGTCCGACCGCCTGAAGCCCAACGAAGCGATGAAGCTGCTGGCCAGTTATGAGCGCAGTCTGGAAGGTTACACCTATCTGAATTTCGGCGCCGGAAAGTAAGTCATGAAACGGGCGTTGGCATTGCTGCTGGCCTTCGCGGCCGTTCGAGCCGCAGGCGCCGAAGTGAGTGTCTATCTCTGCTCCTACACTCACCAGCGTGATACGGAGGGGATCTACCTTGCGCACCTCGATGCCGACACGGGCAAGTTGAGCGTGCCGGCGCGGGCGGCCGCGGTGCAGGATTCCAGCTTTGCCGCGATTTCCAGGGACGGCAAATTCCTCTACGCCGCGACCGACGTGAACGGCGGCGGCGTCGCCGCGCTCCGCGTGGACGGCGAAAAGTTGACGTTGCTCAACGTCCAACCGACCGGCGCCGGCGGCTGCTGTCACGTCTCGCTGGATGCCGCCGGCCGCCATGTCCTGGGCGCCAGTTACGGCGCCGGCATTGTGGCCGCCCTGCCGATCAACCCCGACGGCTCGCTCGGGGAACGCACGGGCTTCGCGCAGTTCACGGGCGTCGGTCCGAACGCCGAGCGCCAGATGGGACCCCACGCCCACTCGATTTACAGCGACGGCCGTTTCGTGTACTCGTGCGACCTCGGCAACGACAACGTCTGGACCCTCCAGCTCGATGCTGACAAAGGCACGTTGACCCCGACTGACCCTCCATCGGGGAAGGTCCCGGCGGGTTCCGGGCCGCGGCATCTTGCGTGGCATCCGGGCGGCAAGTTTGCCTATGTGAACGGCGAGATGGGCATGAACGTGACCGTCTTCGCGCGGCACGCGGGCAGCGCGGAGCTGACGCCGCTCCAGACGATCTCCAGCCTGCCGCCGGGCGTCCCGCTCAAGGGCAATTCGTCCGCCGAGATCATCTGTCACCCCAGCGGGAAATGGCTCTACGTTTCCAACCGCGGCCACGACAGCCTGACCGTGTTTGGAATCGGCGAAGACGGCAAGCTTTTGTGGATCGAGAACGTGCCGGCGGCGGTAAAATTCCCGCGATCTTTCAACATCGATCCCACGGGGAAGTGGCTCCTTGCCGCCGGTCAAAACGACAACCGAATCGCCGTGTTCGGGATCGATTTGGCCACGGGCAAGCTGACGCCTGCCGGAGAGGCGATCTCGCTCGGCTCGCCGATGTGCGTGTTATTTGGGCCGGTGGATTAACCGTTGCGACAGCGGGGTAGGGAAGCGCTGATTTCATGAGCCCCAAGAGCCGAACGTTGTTGCCGGGCGGATAAAATTGTAGGGTGGCCGCCGCGAGCGGGTTGTTAGGCGGGTGGGGTGGCTGCTGGATGGTAGTCGCCTTTGTAGGTCCGAAGCATGGGAAAGTCGATCTTCGGCGCGCTGGCCAAGAGGCGCGCAGTCTGGGGATAAGCTGGCGTGGCGACCCCGCCAAGGCAGCAAGCTACCGCGCTGCGCATGCGGTCTGGCTCGGCGGCGAGCGCCGACGCGAAACGAGCGTCGCCGATGCGGACGTTCACGGTCTGAAGCTCCCACGAAAGATCCTCTCCGGCCTCGACGTTGATCTCGGGGGACTCGGCCTGTCGAAGCGCCTCGGCAAAGTAGGCGTGCAATCCCTCGGGCTGACCGTGATATGCCAGCGAGAAACGATGGTAAGCAGGATTGCTGTCGGGATGAGCAAGTGCGCCCTGCATCCAGGTCTAAAACTCGGGTGGTCCGCGAAACACCGGCGGCGAAGCACAGCCTGCGAGTGCGAGAACAAGGATGGTGGAAAAGGCTCGCATGAAAAAACGCCTGACACTCCCAAGTTCAGCCGCCACCGGGGCGGGGTCAACCGTGCAACGTGGGAAAGAGTCTGATGCTCCGGCGGTCGGCTGCGAAACCGTCTTGAAGGTGAGGCGCGTCCTGACTGCCCTCGGCCACGGCGGCGGTGTGTCAGCCAAAGCCGTCGTGGCGGCAAAAAGTCCAGAGAAAAGTAAAGCGCGGAAAATCATGGGCCTAACGGACTCAAGCTCAGCGACGAGCCATGGCGGAGTCAAGCGTGAATTGGAATAAGGCGCGCGGCCGCCATGGCTCGTTCGCTGGAGCGTATAGATGGCATGGAAGGACACGGACGAACGGTGAGGCTCACCCGACTCCTTCCTATGCACACGATTGTTAATAACAACAAAGGGGCAACCTCACCCGAGGCTGCCGGTCCCCAAAATAGCGTCTCCCGGCCCGTGATCAAGCTCGGGGTGGACGTCCACTCGCGCCAGTACGTCGTCGTCGCCCAGCACGGGCACGCCGCGCTTAAACCCCCGCAGCGTTTTGCCCCGGACAAGTTCGCGCCGTGGGTGGAGACCCTCCTACGGGCGGGTCACAAAGTGCACGTTGTCTACGAGGCGTGCGGCTTCGGGTTCAACCTGCAGCGCACGCTCGCTGCGTTCGGGGCGCACTGCCTGGTGATCACCCCCCGCAAGCTCGATGAAGCCCGCACCGGAGTAAAAACTGATGCCCGGGACGCCGCGACGCTCTGCCAGCGCCTGGGCCGCTACCTAGAGGGCAACCGGCAGGAGCTGGCCGTCATCCGCGTGCCGAGCGAGCAGGAGGAGCAACTCCGCCACGTGCACCGGCAGCGGGAAGCGCCGGTGCGAGCCAGGACCAAGCTTCAGGCCTAAGGCCGCGGACTCCTGGTCAGCCACGCGCTGCCCGCGCCGGCGCACTGGTGGAGGGCGCAGACCTGGGGTCGGTTCACTCGCGCGTTGCCCGCCTGGATGATCGCGCGCCTGGAGGTCTTCCGCCCGGTGCTGGGGATCTTCTCTGCGCACCGGCAGTCTTGCACGTGACGGAGCGCATACTGATGCTCGCTTCCTCAGATTCGATTCAGGACCAGTATTCGAGACCAATCGCTCGGAGAAGCAGCGTCACTCTGCCTAACGAATCCAAGCTCAGCGACAGAGGCTGTCGAAGAAAGACACGATAAACAGAGAAGACCCTGCCGCCAGCCTCTGTTGGCTGGAGCGCCTTGTTGGGCGTTTCCGGTCGAACGCTCAGATCGGCAGGATACGAATTCTGGTCTTGGTCGCGTCGATGGTAAGAATAGCTCCCCGCTCCAACGCCGCGCCGTGTGCTTGCAACGCGGCCACGACGAACGAGCCAAGAGCCTCTGGCGACACGTCCTGCACGCGAGCCTGAATGACGCTCGGCTGACGATCCTTCGTGTGCGCGAGGAGAACGCCAAAGTCGAGATCGTGGGTGAAAACGACGCGAGCATGGTCGCGTGCCCACTGCATGATTTGGGTGTCCGGCGCGTTGATGGCGCCTACCGCAGACCAGTGAACCGCCTCGAAGCCATGCCCGTGGAGAAACGGCGCCCACTCGGGAGACAGGTTCATGTCGACAACGAGTTTCACGCCACTGCCAGAAGCACCTCAACCTCCTCGACTCGCCAAGCAGCGTAAGACAACGCCTCACAGATGTCCTCGGCAACGAGGTAGGGGTACAAGCGCAGAATGTCCTCGTAAGAATGGCCAGCAGCGACCAAACCGACGATGGTGCCAACGGTGACGCGAAGGCCACGAAGACAAGGTTTGCCGCCCATGACGGCGGGATCGTGTGTGATGCGGGTGAGAGCAGGCATAGGGTGAAGCTACCGGAACTTGGGTGCTAACGCACGTCAAAACACGAATCGGCGTGCCTCGCCTAACGAATCCAAGCTCAGCGACGAGCCATGGCGATGCAAGCCTGAATTGAAATGGAAACTTGATCGCCATGGCTCGTTCGCTGGAGCGCGTTGTTAGGCCTATTTCGAGACATGCTTTAGACCCGCCGAGAGGACGTCCATTAGCATCGATTTATCAGACTCCCCATCATCACCTTTAAATTCCGATAACTGTCTGCTTCTCAGGATACTAAGCGTGTTAAGAACATTCTCGAGCACTCGTTGTTGAAGCTCTGCAGGAAGGTTTGCCGCGTTAATAGCTATTCCCGCTTCTAGTGCATCGAACATACGTTCCTGGATCTCTGTAAGGGGACGTTGGCTGTTTTTAACGTGCCGGAGAATCGTCACCGCTATTGTGAGACCTATAGCGCCGGTGGTGCTACTGGAGAGGACCGCCGCCCAAGTGTCTGAGTAGGAAACGCGATCGAAAGCGTGTTGTAACATAAAACACCATGTCACAATCGGAACACATACTAACGTCACCGCGATCAGAATAGAAATTCTAGTCAGATTCTGTCTTTGTCGTTCGTAGGATAGCGCCACAATCCTAAGATTTTGTCGGTATGTTATCAGTTGTTCTCCCAAACTGCGTCGATCTACGGTCGTTTCCACGTCGAAATAACCCAAAGCTTTATGCGAATAATCTGCATCGGGTGCAAAAGCCAAAACAAATTTCCAGCCAGCAAGAACTGCGGCCAACGAAGCTCCGATTCCGATAGCGATTAAAGCACTCTCTGCAGGTCCCGAAAGATTCTTTCCGAACGTAAACAAGGTCGTAAAAACAACGACGTAGAAAATAAGGAAGAGGCCAAACGGGAGACCCCGACGCAATGAGTGGACAAACCAAGTGCGAATATTCATGGATTATGTGGAGGAGCGGCCTAACGAAGCCAAGCTCAACGACGGAGGCTGGCGACGCAAGACGTGGGATACAAAAAAGAGCCGACCGCCAGCCTCCGTGCGCTGGAGCGCGTTGTAGGCGTGTCGGGCCGGCACCTGTTATGGGCGCGGTGTCGAAATCACTTCATACCATTCGTCGCCATCGGCGGCGACGAAGACGATAAAGCCTTCTTTTGTCATGGGCATCCTTGTACGTAATTCCCACTTGGCAGGTAGGCCGCACGGGCCAAATAACAACATTCGGCCACGGAAGTTCGGCGTCTGGTGGAACGGCGGTGACAGAAATATCCCGCTGCTCGGGAATCGTGAACTGGGCATAAAATTTCAGTCGGTTCTGGGGAAAATTTGCAGAGTCTGCCTCTTTGGACAGCAGGGGCAAGCGCTGCGGATGCAACAAGGCTTGGACTTTTTCCTGATCCTTGGAGTTGATGGCCGTGACGAGACAAGCCACAAAATCCTTGCACGCAGCGCTGGCAGCCACTTCTGCTCCGGCTGGCGGGTACGCTTGCGGAACCGGGTCTTGAGAGTATGCAACGAACCACTTCGAAAAGGTTGAATTGCCTTTAAGAGGGAGGCAACAGGGGGCAGAAGACGAAGGCGAAGGTGATTCGAGTCTGCGAGAAATCGCCGCCGGATAATAAACGATGAAGGCGGGTTGAACCTGCAATGCCATCGGCATGAATATGAAAGGAAAGTATTGACATGTTGACGCCTCTCTGGGAGAATGCGCGCGTGCCGGCCTGAACTTCGGTTCAGCGCCCGTTCTTTGACATACGATGGAGAGCAGACGGGGATAACGGACCGTCGGTCGACGTCTCAACGGGAACGCCGTCTCCCCACAAGGAGTCAAGTCACCGACGGTCCGCCGCTACAAGTGGGCGCAATGATGCGCATCATGCGGGCGGATTTTTCCGCGCACCAGGCTGATCGAGCTGAAGACACCAAGGCGTTACGATACGTAACCCGGCCCTCATTTTTCAACTTTTGCGAAGATCGGGCGCCGCATTTCGCGATTCTATTGCCGACACGACGAAGCGCGCCCCCTCAAGAATCTGATGATCGATCGCAGGGTGGGAAGGGGCGGCGGCGTTTTTTCGTCTTGCATCGCGCCGGCGGCAGGCTTAAGCATGGCACTCGCGCGCAAATCGTTCGCGAAGGCAGAGATGGCGGGTGATCCGCTGGCTCGGCCGCCGTTGGTTCAACCACTTACCCGATCCATGCAGAAATAGCCGTTCCTCGCCGCAGTCCCCGGAGGAGCGGCGAGACTCCCAGAATGGCCTTTCAACAGCAGAATCGAATCAACGTCAACGGACGCATCCGCGCACGCGAAGTGCGCGTCATCATGGCGTCCACCAAGGAGCAGCTCGGGATCATGCGCACCTCCGATGCGCTCCGCAAGGCCAACCAGATGGGGCTTGATCTCGTGGAAATCGCCGCGACGGCCAACCCGCCGGTCTGTCAGATCGTCGATTTCGGCAAGTACCGCTACGAACTGGCCAAGCAGGAAAAGGAACGCAAGCACAGCGTTGCGCGCCTCAAGGAGGTCAAGTTCCGGGTCAATATCGATGAGCACGATTACACGACCAAGCTGCGCCGCGCCGAGGAGTTCCTCGACAAGGGCAGCAAGGTGAAGGTGCAGCTCCAGTTCCGCGGCCGCGAGATGGCGCACAAGGAATTGGGCGATCAGCTCATGATCAAGGTGAAGGAAGATCTCAACGGCATGAGCGCCGTCGAGATGGAGCCCAAGCACGCCGGACGAAGCATCAACATGACGCTCTCTCCCCTGCCCGCCGCCCGGCGCAAGCGCCGCTTCAAGGCCATGGACGAAGACGAGATCGCCGCCGCCGAGGCCGCGGAAGCCGTCGAGCATGGCGACGATCATGAGGAAGGGTAGGCGAAGGATGAAGGCAGAAGGATGAAGGCAGAAGGCAGAAGGCAGAAGGCAGAAGGATGAAGGCAGAAGGATGAAGGATGAAGGAGAAAGATCAGGAGTTTGATGGGCGGGTGTTTGAGGATGCTCAAGGATACGGATTGCGAGAAAGGACCACGAATTACGCGAGGCGGATTATTCGCTTGTTTCGAAGTCTGCCCAAGGAAACGGTCGGCCAAACGCTCGGAAGACAGTTGTTGAGGAGCGGGACTTCTGTCGGGGCTAACTACCGCGAAGCAGCAAGAGGACGCTCAACGGCAGAGTTTGTGGCGAAAATCGGTGATTCTCTCCGCGAACTTGACGAGAGTGCCTACTGGTTGGAGTTGCTCGCCGAAGAACCCAACTTCCCCGAAGAACGCCTCGTCCCACTGCGGAACGAAACCAATGAATTAATCGCAATCTTCGTCACCGTGATCCAAAACGCTAAAACAAAACAAAACGCCTCGCGTTAGTCCTTCATCCTTCATCCTTCATCCTTCTGCCTTCTGCCTTCTGCCTTCTGCCTTTCCCCATGCGACTCGCCATCTATCCCGGAAGCTTCGATCCGGTGACCAATGGTCACCTGGATGTCATCGAGCGCGCGGTGAAGCTTTTTGACGAAGTGATCGTCGCCGTCGCGGCTAACAGCCAGAAGCAGCCGCTCTTCGACGTCGACGAACGCGTGCGCCTTCTTAGCGAAACCACCGGTCACATGCCGCGCGTGCGCCTCGCGCGGATGGATGGGCTGCTCGTGGAGTTTGCCCGCAAACAGGACGCCATCGCGATCATCCGGGGCTTGCGCGCCGTCTCCGACTTCGAATTCGAATTCCAGATGGCGCTCATGAACCGCAAGCTGGAGGCGAAGGTCGAGACCATCTTCCTCATGCCGAAGGAGGAATACACCTATCTTAGCTCCCGGATCATCAAGGAAATCGCCCGTCTCGGTGGCGACGTGCACAGTTTCGTGCCACCTTGCGTCACCGCCGCGCTGCTCGCAAAGCAACGCCCAACGCCATGAAAGTCCACCTGCGCCAGATCCCGGATGAGGGTCTCCACCTCGAAGGGGACGAAACGACCGACATCCTCGGGCTGCCCGCCGACGAGGAGATCCAGCCGATTGGGCCGGTCCATTACTCGCTCGACATCGGGCTCTCCGAAGGCGGCCTCTTCGCGACCGGTTCGCTCGGCGCCGACGTGGAACTGCGCTGCGTCCGCTGCCTCGAGCCGTTCATCTACCCGGTCCGGCTCAACGACGTCGCCCTGCAAATGGAACTTACCCCCGGTGAAACCGTGGACTTGACGCCGCACCTTCGAGAAGATATTCTCCTCGCCCTGCCTGCCTATCCGCATTGCGATTGGTCGGGCGAGCGGACTTGTCCCGGCCTTTCGAAAGATTTGCCGGTCCAAGCGGGCGATGAGCCCTCCGCTTCGCCTCCGTCCGCGTGGGAAACGCTTGATCAGATTAAAATTCCGTCCAACTAGAGATTTATGGGAGTTCCCAAACGCAAAACCTCCAAGATGCGCCTGCGCACCCGCCGGGCCGCCAACCGCTGGCACGCCCCCGAGTTGGGCCGTTGCCCGCAATGCAGCAGCCGCAACCGTTCGCATACCGCCTGCCCCTCCTGTGGTTACTACAAGGGCCGGCAGGTGTTGACGATCGAGGCCTAAAAAATCAACGGTCCGCCCTCTCCCCAGAGGGCGGCGCGAAGATGACCGAGAGACTGGCCGGATAATCCGCGCCGGTCTCTTTCTGTTTCGATGAACGGTCCGTCTGACCCACGATTTTTCCCCGCATGAGAGTGGCGCTTGATGCGATGGGCGGCGACCACGCCCCGCGCAACATTGTCGAAGGCGCGGCGATGGCGCTCAAAGCTTTTCCGCGGATGGAGAAGCTGTTTCTCGTCGGCGACGAGGCGGCGATCGCGGCCGGGCTGAAGCACTTTGGCGTTCAGGACCCCCGGGTGGAGATCGTTCACGCCAGCCAGGTCGTCGACATGGCCGACGAGGCAATTTCCTCGGTGCGCAAGAAGAAGGATTCGTCCATTAGCCGGGCGGTCGATCTGGTCAAGAGCGGGCGCGCCGAGGCGGTGGTCAGCGCCGGGCACACCGGCGCCGCGGTGGCTGCGAGCACGATCAAGCTGCGGCTCTTGCCGGGCATCGAGCGGGCCGGCATTGCGTCCACCATCCCGACGGAGAGCAATCTGTTCGTGTTGATCGACGCCGGAGCCAATCCCGACGCCAAGCCGATTCACCTGTTGCAGTATGCCATCATGGGGTCGGTGTATTCGCGGCAGGTGCTTAAATACGAGAACCCGAGCATCGGCCTCATGAGCATCGGCACGGAGGACAACAAAGGGTCGGAGTCGACCAAAGAAGTCTTCAAGATGCTCAAGGCCAGCGGACTCAACTTCCGCGGCAACGTGGAAGGGCACGACCTGTTCGAGAATCCGGTGGAGGTCGTGCTTTGCGAGGGGTTTGTCGGCAATGTCGTCCTCAAGAGCTGCGAAGCGCTGGCGCACGCGGTGTTTTCCTGGCTCAAGCATGAATTGAAAAAAACGCCGGTCCGCATGCTCGGCGCGACCCTCGCGCGGGGCGCCTTCAAGACCATCGGCAAGAAGATCAGCGCGGATGAATACGGCGGGAGTTTGTTGCTCGGGGTGGATGGAATCTGCATCATCGCGCACGGCTCGAGTTCCGGCCTGGCGATCAAGAACGCGATTCGCGTGGCGCTCGAGAGCATCGAGCAGCAGATTAACCCGCACATCGTGGAAGAAATCAGACGTCATTATGAACGCGCCATCCCCCAGCCCTGACGCTGCCGTCGCAGGGTCATCGCGCAAGCCGGTCGCGATCATCGGCACGGGCAGCTACACGCCCGCGCGCATCCTGACCAATGCGGATCTCGAGAAGTCGGTGGAGACTTCCGACGAGTGGATCCGCTCCCGCACCGGCATCCGCGAGCGGCGCATCGCCGGCGACGACGAGCAGACGAGCGACCTGGCGGTGCAAGCGGCGCGGCGGGCGTTGGAACAGGCCGGGGTCGACGTGCTGGAAGTGGATCTTCTCCTGGTGGCCACGGCGTCCCCGGAGATGATTTTCCCCGCGACGGCGTGTCTAGTGCAAAAGAAACTCGGCGCGCGCAAGGCCGTGAGCATGGATGTCTCGGCGGCTTGTTCGGGGTTCATCTACGCGATGGAAATGGCGCGGCACATGATCAGCGGCGGGGCGGTGAAGACCGCGCTCATCATCGGCGCGGAGAAACTCAGCGCGCTCGTCGATTGGACGGATCGCAACACCTGCGTGCTCTTTGGCGACGGCGCGGGCGCGGTCGTCCTGCGTGAGCGGGAAGGGCCTTCGCGCGGCATGTTGACCACCTACATGGGCAGCGACGGCGAGTACGATCACTTGCTGGCGGTCCCCGGCGGAGGCACCGCCTGCCCGATCACGGCGGAGAACGTGGGGCAGGGGCTCAACACGATCAAGATGCTGGGAAGAGAGACGTTCAAACAAGCGGTCAGTTCCATGACGAGCGCCAGCCTCGAGGCGCTGACCCGCTCCGGGCTTACGATCGACGACATCGCCTGCATCATCCCGCATCAGGCCAACGTGCGGATCATCGAGGCCATCGCTGACCGGCTGAAGGTGCCGCTGGACCGATTTTTCCTGAACCTGGAGCTATATGGCAACACTGGCGCGGCCGCGGTGGCCATCGCGTTGGACGAAGCCCACCGGACGGGGCGTTTCAAGACGGGCGACAAGATCTTGATGGTGGTCTTCGGCAGTGGATTGACCTGGGCCAGCGCGGTGGTCGAGTGGTGACATTCGCAAACAGATGGCCGCCGAAAAACATTGGTGGGAACGCCTCGCGCTCATCGACGCGCATTATCGCCTGATCGTCGCGGCGGCGGTGGCCGTGATCGCGTTTTTTCTTCTGCCGCGCGAGTGGCCGGTGTTCACGCGCATCCTCGGCAGCTGGAATATGTTCAGTGGCACGATTTTGATTCTTTCGTGGGTGACAATCATCCACGCTGATCCGGCCGAAGCGGCCCAAACGGCGAAGCTGCAGGATTCCGGGCGGACGGCGATCTTTGTTTGTGTGCTGATCGCGGCGTGCGCCAGCCTGTTTACGGTGGGGGCCTTGCTTGGCACGGCCAAAGGGTTGGTTCACGGGAAACTGATCGAGCACATCATCTTTGCGGTTTGCACCGTGTTTTGCTCGTGGACGCTTGTGCATACCATTTTTACCTTGCGGTACGCGCACGTCTTCTACGACCTCGACGACTCGAACAACCGCATGGGCGGCCTCAACTTCCCGGATGAAGACAACCCGGATTACCTCGATTTTGCCTATTTTTCGTTTGTCGTTGGGATGACCTGCCAGGTGTCCGACGTGGGCATCAGCGGCCGAAAACTGCGGCGGCTAGCGTTGGTGCATGGGATGATCACGTTCGGGTTTAACACGGCGATTGTCGCGATGAGCGTTAACCTCATTTCCGGCCTCTTTTCGTGATGCTGATCGATACGCACGCGCATCTCGATGACGACACGTTCGCGGCGGACTTCGAGGAAGTCCTGGGGCGTGTCGCGGGAGCGGGCATCGACCGGATCATCACGATCGGCACTTCGGTGGAAAGCAGCCGGCGCGCGGTGGGTCTGGCGGAGCGTCATCCGATGATCTATGCGGTCGTGGGCATTCACCCGACCGCGGCGGAGGAAGCGCCGGCGGATGCGGCCGAGGCGTTGCGCGAATTAGCGGCACACCCGCGCGTGGCGGCGATTGGGGAGACGGGACTGGATTACCACCGGCTGCCCGGCGGCGAGGCGGCTGCGGGATACAAACGGGCGCAGGCGGAGTGGTTCCGGCGCCAGCTTGAGATCGCGGCCGAGCGCGGGCTTAATGCCGTGATTCACCAGCGGGATGCCTGGGAGGATACGTTGGAAATCTGGCGTCCTTTCGCGGGCAAGGTTCGGGGGGTGTTTCACTGCTTTGGCGGCACGCCCGGGCAGGCGGCGGAGGTCATCGCGTTGGGGGGGCTTGTGTCGTTTACGGGGATCGCAACGTTCAAGAACGGATCGGCGGTGCGGGAAAGCGCCGCCAGCGTTGCGGCGGACTGCTACATGGTCGAGACGGACTGCCCGTACTTGGCGCCTGTGCCGTATCGCGGGAAGCGTTGCGAGCCGGCCTACACGCGCGAAGTGGCCGTCGCGGTGGCGCAGGCGCGAGGGATCACGCTGGAGCAGCTTGCGGCCGACACGAACGCCACCGCGGAGAAGTTCTTCCGCCTTAGTTCCGCGCCGTCGATTTAGGCAGCGGCCCCCAATGGCCGATCGGCGGGTCATCGTTGCCCATCAATTCGCGGATGAGATTTGGATTCTCCCGCAGCAGGTCCTCGGGCAACACTTCGTACACCTTGTTCTTATCCGCGTAGATAAGGGGAGTGCCGAAGATGCGGGCGCGCTCGATGGCGTCAGCCGATGCTCTCCGCAATGCGAGCATGACCTTTTCGCGCATCGTTTCTGACGACTGGGGAACGTCACTCATCCGCCTTATACTGTACGATCTCCTCAAGATTGGCAAATGCTTCCAGGTTTAACACGAGAAGGTTGCCATTTGTCTCGGTTGCGATCTCCTGCGCGGGAGAGTGAGTGTTATCCAACACGGCCCAACGATCCAGATGCGGGCGGTACACTTGGAACAGGTTGCGCAAGCCTTTGGAATGTCGCCTTCGAATCACCTCCGTCGGGATGTGATGACCGCCTTGCGTGACCCGTTTTGCTACCCGGTTGATCGATTGTTCTGGAAAGGGCAGCCAAAGAAAATCCAGCTCGATGCGATAACCGGAGGCTCTTAAAGTCTTCAGAAACGGAACGTAGGCGCGCCCGCTGAGCGTCGTCTCGAAGGCGAAGCTCTCCGCGCGGGCGGAAAGTTCCCGCAGGCGCGTAATCATCAAGCGCCCGGCGGCAATCGCGGCCGTCTCGGGCGCGTAGGGGGCCAGACCTTGAGCGATGGAATCTGCATTCACGAATTCCATGCCGAGATTGTCCCCGGTCAGAAACCGCCGGGCGAAGGTCGTTTTGCCGGCGCCATTGGGGCCGGCGATGATGTAGACGGTTGGCATAAACGCCCGCTAGCTTACTGGTGCCACTCTGGGTTGTAAACGCCACTTCCGCCACGCGAGCCAACCCCAAAACACCGCGCCGAGCGCCAACACCGCCGGCAGCAGCAACACCGCCCGGCGCAAACCCTCTTCTGGGCGCCCACCCGCCGCCCAGTGATCCGACAAATGCCCCACGATCTCCGGGCTCCAGAAGTCGCCCAGCAGGTGAATGACGAAGATCGACGCCGCCATCGCGCTCGCGCGCAGCATCGTGGGCACACTCTCGACGATGAGCGTGTTGATCGGACCGGTCGGCAAAAACAGGAGGAACATCGAAGCCACCAGGAGCACCTTCGCCAGCCCGACGTCCGGCGTCAGGAACGCGGCGGCCGCCACCGGCGCGGCCGCGAGGATCGAGCCGAAGAGCAGCGTCGCGTATCCCGCGCGGAAACGCTTCTGCCACGCCGTGGCCGCAAAACCGCCCAGCAGCGTGCCGAGCAGGCCCGTGACGACCAGCGCTCCGCCGAAGAAAAGGCTGGCGTTTTCCAGGGGAATCCCGTGGGTGCGCGAGAGAAACGACGGCGCCCAAAACGCAAAGGCGCCCAGCGCAAACGTGTAGGCGGTGTAACCCAGCAGCACGAGATTGAAGTCACCGATCAAAAACAGCTTCGCCACATCTCCGGGCGTGGGTTTTGCCTGCGAGGCAGCGTCGTCTGCTTCGCCGCGCGCCGGTTCGCGGAGGAACAAAAGAGCAATCGCCAACACCAGCCCCGGCGCGCCCGCCCACCAAAACGCCGCCCGCCAGCTCCCGGTGAAATGCAGCGAGGCCGCGCCCGCCAGGTAACCCAGCGCAGAGCCGACCGGGATGGCCACGTAGAAAATCGTCAGCGCGTTGTTCCGCCGAGCGGGCGGGAAAAGATCGGACAGCCAGGCAGGCGCCAGCGTGGCGTAACTCGCCTCGCCCAGGCCGACCAGCACCCGGTAGGCCAGCAGCGCTCCGAGCCCCACGGCAAAGCCCGTCATGGTCGTGCCGATGCTCCAGAACAGGATGCCGAAGGCGATCAGCCACTTGCGCGCAAATCGGTCTCCCAGATACCCAAACAGCGGCGAGGTGAAGAAATACCCCACCATGAACATCGTGTTGATGCGCCCGACCTGGGCGTCGTGGAGATGAAGATCCCCCTGGAGATTGGCCAGCACGGCCGGGAGAACATTGCGGTCGAGGTAATTTAGAAGGTTCAGCCCCGTGAGGAACGCGAGGCTGAGAGTGGCTTGCTTGCTCGGTTTCATATCGACGCGGCCGATTATTCGGCTTCCCTTCCCCTTTGCCGAGCGTTAAATGGACGCACTCATGTCCGACGTGACCTCACCGTACCGCACCGCGCCCTCCCAAACGGAAACCGGCTTCCCGCCGGGCGTCCCGTACATCATCGGCAACGAGGCGGCGGAGCGATTTTCGTTCTACGGAATGCGGTCGATCCTGGTGACGTTCATGACCACGTACCTGCTTAACAGCAGTCATCTCCCCGATGTAATGGCCAAGAACCAGGCGCAAGGCTGGGTGCATCAATTTGTCTCCGCCGTCTACTTTACTCCCTTCCTCGGCGCGTTCCTGTCGGATGGCTTTATCGGCAAATACCGCACGATCCTATGGCTTTCGGTCGTCTACTGCTTCGGACACTTCGCGCTTGCGTTGAATGATACACGATTGGGACTGACCATCGGCCTTGGCCTCATTGCGCTGGGCGCCGGCGGCATCAAGCCGTGCGTGTCCGCTAACGTGGGCGACCAGTTCGGCGCCAGCAACAATCACCTGCTCTCCAAAGTCTTCGGATGGTTTTATTTTTCGATCAACGTGGGGTCGGCGCTGTCAATCTGGCTGTGTCCGATCTTGCTCACCGACAAGCGGTTTGGGCCGCACTGGGCGTTTGGTTTGCCGGGCGTGCTGATGTTTGTGGCGACCGTGATCTTCTGGATGGGGCGCAAGAAGTTCGTCCATATCCCGCCGGCGGGTTCCAACTACTTAAAGGAGTTCTTTACCGCCGACACGCTGAAGCTGGTGGGGCGGCTCGCCATCGTCTTCGCCTTCGTGCCGGTCTTCTGGGCATTGTGGGACCAGAGCGCCGGCTCGGAATGGACCGTGCAGGCGAAGTCGCTCGACCTAAATTTCTACGGCTTCAAGTTCCTCGCGGAACAGGTGCAGGTGGTCAACGGGATCTTCGTCCTGGCGTTTATCCCGCTCTTTAACTACCTCATCTATCCCATGATCAGCCGGGTCTTCCCGTTGACTCCGCTGCGCAAGATCGGCCTCGGACTGTTCACCACCGCGGCGTCGTTCGTGCCGATCTGGTGGCTGCAAGCGCAGATCGACGCCGGCGCTCACCCAAACGTGGGCTGGCAGCTCTTGGCGTACGCGCTGCTCACGGCGGGCGAGGTGATGGTGTCGATCACCGGACTGGAATTTGCCTACACGCAGGCGCCTAACAAGATGAAGAGTTTTGTCATGGCGCTCTGGTTGCTGGCGGTGTCGCTGGGCAATCAGTTCACGTCGATCATCAACTTCCTGGTGCCGTGGCTGGGCAAGCACGGAATGAATATGGAAGGGGCGTCGTTCTTCCGATTCTTCACGTTGTTCATGTTGGCGACGGCGGTGTTATTTGTGTTCGTATCGAAGTACTATAAAGGCGAGATGCACATCCAGCACAGCGAAGGCGGCGCCCCGCTCGGCGCGCCTGGGGCGACGATCAATTCCGCGGCGGGAGATATTTGATCCGAGGGACTCGGCGTCAACCGGGCAGATAGGTGCCCCTTACGACACAACCGTCGTCCCGACTTCCGTCGTCTCTTCCGGGCGGGTCGGGACGAGGGGTTCGTCGAGCCGTCTGACCTGGCCGATCTCGGGCCAGACGAAGTTCGTCGCGATGACGGTCACGATCGTGCCGATGCCTCCGAGCACGACCGTCGCGACGGGTCCGATGAAATTGGCCACCGTGCCTGACTCGAAGCTGCCGAATTCATTCGACGTGCCGATGAAGAGCATGTTCACCGCCGAGACGCGGCCGCGCATCGAGTCGGGCGTCAGCACCTGCACGAGCGTCTGGCGCACGATCACACTGATGTTATCCAGCGCCCCGCAGACAAACATCATTGCCAACGACAGCCAGAACCATGGGGAAAGCCCGAAGACGATCGTCGCCACGCCAAACCCGCCCACCGCCCACAGCAAATCCCGCCCGGCGCGTTGCATCGGAGGGCGATGCGCAAGCCACAAGGCCATCAACATCGAGCCTGCCGGCAACGCGGCCTGCAGCCAGCCGAGACGGTCCGGGCCCACGTGGAGGATGTCCTTGGCGTACACGGGCAGGAGCGCCACGCTGCCGCCCAGCAGCACGGCGAACATATCGAGCGTGATCGTGCCGACGATGATCTTGGACTCCACCACAAAACGAAAACCGGCGCGCAGGGAGGCAATCGTCATTTTCTCCCGCACCGCGGGGGCCGCCGTGCGGGAACGAATGGCCGCCACCAGGACAAAGCACACGACCCAGCCGATGGCGTCGAGCGTGTAGACGATCGCCGCGTTGTGCGTGCGCGCGATGATGAAGCCGCCGAGCGCGGGCCCGAGCGTGGCGGAAAATTGAAAGGTGCTGCTGATCCACGTCACCGCCTGCGGGAACTTGGCGCGCGGCACGATCTGCGGCAAGAACGCGCTGCTTGCCGGCCACATGAAAGCCTGCGCGAGGCCGCTCAGGAACAGGAAGAAGTACGAAAACGGCACCGGCGCCTGGAAGCAGGAGATCAGCGCCAAACCCACGGCGGCAACCGCGAAGAGCACTTGGGTGACGAGCACGATGCTGCGCCGGTCGCGTTGATCGGCGATGTGCCCGGCGGGGGGCGTCAGCAGGACGAGCGGGACGATTTGGGCCAGCCCCACGTACCCAAGGGCCAGCGGGGAATGCGTGCGTTCATAGAGTTCCCAACCGACGGCCATCCCGAGCATTTGTTGCCCCAGAGACGCCACGAAGCGGCCCGACAGGTACAACTGGAAATCGCGGATCCGCAGGACGGCATACCGATCCGGCGGCGGGGGAGGGTGTTCTTCGTCGGCGCTGGGTTGGCTCATGGGGCGGGGACCCATCGCACGCGAGCGAAGTTTTGTCACCCACCGGCGCGCGGGAAACTCCGCTGGCAGCGTGGCCCGGCGCATCTATGCTGATCGAAACCCCGATGATCGCTTTTTTCTCGTGCCGCCGCGTTTGGAGGCTCACCGCTGCCTTGCTGGTCTTCACCGGCGCCCAGGCTCGGGCGGAATGGAAACTGGAAGGCACGGAGACCGCGCCCTCTCCCAGCCCCGGGGTCACGCACCTGGTGCAAACGGTGCGCAAGACGGGACCCGCAGGCGGGGAGGCGACGCTGCATTTCGTCAGCTTCAACGCAGACTCGCATCACCTGCGCGTGATCGACCAAGGATCAGGAGGCCGTGAGTCGCTGGCGGAGGCGATGTTGCGAACCGGGTGCCTGGCGGGAGTCAACGGCGGGTATTTTCATCCCGATTTCGAGCCGGTCGGGATGCTGGTGAGCGACGGCAAAGTGGTGCGCGGGCCGCAGCGGGCGAAGTTGCTCAGCGGCGCGCTGGTGGTGACCGATCACCACGTGAAGTTGCTGCGGGCGACCGACCCGCTGCCGGGCAGAAACGCGCTGCAAGCGCTGCAATCCGGGCCCTTTCTCGTGGAGGGCGGGAAGGTCGTGGCCGGCTTGAACGATGTCCGCAGCGCACGCCGGACCGCCGTCGCCACGGGCGGCAAAGGGCGGTGGGCGCTCGTTTCGACGACCGCCGTGACGCTGGCGGAACTGGGCGCCATCCTGGCCGAGCTGCCGGCCGTGCCGTTGGGTTGGAAGGTGGAACGGGCGTTGAACCTCGACGGCGGATCGTCGACGGCGCTGTGGGTGCGGCAACCGGGCGCGGCGCCTTACTCCATCGGCGAGTTCGGGATCGTGCGGGATTTCGTCGGGATCGTGCCGCGATGATCATCCGTCCCCTGCGATCGTTAGTGGCATTCAACGCAAAGGCGCCGAGACGCCAAGACTCGCCGGGAAGCAGGGGGGGTGGGTGAGGAGGCCCAACTGGTGTGGGCCGGGTTGCGGGTCTTCTCTGCGAGTCTTTGCGTCTCTGCGCCTTTGCGTTGAATTCCGCTTACCCGCCAAATTCCAGCGCCGCGCCAAGGTTACTTCGCAGCCGCTTTCAGATCCAGATCGTACACGGTCACCGGCCCGATCTTTTCCAACTGCGGTCTCACCTCCTTGCCTTCGCCAACCACCACCACCGTCGCATCATCCGCGCCAAGGTATTTGTCGGCCAGCGCCTTGATCGTGGAGCCGCTCACCTCGCCGACCCGCTTTGCGTAGGTCTTGAAGTAATCGGCCGGCAAACCGTAGAGGTCGATGTCCTGCACGCGTTCCGCGGTGCGGCCGGGGCTCTCCAGGCTGAGGAGGTAATTGCCCGCAACGTACTGGCGTTGCATGGTTAACTCCGGCTCCGGCATGGGCTCGTCGCGCAGGTGTTTGATTTCGGCCAACATCTCCTGAATCGCCGGGCCAGTCACCTCGTTGCGCACCTCGGCGTCTTCGGTGAAAATCCCGCCGAGACGGTGCATCGAAAAGCTGGAACTCGCCCCATACGTGTATCCGTGGCGTTCGCGCAGATTCTGGAACAACCGGCCGGAAAATCCGCCGCCCAGGATCGTGTTCATGACGCCGAGTTCCGGCACGTCGCGATTGCTGCGCTCCACTCCCCGCCGCGCGACCACCACCGCGGATTGCACGCTGCCGGGCCGATCCACCAGGTGAATGGTCAATCCCTTCGGCGCCGCAGGCAGGGCGGGGAAAGTCGGCGGTTTCGGGGCTCCGTCGGCGGGCGATTTCCAGCCGATGAACGCCTTCTCGAGCACCGGGATAACGTCGGCGGCGTGGATGTCGCCCACGACCGCGATGCTGGCGTTGCCGGGAAAGAAATAACGATTGTGAAAGGCGGCCAGGTCAGCCTGGCCAATCGACGCCACCGACTCCTCGGTCGCAAAGGCGCCGTAGGGATGCGCGCCGTAGAGCAGCTTGCCGGTCAGCTTGGCGGCGAGACTGCCCGGCTGCTGCTTTTCCGCCACCAAGCCGCTGATGGTCTGGCGTTGATATTTAATTAACTCATCCGCAGGGAACGTCGGACGGAGCACGGCGTCCGCAAAGAGGTCCAGCAGCTTGGGAAGGTCGCGCACTAGGCCGGACGCGGACACCGCCAGCGAATCCGCGCCCGAGGCCGCTCCGATGCTTGCGCCGATGAAATCCGCCTCCTGGGCAAACTGGGCGGCCGTCCGGGTGGGCGAGCCTTTGTCGAGTTGATCGGCGACGGCGTCGCTCAGGCCGGGTTTGTCGCCGTTGAGCGCATCGCCGGATTTGAAGAGCAGCCGGAAGGTGATCGTGGGCTCGCGATGATTCTCGACCACGAAGACCGTCAGGCCGTTGGAAAGCTTGGTCTGGGTGAAATCGGGGAAGCTTGAGGAGGGTTGCGGGCCCGCCGTGGGGGGATGGGTGCGGTCGACATCCGCGCGAACGCCAACCGCGTCGACCAGGGCGCCGGCGAGACAAAGAAAGAGGGAGCGCATAAAATTTGTCAGTCTTGCGAAGGGGCGGCGGCGGGCGGGTAGTGAAGGACGAATTGACCGGCCGGGACCAAGTATTGGTTGGCGACGCGGTGGAGGTCATCCCGGGTGATTGATAGATACTTTTGCAGTTCGGTGTTGATCAGATCCGTGTTGCCGTAGAACACGTGGTAACGCGCGAGCGCCCGGGCGCGGCTCTGCATGGTGCCGTACGAAGACGCCCATTCGGACTCCCGCTGGTTGCGCGCCTTTTGCAATTCCTCGTCGGTCACGCCGTCCTTGCGGACCTTTGCCACCTCGTCGTTGATGAGTTCATCGAGCTTTGAGAGGGTCACCCCGCGATTGCCAACCGCGAAGACGGCCACCATGCCTGCTTTTTCGTTCAACAGCGGAAACGCCTGGGCTTCCACCGCCGCCTGCTCGGCATCGATCAACCGGCGATACAAGCGCGAGCTGCGGCCTTCGGCGAGGATGTTGGTGAGCATCTCAAGCGCGTAGGAGTCTGGCGCTGTTTCGGCCGGCGCCCGCCACGCGAACATGGAGGCTGGCAGCGGCGTGTTCTGGCGCTTGACGTCGACCGTTTTGCCCTCCGCCTTGGGGTTCCATTCGATCTTCGGCCGCTCAGGCTCGGGCCCGCGCGGGATGGGGCCGAAGTAGTCGGCGATCGTCTTCTTGATCGTCTCGGGATCGAAGTCGCCGGCGAGGGAAAGCGTGGCGTTGTTGGGCAAGTAATGAGTGCGGTAGAAGTCGCGGAATTCCTGGATCGCCGCCTGGTCGATGTACTGGACGCTGCCGATCGGCACCCAGGCGTACGGAGTTCCAGTGAAGACGAGCTTGGACATTTCCTCGAGCAGGCTGCCGTACGGGCGGTTGTCGTACCGCAAACGCCGCTCTTCCTTGACCACCTTGCGCTGGGTCTCGACGCCGATTTCCTCGATCTTGCCGTGCAGCATCCGCTCGCTCTCGATCCAGAGAGCGAGACCCACCTGGTTGGAGGGCAGGTTGATGAAATAGTCGGTCTGGTCCGTGGAGGTGGACGCGTTGAGGTTGCCCCCGGCGCCGCTGACGAGCTTGTCGATCTGGCCGCGTTTGATATTCTCTGAACCTTCAAACATCAGATGTTCGAAAAAATGCGCGAATCCGGTGCGGTCAGCCCGTTCATCCTTGCTTCCAACGTGATAGAGCACGTAGCTGGTGATGACGGGCGCGGAGTGTTCGGGATGGAGGATGACGTGCAGGCCGTTGGGCAAGTCGTACTCAACGAACTCGATTCGCCCGGCCCGCGCGGTCGCCATGAACAGCCCAAGACAAACCGCAAAGAGCGCGCAGGGACGGAAGGACATAGGCGCTCACTCAAGCGCACTGCCGTCCCTTTCGCAAACGCAAGGCCGCGCCCGGTGCGCGCGTTCGGTCGCGTTCGGTCGAATTCCCTTGCGGTGAAGATCCGGATTTTCATGTTGGTCGCGACGGCCCTGCTGCTCTGCGGCGGCCGGTTGCGGGCGGAGGACGTGACGCGCCAGGTGCAGGAAGAGTTGCGCAAACGCAACCTGTACTTCGGCGACATCGACGGGCTGCCGTCGCCGGGTCTGGCCGGAGCTCTCGCCTGCTATCAGCAGCGAAAGGGTTTCCCCGCCAGCGGCGCTTTGGATGAGGAAACGCTGAATTCCTTCGGCTTGCGCCCGCCCGCCGCGGTGGCCGCGCCGTGGCCCGACGTGCCTGTGCTCAAGAGCGATCTGGCTCGGGTGACGATCCCGCCGCCGCCCGCTCCCGTGGCGCCGCCTCCGGCCGCGGCGGGCGTCGTCAAAGCGGAGGTCGATTCCGACCGGGTGCGCTTGTTCGTCGAAAAATATCTCCTGGCCGCGCAGACGAACGATCCCGCGGCCGAGGCGGCGCTCTACGCCGACCAGGTGGACTATTTTGACGACGGGAAGGTCAGTCGCGCTTTCATCGCGCGGGACATCCGCCGCTACAACGCGCGCTGGCCCGAACGTTACTTTACCCTCGTGGGCGGGGTGCGCCTCGCGCCCGCCGAGGAACCCGGGACGGTGAAAGTCGACGTGACGTGCCGGTTCAACGTCAAAGGCCGCAAATACAGCGTGGTAGGCCGGATCGGAACCACCTACACTCTGGCGGGTGACCGGCCGGAGGATTGGCGGATCGTGCGCGTGAAGGAACGCCGCATGCCCCGCTAGGAGACGGGCGGGCTCGTTCCCACCTGACCCCCATGAGAGTTCAAACCAAGATTTTCCTGCTGCTGGTGGCGATCGTCGCCCTCTTCGTCGGCGGCCTGGGCCTGATCAAGAGCCGCGAGCGGGCCAAGTTCCTGGAGATCGCGCGCGAACGCACGCAGGAGCGCAGCCAGTCGTTCGACGAATTCCTGGCCCGCCAGGGTGAAAACCTGGAAATGCTCGCCAAGGATTACACGTATTGGGACGCCATGGTGCGCGCCATCAAGCAGGGGGACAGCGCCTGGGTGGGGCAAAACGTCAACGACGCCACGTGGGTCAGCTCGGGCGCGCACGCGGTGTGGATTTACAAGCCGGACGGGACGCGATTCTACTCGGCCGACCGGCTCTTTGCCGGCGCGCAGTTGCAGGATCTTCCGCTGCCGCCGGCTGTGTTCGACGCGCTCGCGAAGGAGCGGCTGATGCACTTCTTCATGAAGGCCCCCGAGGGGATCATGGAGGTGCGCGCCGCGACGGTTCACCCGTCGACCGACAGTTGGCGCCAGACGCCGCCGCAAGGCTTCTTTTTCGCCGCCCGGTTGTGGAGCAACGAGGTCATCAAGCAACTCGGCCGCGACTCGAATAACTTCGTGCGGTTCGCTTCACCCAACGAGCCGGACGCGGCTTCCGGAGATGCGCCGGACGGCATCGTCAACATCACGCGGGTCCTGCGCGGATGGGACGGCGCGCCGATCGCGCGGCTGATCATCAGCAACGAGTCGGACACGGTCAAACAGCTCAATCGTTCCAGCGAGCAACTGGTGGCGTTGCTCATCCTTTTCGCGCTGGTCGTCCTGCTGTTGCTCACCGTCTCGCTCACGCGCTGGGTGAGCCGCCCGCTCGGGTTGATCTCGCAAACGCTCGAGACGGAAAACCTGGCGCTGCTGGACGAAGTGGGCGTGCAGAATGGCAAGGAATTTGCGGGACTGGCCAAGCTCATCCGCGAGTTTTTCAATCAGCGCGCGAGCCTGATCGCCGAGATCAATGAGCGCAAGATCGCGCAGGAGGCGTTGCGCCACAGCGGCGAGCAATTGCGCCAGGCCCAGAAGATGGAAGCGGTCGGGCGCCTCGCCGGCGGCGTGGCCCACGATTTCAACAACCTGCTGACCGCGATTCTGGGCTATTCCGAGTTGCTCTCGGCCAAGCAGGATCTCGATCCCGCGAGCCAGCAGAACGTGCAGATGATTCGCAAGGCCGGGCAGCAGGCGGCGGCGGTGACGCACCAGCTTCTCGCGTTCAGCCGCAAGCAGATCCTGCAACCGCGCGTGATCGATCTCAATGCGCTGGTCACCGATTTCGAGAAGATCCTGCGCAGGGTGATCGGCGAGCACATCGATTTGCGGACCCGCGCCGGGGCTACCTGCGGGCGGGTGAAGGCCGATCCGAATCAGATCGAGCAGGTGATCCTCAATCTCGGGGTCAACGCGCGCGACGCGATGCCTAAAGGCGGCGTGCTGACCATTTGCACGGACAACGTGCACCTGGACCAGGAAACCGCCCGCCAGCAGGCGATCGACCTGCCCGCGGGCGACTACGTTTTGCTCGCCGTCAGCGACACGGGGTATGGGATGGACAACGAATTGAAATCCCGCATCTTCGAGCCGTTTTTTACGACCAAGGGGCCGGGCAAGGGGACCGGCCTGGGGTTGGCGACGGTGTACGGCGTGGTCAAGCAAAGCGGCGGCGCCATCGCGGTCGAGAGCGCGCCGGGGGAGGGGTGTACGTTTCGCGTTTACCTGCCCTTTGAAGCCGGCGAGGTGGACGACGTGCGACCCAAGCATGTGCCGGAGACGGCGCCGAGCGCGTTGCGGGCCGACACGGTGTTGGTGGTAGAGGACGAAGAGATCGTGCGCGAACTCGTCTGCCAGGTGCTCAGCGGGCAAGGGTACAAAGTGCTTTGCGCCGGCAACGGGGTGGAAGCGCTGGAACTCAGCCGCAAGCACGAGGGCAACATCCGCCTCCTCATCACCGACGTGGTGATGCCGCAGATCGGCGGCCTGGAATTATCGCGGATGGTGACCGCCCAACGGCCCGACACGCAGGTGCTCTTCGTATCCGGCTATTCGGAAGACGACATCAGCGAACACGGGATCCTGGATCCTCACGTGGAGTTTCTGGAGAAGCCATTTACGCCGCAGGCGCTGACGCAGAAAGTCAGCGAGCTGCTGGCGGCGCGTCCATTGGAAGGAGTCGCAAGCCCATCGTGAACGAGCGCGTCGGCGCGCTTGGTGGCCATCCACGGCTTGCCGACGAGAACTCAAAGACTTATTCTAGGACCATGAGCTTCGAAGCGATCCATCAGGAAATCGCCACGTGGGACGCCGATGATCTCCGCAAACTTCAGGCGCTCATATCGTCTCTCCGTCTGAGGCAAGATGAGCCTGCTGCGGCGGAGATAACGACCATCGCGCCGACTCCCGTTGCCGGCAGTCTCAAAGGCTTTTGGATGGCGCCTGACTTTGATGAACCGCTGGGAGACTTCAGCGAGGACAGGCGAGAATGAGCAACGTCGCCTACCCCCGCGATCTCGCCGCGTTCATCCTGGAACGCTGGCATGACGTGGCGGCGCAGGAACTCGGCGCTGACCCCACCCCGGGCTCCTGGGGCGCCTTGCCGCCGGACCGCGAGTTGCTCGAGCGGCTCATCATCGTCTGCTATCAGGCCAGCCTCTTGCGCGAGGAGTTGCGGCCCGTCACCTTCCGCCTAATCCTCGCCGAGCCGGAACGGTTTCCGTGCGATCAGGGACCCCCAGATGGGTTGCACTGTCTGCGGTTTTCGGAGACGCGGCCGTTCAATCCTCTGGAAACGCGGCGCCTGTCGCCCGCGGCCAATTTCTACCGGTCCCTCATCGGCGTCTGCTTCGACGACAAACAGGAGTCGCCTCGCATCTGGGGCATCATCCATTCCGGGCTGCGCTGGCTGCAAAATGTCCACGGCGGCCGGGGCCGCGTGCAGACGCTCCCGCCGGCGCTCGTGCTCAGCGTGACGGGGCCCGGGCGCCTCACAATGGGGTTTGGATCTCAGGTGATCGGACGCATCGAAGGCGGGCAGATCACCGGCCCCGCCGTGAATATTTTCGATTCCCGGTGGATTTCCGAGTATTTCGCTCCCGGCCGGATGGCAATGTTCGAGCGGCATCGGGAGTTTCGGGAGGCGGCCGCCGCGGATTGGGCCGAGCTCGATCCGGGGATGATCCGGGTGATCGCGCAGCATGCCATTAAGCGGCTCATCTCGGCGCTGCGCAGCGCCCATCACGGCGCGACGATCCTGCTCATGCCGCCGGACCCAACCCCGGAACTCTCGCTCGTCACCCGGCATATCAATCTGAAGTATCGCTTTGACGACGGCGAGCCGCGCAAGCGTTTCCAATCGCTCATCCTGCGGATCATGAACCGCGTTTCCGAGCTGCATGCCGGCGTCGAAGCGATCGTCGGCTGGGATGAATATGCGGTCAGCAACGATGAAAAACTCACTGCGCTCGACGAGGCGATCTTCGAGATGGCGTATCTGGTCGCCGGCTGCGCCGAAGTGGACGGCGCGGTGGTGTTGACGAACCGTTTCGAGTTGCTCGGTTTCGGGGGCGAGATCAGCGGGGATCTGCCGGGCGTGGTCACCGTTCGCCGCGCGACGGACTTGGAGGGCGCCGAGGGGGAGGATGAATTCACCGAGAGCGTCGGCACGCGGCACCGTTCCGTTTACCGGCTGTGCCTGGCGGAGCCGGAGACGGTTGCCATCGTGATCTCGCAGGATGGCGGGGTGAGGTTTATTACCAATCGTCAGGGCGCGGTCACCTACTGGGATCAACTTTCCACGACTTCGCTGGACGTCTAGGGCCCAACATGCGCGCCAGCGGCCCGTACGAAGTCAAGCCGCGGCAACTCCGCGCCCTGGTGTTGTTGTTGATGTTGCTGCCGCTGATTCCGGCGGCGTTTGTGGTTCGTTTCCTGATCGAGGCGGCGACTTCCGAGCGGCTGGAGGCGCGCGATCGCGAACGGCCGATCTACCGGAAATTTCTGGATGCGGCGGGCACGTCGCTCGCGGCCAATGTCACGCGGGAGTTGGCGGAGAATCCCGGCGGGGCAGGAGACGCGGTCGTGATGGTGGCCCTGCGGGGCAAGGCGCTCGCCAGCAATCTGTGGTCGCTGGAGGTGCGCGACATC
>CAXUAZ010000004.1:41276-47770 GCA_964249195.1 uncultured Chthoniobacterales bacterium
CCGGCGCGCGCGCCCACGGCCCCGGGGGCGTGGGCGGACACCCCCGGGGGGGCTGGCGCCGCGGGCGGGTGGGGGGCCGCCGACGGCCGGCTGGCGCCCATAGATTCGCAGCCGTCGGCGCTGGCGCAAGCGGCCATCGAGAGCGGAGTGCGGGTGAGCGCCCTTCCAAACCGCCGCGGCGTGCGCTGGCGCTTCCTGTGCGAGGCGGCGGAGCCGATCTTCGCGCTCGCGCCCGCTGAATCGCAGCCGCCTGTCTTGTTGCTGAAAACGCGCGGGCGCCTGCTCGATTTCATCCGTGCCTATTACATCCGCACGCTCGATCTGCATAGCGTGCTGGTGCTGGTGGATGAAAACGGAGAAAGCGTGCCGTTGAGCGAGGGGCGGGCGCCGGCGGGCGATCCGTTGGCGGAGGCCGCGCTCAAGGCGCCGCTGCCCCAATGGCGGGTGCAACTGTTCACGCCGGGCGCTTCGCTCGTCGACGCCGCGAGCCGGGAGCAATTGGCGTTCTACTTCTGGACGATCGTGGGGGTGCTGGCGGTAACGGTGGCCATCGGCGCCCTGGCCGGCGTCGCGCTCAGCCGGCGGATCATCCTGCGCGAACTCAGCAACGACGCCCTCGCGGTGGTGTCGCACGAGATGAAAACGCCGCTCGCCTCGGTGCGGATGTTTGTCGAGACCCTGCTGGATCGACGTTACACCGGCGGCGCCGCGCAGGCCGACGAATACCTGCGGCTCATCGCCCAGGAAAACCGCCGCATGGAGCGCTTGATTGAAGGCATCTCGACGCTCTCGCGCATCGAACGCGGGGGAGGCCGGCTGATCGCGCCCGCGACCGTGGACGTCGCCGAAATCATCGCCGCCGCCCGCACCCAATTGCAGGCGCGGCTCGAAGGCGCGGACCTGACGGTGACGATCGCCCCGGATCTCCCGCCGTTGCAAGGCGACGCCGACGCGCTCACGGCGGTGTTAGTAAACCTGCTGGACAACGCGCTCAAATATTCCGGCGAACACCCCTGCGTGGAGGTAAACGCCTCGGCCAACGCGGCGAGCGTGCTGCTGGAAGTAAGCGACCATGGGCCGGGCATCCCGCCGGGCGAGCAGGAGAGGATCTTCGAGCGTTTCTACCAGGTGGATCAACGGCTCGCCCGCAGTCACGAGGGGCTCGGTCTGGGGTTGAGCATCGTGCGCTCGATCGTGCGCGCGCACGGCGGGGAGGTTACCGTCGCGAGCGCGGTGGGGAAGGGCAGCACTTTCACGGTGCGCTTGCCCCGAGATCGTCGTAGTTAGGAACAACGCTCATCGCATGGAGACGGTGCTCATCATCGAAGACGACGCGACGCTCGCTCACGGGTTGAAGGACAACTTTGGTTTCCAGGGGTATAACGTGTTGGTGGCGGCGGACGGCGACAAGGGGCTCGATCTCGCCGTCAACGCCAGGCCGGCGCTGATCGTGCTCGATCTCATGTTGCCGAAGATGAACGGCTACGAGGTCTGCCGCCGCCTGCGCCGTGAAGGGCTGACGATGCCGATCCTCGTGTTGACCGCCAAGACCGAGGAATCCGACGTGGTGCTCGGGCTCGAGTTGGGAGCGGACGATTACGTCAAGAAGCCGTTCAGCATTCGCGAACTCATGGCGCGGGCGGAGGCGCTCTTGCGCCGCAAACGCCAGGGCGAGCCGGAGCAATATGCCTTCGGCGATCATCGGCTCGATATGCGGGCGCGGACGCTGACTTGCGGCGGGCAACCCGTCGAAGTATCACCGAAGGAGTTCGCGCTGCTCCATTTCTTTTTGCAGCGGGCGGGTCAGGCTTTGAGCCGCGAGGAGATTTTGAATCAGGTGTGGGGTTACGACGTCAACGTGACGCCGCGCAGCATCGATCGATTTGTGGCGACGTTGCGCCGGAAGATCGAGCGTGATCCGCACCAGCCGGAGCACATCCTCACCGCGCGGGAGTATGGGTATAAGTTTGCGGCGGAAGCAGGGAAGTAGGAGAAGGCGGAAGGCAGAAGGCAGAAGGCAGAAGGCGGAAGGCAGAAGGCGGAAGGCGGAAGGCGGAAGGCAGAAGGGTAATGGTTTGGAGGATTCTTTCTTCCTTTGCGGCTTTGCGGCCTTTGCGTGAGGACCTTTTAACGTTCCCGCTTCGCCGGAAGCGCCACGTTTTCCAGATCGAATCCCGCCAGGGTCGTGACGGTGAGATCGGCTAGCGAAAGGTCTTGCAAGCGCGTGAGTTCGTTTGGCACGGCGACCACGTACAACCCCGCCGCCCTGGCGGCCGCCACTCCCGGGTGCGAGTCCTCAAACGCGATGCTGTCCGATGCGCTCGCGCCGAGGTCCTCGAGCACGCGCCGGTAAACGTCGGGCGCCGGCTTGGGGTGCTCCACGTCATCCCGCGTGCGGATCGTCTGGAAACGCCGGCCCCAGCCGAGCCGCTCGAGGCCCGCCTGTACCCATGCCTTCGTCGAGTTGCTCGCCACACCCAGGCGCCACCCGAGTCTCTCGCCTGCCTCGACCAACGCCGCAACGCCCGGCAGCGGTTGATCCAGCGCTGCGTGCAGTTCGCCGATGCGCGCGACGCGGCGCGCGTCTAAGGCCGCCCAATCAAGCCTGCGGCCCACTTGCATTTCCAGGTGCGCGCGAGGATCGAACCCGTTAACATAGCCGACCGCGCCGAGCCAATCGGCGACGGTCAGATGAGCGCCCTCCCCCTCGTACATCTCCTTCCACGCCACGTACTCCGTCATCTCGGAATCGACCATCAAACCGTCGAAGTCCAGGATGAGCGCGCGCGGGTGCATGGCCGCATAACTTCGCGGGCGCGCCGAGCGGCGGCAAGCTTCAATGCCGCGTGCCTGTTGGCGTTCGTCGCGTCTTCGGCCGGCGCCGGCATTGCCGTCCCCGCGCAGGGCATCTACACGGGAGCGTACGAAGACTTTGGCGACACGGAGGACGCCGTGACCCCGGCGGCGATCCATCAATTCGAGGCGCTGGTCGGCAAGCGGCAGGCGATCATCGCGAGCTCCAGCTTTTGGGGCAAAGGGGAATTTCCCGCGGCCAACGTCCGCGTGATCCGCGCTGCAGGCGCCGTCCCCCTCCTGTACTGGTCGCCCTGGGGTCCGCCGTACGAGCAGGGAAAGAACGTCGACCCAGGCGGGTATTCGCTCAAGCACATCATCGGCGGAGACTGCGACGCGTACATCGATCGCTGGGCGGCGGGCGCCCGGGACAGCGGCGGGCCGTTGCTCGTTTCGTTCGGCTGCGAGCCCAATTCCAACTGGTTCCCCTGGTCGGGACATGCCAACGGCGCCGACGCCCCGGGCAAGGATGGCGCCGGATTTGCTGGACCATCGCTCTACCAGCAAGCCTACCGGCACGCGGTAGATCGCGTGCGGGCTGCGGGCGCGCGGAACATCGAATGGGTTTTCCACGTGAACAATGACTCGCATCCCGACAAGAAATGGAACGCCATCGCGCAATATTATCCGGGCGCCGATTACGTGGATTGGCTGGGCATGAGCGCCTATGGCCAGCTCACGCCGGGCGAAGACGGCTGGGTCACCTGGGAGGAGACGATGCACCACGGGTACAAGGCCCTTTGCGCGCTCGACCCCGCGAAGCCCGTGATGCTCGCCGAGTGGGGCGTCGGTGAATTCCCGAAGTCAGGCGACAAGGCAAAGTGGCTGCGCACCGCCTTTGCCGAGATGAACGCGGGCCGTTATCCGCGGCTAAAGGCGGCGATTTTCTGGCACGAGCGCTGGCAGAATGGCGACGAAAGTTTCAGCGATCTGCACGTCCATTCGTCGCCCGCCGCGCTTAAGGCCTACCGCGATGGCGTGGCGGCGCCGATCTGGCTCGACGCGGCGCCGACGACCCCCTAATACTTTATGAGTTACAGCATTGGAATCGATCTCGGCGGCACGAACATCAAGGTGGCCGCGTTGGACCCGGAGGGCGTCTTGCTCGAGCGGCATACCGACCCCACCGGCGACTTCGGTTTTTGGTCCCGCCGCATTCCGGAAGTGATCGCGGAAATCGAGGCGCGCCAGGGTGCACCCGCGGGCTCGATCGGCGCTGCTACGCCCGGCGTGATCGCCGGCGACGGCCTTTCGGTGGCCTCGCTGAGCGGCAAGACCATCGCGCTCGATGGCCTTGAGGATTTGAACTGGACGAAGTGGCTGAAACGCCCGCGTCCCGTCCCGCTCTTAAACGACGGTCACGCCGCCCTGGTTGCGGAGGCTTGGATTGGGGCCGCGCGGGGGTTGGAGCACGTGATTTTGCACACGCGGGGGACCGGGGTGGGGGGAGCGATCATGGCCGATGGGCGCCTGCTCCGAGGGTGGCGCCGCATCGCCGGGCATCTCGGGCACGTGTGCATGGACGTGGACGGGCCGCGATCGCACCTGAAGATGCCGGGAGCGTTGGAACTGGCGATCGGCGATTGCACGATCCGGCAACGGAGCGGCGGCCGGTTTAGGAGTACCCGCGAGTTGATGGATGCGGCGGAAAGCGGCGACGAAGCCGCGGCGGGCATCTGGCGTCGATCCGTCTACGTCCTCGCGTGCGCGTGCGCGTCGTTCATTAACGCGCTGGATCCGCAGGCGATCATTATCGGCGGCGGGATCGCGCAAGCCGGGGATGTATTGTTCAAGCCGTTGCAAGCGGAGCTTGATCGGATCGAATATCGAATCGACGAGCGCCGCCCGGCAATCGGTCCGGCCACGCTGGGTGAATGGGCCGGCGCCTACGGCGCCGCCCGGGAAGCCGCTCAAGCCTCCGCGTGAGAAGCCCATTGTTCTATCGCCTTTACCGCACATTCGATCCCATCCTCCTCCCGAAGCCGCTCGCCGATCACCTTGGCGCGGGTGTGCATCTCGGGGGTCGCGAGCACCGTGCGAATCCGCTCGGCAAGTCTTGCGGCCGTGAGCCGGGTGCGCCGGAGCGGTTTTGGCGCGATGCCAGCCCGGCGCAACGTGTGCGCCCAATACATCTGATCCGCCAGGTGCGGCACGACCACCGATGGCCTACCGGCCCGCGCCGCCGCGGCCGTCGTGCCGGCGCCGCCGTGATGCACCACGCACGAGGCCTGTGGAAATAGATAATCGTGCGGGGTGAAATCCGCAAAGAAGACGCGCTCGGGCGGCGCGTCGTCCGTCGCAATTCGGCCGAATCCGCGCTGGATGATCAGGCGTTGACCGCAGAGCTGGCCCGCCTCCACCAGCAGACGCGCCGTCTGTTCGCCGCCTTCGCCGCCCATCGATCCGAAGCTGATCACCACCGGCGGCGGCCCCGCCGCAAGGAACGCCGCCAACTCCGCCGGCGGCGTGTACGCGGGCTCCTGCAGAAACCAGTATCCAGTCGTCACGAACGACTTCGGCAAATCCGGCGGTACCCGGGCCAGCGTCGCCGACGCCGCGAGAAGATTTAACCCTGGCGAGAACGACTCGCTCACGCTCATATCGGGCCGCATCCCGCCAATCTCCCGCAGCGACGCGCTTACCCGCCGCTGGATCTTCCGCATCGCCAATCGGCCGACCATCCACTGGAGACGATTGCCGATGGGCCCGAGGTCCGGCGCGTGGAGCGGCGGATTCCGCGGGGTGGGGACCGCCCCGGGGCAAAGCAGCACGCCCGCCCATGGCAGCCCCAGCCGCAATGCCGCCTCCTGTCCCAGGAGGTCTCCGTGGTGGCACACCGCGACATCGAAGCCGCGCATCGCCTCCAGACAATCGCGGAAATGCCGGGGCGCTTCCTCGAGAAACAGTTCGTCGACGAGGACCTCCACCTGCCGCAGGATGTTGTCTCCCGCGGCGTCAAGCTTCGTCCAAGTGCGGCGCCAGCGCCCTTCGTCGAGCGACGCGCCGACCGACGCGTAGTCGACTCCGGCCTTCTCAAAATGTCCGGCAAAAAGATCGTGCGAACACACGCGGACCCGATGGCCCGTCCGCTGCAAGCCGAGCGCGAGCGCGAGAAACGGCTGCAGGTCGCCCGTGCTGCCGATCGTCGTCAACGCGATGTTCATGGCGCCGCGCGAGGCCTGGAGGCCTCAGAAGCCTTCGGTCAATTGGCTGGTAAGACGCACCGCGGCCTGCTCGGCGGCGAGCGGGATCGCCTGCCGCTGATTTTGCTCCAGGTCGCTCCCCACGAAGAAACTCGTCGTGCCGATGAGCGTGCCAGAGTCCAACACCCGGCCGGTCGTGCGCTCGGCAAATTGGAATCGCAACGTGAGCGTCAGGTTGAACTCCCGGGTGAGAAGCACGTTGCCGCGCACGGAACGCGCCGGATTTCGCTGTAGCTTTTCAACTGTCGCGGTGAGGATCGCGTCCGCGTTCGCCTCCGTGCTGATCTGGTAAGTGCCGTCTTGCTGGAGTTGCTTGATGACCGTGTCGGTCACCAGCACCTCGAGCTTGGGCTCGAGCGTGTCGTTGCGAAACGTCGGCACCGCGACCGTGTGGATGTCTTTGAGAAACGCCGGTTTGGCCGAGTTGAGATGATACCC
>CAXUAZ010000005.1:0-47617 GCA_964249195.1 uncultured Chthoniobacterales bacterium
GATTTCAGCAGCGGCAGGCCGAAGATGCGCTCGATCGCGTCCGGTCCGCGCAGCAAAAGCACGCGGTTGCGGATGGCGTGGATCGCGTCCTCGCGGAACAGCGCGCCGAGCGGCTTGCCCAGTGCATCCTGGGCGTCGATCCCGGTAAAGGCTTCAAGATTCGCCGAGGCGCGCGCTACGGTCCAATCGGCGGTGACACCGATCATGAAGCCGAAAGGCTGGATCGCCGCCAGGAGATGGATCGGCTCACGGTCGCAGTTGGTGAGATCGACCGCCCGAGGGAGCGCGGACGCGGTCACGTCCCGGGCGCCAGATGGGTCTCGGCCGCCCTGCGGAAGGCGGCGAAGGCGGCCTGCGCCCCGGCAACCACCCGCAACGCCGCCTCGCCGCGCTGGCCGCCCTCGCGCTCCGGTGGCCGGAAGTTCGCGCCCTGGCCGAGGCCGATGCGCCCAACCCGGCAAGCGCCATCTTGAAGTTCCTTTCCGGGTTAACCGACGAATATTGGGACTGGCACTACACGCTGGTTTCCGGCCGATCCCCCCGTCCGCTGGCCCTGATCGGCGGCGCGCGCGGCGCCGAGATGCTTGCCAACGTGTTCTTCCCCGTCCTCATCGCGGCGCGGCCGGAGCGTTGGGCCGACTACGAGAAACTCCCCGCCGCGCTCACCAATCGCCGGGTGGAAACCGCCGCCACCCGCCTCTTCGGGGACGAGCAACCGGCCGCGCGCGCCCGCTGGCTCAAGCGGGTGGTCCACCAGCAGGGCCTCCTGCAAATTTACGAGGATTTTTGTCTGCAAGACTTGTCCGATTGCACGTATTGCTCCTTCCCGGAACGCGTCGACGCCTTCGCCTTTCAGCCAACAGCCGCGGCGTGAGAGCAGCCGCCAGAAAACGGTTGTTCGATCACGCGAATGGCGGTAAACTTTCCGCGTCGCTGTCTCCCCTTATGAAAACGCGTTTTTTCCGCCCGTCGTCCGTCCGCGCCTTTACGTTGCTTGAGCTTCTGGTCGTCATCTCGATCATCGCGGTGCTGGCCGGCATCCTCCTGCCGGTGGGCTCCGGCGTGTTGGATCGTGCCAAGAAAGTCAGCGCCAAGGTGACGATGACCAACGCGATCACCGCCATTAAAGCCTATCAGACCGAGTACGGGCAGTACCCGGTGGAGCCGGTTGACACGTCCGGTGGCGGTACGCCGCAGGACGTGACTTTTGACACTGGCACCTCGACCGTGGCGAGCGGTAAAGGCGGCCGCAACGGGTACCTGTTCGACGTTCTCCGCGCGCTAAATAACCCGACCGGCGGCAGCGCGAGCGGCGGCACAGCGGCCTACAAGGCGCTCAACAGTCGCAAGATCGTTTATTTCGAGTCCAAGGACGTCAAAAACGTTTCCGATCCGCGTGATGGCTTTATCCCGACGACGACCGCGGGCGGCACGGCGGTGAAGGCCGGCTTCAGCGCGGGCGATCTCGTTGACCCGTGGGGCAATCTATTTTGCTTTCGCATCGACAGCAACTACACGGATTTAATCATGCAGCCCTACAAGATCACCGGAGATTTGACGGCAGGCTTGACGTACAGCAATGGATACACCGATGATCCCGCGCAGACGCCGACCGATTCGACGAAAATCCTGCGCGTGCCGGCGGCAGGATTTTGCGCTGGCAAGGACGCCAAATTTGGTGATACAACGGGTGCCTTGACGTCGACCTGCGACGACGTGGTAACTTGGCAGTAAGTACTCTGCGGGTGTAGTTCAATGGTAGAACGCCAGCTTCCCAAGCTGGACACGAGGGTTCGATTCCCTTCACCCGCTCGCCTGCTTCACGCCGGCAGGCCCTTGAGCAGCGCGCCGAATTCCTCCAGGCCGCCGATCTCCGCCGCGACCTCGCGCAACGAACGCAGCGCAATCGGCACGTACGCCAGAAACTGGCTCCGCCCCCGCACGATCCCGAGAAACCCGTAGGCCCCGAGCGCCTGCATCAACCGTTGCAATGCACACAGCCGGTACACCGCGTCGAACTCCGCCCGCGATTGCCCAAGATCCACCCGGGAACCCAGCCCCAGGTAAAAGTCGATCAACTCCGCCCGTTCCTCCGCGGAAAGATGGGCGTACGGGTCATACAACAACGACGCCAGATCATAATGCGCCAGCCCCGGACGCATCCCTTGGAAATCGATCAGGTGCGCGCGGCCGCCGTTGATCAGCACGTTCTGCGATTGAAAATCGCGGTGGACCAGCACGCGCGGAAGCCTCTCGAGTTTCTGCGCGATCTCCTCCCAGATCGGCAACCCCGCGATGCGTTCCGCGGTCCCGGCCGGTACGAGCGCCTCGAAATACCGGCCGATGCAGTTCTCGAAGAAATATTTTTGTTCCCACCGATACAGCGCCGCATTGAACTCGATCTGCAACGTAAACGGAAATTTCGCCAGCCCCGACCACCCGCGGTCATGCAGCCGCCGCACCTCCTCCAGCGCCGACTCGTAGTACGGGCGCCGGATGGACCACAGATCGTTGCGAAAACTCCACAGGTCGCGCTCGCCGAGGTCTTCCATCCAGATGAGACCGTCCTCCGGCGCATGGAAATAGATCTTGGGCGTGCGGACCCCCATCGCGTCGAGCACCTGCGCGATGCGCACGTAGTGCCGGTTCTCCTCGCGTTGCGACCCGTACTTGACCAGGATCAACGTCTGGTGCGCCATTTGCACCCGGTAGAAACTCCGCTCGGAGCCTCCTTTCTCGATGGGCTCAATCGAAATGGACTCGTCCACGGCGGCGGCAAAGCGCTCGCGGGTCTGGCGGATCAACAAATCTTGCGGCATAAGGAGCGCGGCTTCAAAAATCCTGGTCCTGATAAGTTCCCGCCGCGCGTTGCGAGCCGCGCACGATACAGCGGGTGAGCTCGCTCTGGGAAGCGATTTCTGCTCCCGGCCAGAGAATGCAATCCTGCAAGGTCGCCCCTTCTCCAACCCGGGCGCCGGCGCCGACGGTCGTCGCTCCCAAAATGCGGACGCCGGCGCCGATCACGGCGGACGGATGGATCCAGTTTCGCCAGCCGGGATCGGGCGCGCCATACCGGGGGAATACCGGCACAGGTTCCGCACGGAGCTCACGGAGGACGCGGAGATATTCCTGACGGGACCCGAGGTCGCGCCACTCGCCTTCGTTTGCCACCACGCCGCCGATGGGTTCCCCACGCCGAATCATCTCGAGGAAGATCGGGATCACGGAAACGACCTCTCCCGCCGGGATGCGTTCCAAAAACGCCGGCTCCAACAGATAGACGCCGCTGAACCCATATTCCGCGGGGCGTCCCGTCTCGAGCAGGTTGTGGATGTCGACCACCGTTTGCGTCTCGGGATCGAGGGCGATGTGTTGCGGGCCAGAGGAGCGCAGGATCAGCGTCACCAGGTGCCCGGTTTGCCGATGATGCTCGATCGCCGGCGCCAGGGGCAGATCGGTGAGGATATCGCCGTTGTAGACGAGAAACGTCTCGTTCCCGAGCAGGTCCGCCGCGTTTTTGAGTCCGCCGCCGGTCTCGAGCCGCACCGGTTCGTGGCGGAACGCAATGGGCCGCCCGCGATAATGGCGGTCGGGAAAGGCGTCGCCGTAGGCCGCAGCCAGGTGGTGCGTGTTGACCACGAACCGCTCCGCCCCCGCCTCGGCGATCAGATGATCGAAGGCAAACGTGATCAGCGGCTTGAGCCCAACGGGGATCAGCGGCTTGGGGATCTGGTCGGTGAGCGGCCGCAAACGCGTGCCGAGGCCCGCCGCGAGCACAAAGGCGGTCATGACCCGGCGCCTAGCGGAGGAAGCGGGCGAGGTTTTCCTGCTCCCAAAGCCGCGCCCGGCGATAAAAATAAAATTGCCGCTCCCGCCGGTAAAATTCGGGCGTGTGAACCTTGCGCCGGCCGTTCTCCGCCGGTTCGTCGGGCACGACCGAGTGCAGCATCTCGTGGTACACCACGAATTCGATGAACCAGACGGGCACAAACGGCGCATCCAGCCGGGGGTGAATCCGAATGATCCGATCCTCCTCCTGGATGCTGCCGAAGACGAAATACTCCTTGGGCGGGAGCTTGCGGCGGCGTCCCCATGTGATGGTATAGCCGGTCAGCGGCGTGCGCGAAAAATACCGAGCGTTGAGGCGGTCGAAGATCGCCCGGAGGTCGAAGTATTCCCCCTCATGCTTGAACGGCAGTTGCCGTTGCATAAGTGCCTTGGAATGAAGGAGTTTCCGCTTTGTTTTGGCCATGGCGAGGAACGCTCAGACGGTTGGAACACCGGAACGGTCTCACGGTACAGGGAGCGGGCGCGGCTGACAAGAAAGATGCGGAAAAAAGAAGTGTCTCAACCCAGATAGTGAGATCGGCGTCCGCCGCATCGCCCGTGCAAACCATCCGGGGGACCGGGACATTACGGTGGCTGCGACCGCGGGTAGATTGCGGTGGATTCAGGCTGCCCGGAGGGGGATCTGGTCGGCACCCGCCAACGCCGCCAGACACTATTTGTGAGGCAGAAACGAAAGCGCCCACTCTACAAGCTGTTTCCCAATCAGCGTGAGTACAATAATCGCCCCCGAATACATGGGAAACCAAACCCGCTTGAGATTGCGATAGAAAAAATTTCGATCGACCTTCTCAATGGAAGCATTTAACGCTGCCTGCACATCCTTGTTTTCCACCATGAAGCGACAGAACATCCGGGCGAAAATGTCGTCAAACTTGCGGGAGTCTTTGGAGCATTCCTCCAGAAAGGCGGCGAACGTTTGGGGAGTGGAAAGATGCTCCTCGATCTTTACCACCCGCTCCGTCAAGTGCTCGTGACCAGAGAGAAGCTCAGAAGCGTTGAAATCTTCCTCCCTCCCTGCTTTTCGAGCGAGGCCGGCCATGCTAAAGGCTTGGTTGCCTCCGTTAACTCTGGCTTCAACAACGAATCCGATGGGTTCAAGATGACGCTTTTCCCACCCGCATCGAGTACGGTGAGGGTGCGCGTAGCGGCTTTGGACATCACGGCCAGAACATAACGCAGAAGGCTCTCCTCGTCCTTAAATCCCAACCGATCAGCGGTTTCGCAAAGCACGGAGAGGTCTCCGTTTGAAAACACCAGGGGCAGTCCGGCATCGTCTTCCTCGGGTCTGCGATTGATTGCCATGAAACCCGAACCTATCGCCCCGCGCGAACGAAATCAACGATTTTTGCGCCCCCTTTAGAAGGGCAGGAGCGGGCAAAGCGCCGCGCCTCGCGACGAAACGCAATCGCACCCTATCCCAAATCCCGATCCGTATACTGCGGCGGCGCGGGCGGATAGAGCCGCGTGATCACCCGCTCCGCGTACTTCGCCATCATGTCGAACTCCAGGTTGACGAGATCGCCGACCTGAACGCTTTGCAGATTCGTGTTTTTGCGCGTGTGCGGGATGATCCACGCGGTGAACGTGGCCTCGTCGAACTCGGCCACGGTGAGGGCGATCCCGTTGACCGCAATCGACCCCTTGTGGATGATGTACTGGCAATGCTCGGGTGGGAGCGCCACGTCCAGCCGATAATCGTCCCCCTTTTTCTCGAACCGGCTCACCGCGCTGGCGGTGTCGACGTGGCCCTGGACGAAATGACCGCCAAACCGGCCGTCGGCCAGCATGGCGCGCTCGAGATTGACGACTGAATCCGGTCGCAGCTTGCCGAGGTTGGTGCGATCGATCGTTTCCTGCAGGAGGTTAAATGTGATGGACTCCGCGCGGTGGGCGGAGACGGTGAGGCAGCAGCCGTTGACGGCGATGCTGTCGCCGCGATGGAGGCCTTTGCCGATGGTGGGCGCGGTGATCTGGAGTTGGAGACCGCTCTCGCTGCTGCGCCGCAGCCAGGAGACCCGGCCCGTTTCCTCGATGATGCCCGTGAACATGGCCGCTACCTTCGCAGACCTCGGCGTTTTGGCAAAATACGGGAGTCGCCTTTTACAGCGGCCAATGCGCAAACGTTCTAAGGAAACGCTTATTAAAGCGGCATGTTCACAATTCCGGCGATTGTAGGACGACCGCCCCGGTTGTCGCGGCGAGACGTCGGGTGGCTCGCACCGCATTCTTGCTCGTATGGATCGGGCGAATAACGTATTTTCTTTTCACAACGTCGTTAGCCAACTCGCCGCTTGCGCTTGCCGCCGTGGTTTGCCCCATCCATCTTACCTCTGTGAACAACCATCTGAAGATCGTCGTCGAGAAGCACCCCGACGGCTACGTTGCCTACCCGCTCGGGCTTGCCCGGGGGTCCATCCTCGGTCAGGGTGACAGCTTACGAGGCGGCCCTCTCCGACGTGCGTTCGGCCATTGCCTTCCACGCCGAGACCTTTGGGGTGGCCTCCCTGGCTTCAGCGGAAGACGACCCGATCTTGGAGGCGTTCGTCGCCGAAGCAGTGTTGCCCGCCTGAACTGGGAACTGCTTCAATCCGCCGTGGCCAAGTTCCCGGTAGATGCTCCTTTGGAGCGAGTGGTTCGTGCTTTGTTTACGCTCGTTTTTTTGGACAAGCCAGCTACCCAGTTCGGACTTCGGTGCTCACTTTCGCCAACAATGTCTCTGCTGCCCGGTAGAAGGCAGTCCGTGGTGCAAGTTCTCGCTCATCTGCACCGAGGCGTCCTGCATAATAAGACGCGTTGCGCATGAACCCAAAAAAGACTAGAACGTAAAGCCGAAATAAACCAAATCTCCCGGCTCAATCTTTATGTTTAGAAAGTCCTCGATTGCAGCTTTATCGCCCGCACTCACAGATGACGCGGGGCTTTGTAAAATTGCTCGCTTTTTGAACACTTTCAATGTGGGGCTACCCCTCCAGGGTTTGACATTAGCTTGTTCAAGAAGCTCCTTTAGACTTACCTCTGTGGAGACCGGGACTTCTTTGATTTCGCCCTTATAAGAATTACTTGCGTCAAGAATGCAGACTGATCGCAATATCCGGTCCGTCAGTACATTACTCGAAGAAAACAGCTCACGAAAATCTCCTGTCGAGCTGACCAATTCTCGTATCGTCTTCAATGAAGCCGAAGGTGCAGCTAGAATTTGTGAGGGATAACCGTTGACGACCTCACCTGCATACATTTGGGAAGCATTAGCAAATATAACGAAGAGGCTAAATAGCCAAAAACGAGGCGCTTTCACGTGTACGTCAATGGTTTTGCGGAACAGGATACTGAACACCATTTTCATCGGTATAGGTTTTTTCTCGGGCAAAGTCCAAGTTCCTTTCGAATCGGGTTTTCGTTGCCGTGAACATTCTTTCCGTCACGGTTTTCGTCATCCGTACCAGTGCATCCGGGCCCCCCTGCGAGGTGGCCCAATTCGTGCCCGAGTACAACAGCGAGATCCTTGACCGATTTGCAGGGATCATCCTCCGGATTATCGTTCGGATCAGTCGGGTTCGGCGGACAATTGGAAGGCAGTTCTGGATGGCCATTTGGATTCTTCTTCGAGGGGTTATCGCCTCCGAGTCCTTCTGGATCAGTAGGATCCATTATGATTCCATCACCTCCAATCCGCCCCCCATATTGTCCCCGGGGGGTGCTGGAGTGATAACGCAGATATCTGGCGGTGTCTCATGAGCCTTAGCATTCATGCACGCCAAAAGTTCCCTTCCGCGCTCGGTAGTTGCCAACATTGCAAGAGCTCAATTTTAGAATGCCGTCGAAACCGAACGGGCATCGAAGGGTTTTGACTAATTGATGCGTAAAGCTCGGCAGCAGCGTTGGGATGGTTTGCTAAGACTTCAAGCTTTGCAAGCGCGGTAGTGCAACGCCCCCATCTGGGATCGGCATCTGAAATATGAGCCCTTTCGAATACAAACATCGATCGAGCCTGCTCCGTTCTGCCTGCCGCGACTAACGCTAAGGCACAACCATGAGCTGCCCTGATCCGGAAAGCTTCCCCATATCGAGACGCACCATCGTTAATAATGGATTGCGGGTCTATAAGAATATTTGCCAGGCTACTAGCGATTATCCGTCGCTTTGCCGAGAAGAGCCATTCCGAAGGTGAAATGTTTAATGTCCCAGACAGCGCACCTGCCGCAGCAATAGTGCCAGCGAAATCATGATTCACCGAACTCGCCGCAGAAAGTTGAAGCTTCCGTAACGCGATGCTGACCGAGCGCGGCGTGCTCCTGCGTGAGGGAACGATCGTCGATGCGACGATTATCGCCGCGCCGTCCTCGACCAAGAACAAGGAGCGGACACGTTGTCATGCTGTGAAGCGGATAACACACTAGCTCGCCCACCGCATGATTGAGCCTTTTAGCCAAATTCAAATAAATTTTGTGGTCGTACGCCGCGGCAACCACATCTCACTGGCTCGTCAGGAGAATGATGGTGCGCAGACCCCGTGACCTTGCCTGGCCATCGCACCCTCAAAAGTTCTACGCTGCGCACCGCCCTGACGCAGGCGGGCGTTGCGCGTGAAGAGTTCCTGCGTGCCTACGAGCAGGCGTGAGGCTCCCACCAATTAACCGGTGGCGTAACCAAGAGCCCGCTTCAAAATACCCGCCACCGCGAGAAAAACAGCACCCACACTCCGAGAAACACCGGCCCTAACACCGGCAATGAATACCGCAGGATGTACGCGAAGAAATTCGGCGTCTTCACCCCGCTCGCCTGCGCGATCGCTTTCACCATGAAATTCGGGCCGTTGCCGATGTACGTCATCGCGCCGAAGAACACCGCCCCCAGCGAAATCGCCAGCACCTGCGACCCGCTGCTCGCCACAAACGCCGCGACATCCGCCGGGTGCTCGGCGCTCAGGCCGCTGGCCCCTAGCGCGGCAGCCAGAAACGCCACGTAGGTCGGCGCGTTATCCAGCACGCCCGACAGCAGCCCCGTGAACCAATAAAGCTGCGTCTCCGTGTGCACGCCCAGCGTGGAGGCGTGGTGCGTCAGGTAATCGAGCAGCGGCGCCATCGTCATAAAGATGCCGATGAACAACCACGCCACCTCCTTGATCGGCGCGAAGCTGAAATCATTGGCCGCATAAACGCCGCGCGGGGTGGTCAGCCGGGAGCCCACCGCCGCCGCCGCCATGATGATCTCCCGCAACCCCGCCGGCTCGCCGACGAACACCGCGGCCAGGATCACCGCAAGAAACGCCACGTTGTGCAACCCGTCGCATTTCCAACCGGCCGTCTCGACGGCGGCCTCCAAACCGCGCAAGCGGCGGAAGTTCACCCGATCAAAGCCGTAAAAAACCGCGAGCACCGCCCCGACTGCGATCAGCCACGGCCGCCAGCAGTGTTCGAGCACCCACCAGAAGGGCACCCCCTTGAGATATCCCAAGAACAGCGGCGGATCGCCGATCGGCGTCAGGCAACCCGCGATGTTGCTGACGATGAAGATGAAGAACACCACGTGAAAAGTGGCGAGCCGGCCCCGGTTCAAGTGCAGGAACGGCCGGATGAGCAGCATTGAGGCGCCGGTGGTCCCCACGACGTTCGAAGCCAACGCGCCCACGGCTAAAAAGAGGCAGTTCCGCGCCGGCGTCGACGCCCCTTTCACCCGCAGGTGAATCCCGCCGGTGACGACATACAACGAGCCGATCAGCGCGATGAAGCTGGCGTATTCATGGGCGATGTGCCCGAGCCGGGCGTAGTTGCCGAGCCAGAACAGATAATACCCCGCCGTCACCGCCCCCAGCGCCACGCTGACCTTCGCATAGTGCCGCTCCCACCAGTGATGATCGACAAACGGCGCAATCGCAATCGCCGCCAGCAGGAGCGCGAACGGCAGCGCCATGTACGGCGGAGCATCGGTCAGATTATCGGCAGCGATCATCGCCATCATGTGTCGCCGTTCCGCCCATTCAAGTCGAGCGCAAGCGGAGAAACGCCGGAACCTCGAGGCCGTTTGCATCCACGCTCGATCCCGTATCTATTTTCCCATGGAGAAACTCGTCATCATCGGCACCGGGTGCGCCGGGCTGACGGCCGCCACCTATACCGCCCGCGGTAATTTGCGCCCGCTCGTCCTGGAAGGGCGCCACCCCGGCGGACAGCTCGCCACCACCACGCTAGTGGAAAATTTCCCCGGGTTCCCCGAAGGCATCGATGGCCCCGAACTCATCGAACGCATGAAGCAGCAGGCCGCCGGCTTCGGCGCCCGCTTTCAATACGCCGAGGTCACCGCCTTCGAGCCCAAAGACGGCTATGTTTCCCTGCAAATCGATGAGGACGAGTGGATCGATGCGCAGTCGGTCATCGTGGCCAGCGGGGCCGCCGCGCGCTGGCTCGGGTTGCCCAACGAAAAGAAATTGATCGGCCACGGCCTGACCTCCTGCGCCACCTGCGACGGCGCCTTTTATCGCAACGTGCCGGTTGTCGTGGTCGGCGGCGGCGACTCCGCTTGCGAAGAGGCCATTTTCCTGACGCGGTTTGCCTCCCGCGTCTTCCTCGTGCACCGGCGCGATTCGCTGCGCGCTTCCCGCATCATGGCCGATCGCATCCTGGCCCACCCCAAGATCGAGCCCGTGTGGAACTCCGCCGTGGAGGAATACCTCACCGACGCCGAGGGCGAGGTCCGCGGCGTCCGCCTGCGCGACACGCAGACCGGCGAAGAATCCGAGCTGGCCGCCAAATGCGTTTTTGTCGCCATCGGCCACGAACCGAACACCGCCCCCTTTGCAGGCAAGCTCCCCCTGGATGACGAAGGTTACCTGCTCAAGACTCGCGGCACGGCCACCGCCGTTCCGGGCGTCTTCGCCGCGGGGGACGTGTCGGACAAGGTGTATCGCCAGGCCATCTCGGCGGCCGGCGACGGCTGCATGGCCGCGCTCGACGCCGAGCGTTACCTGACCGAATACGCCGAAGCGCCGGGGGCCGAATCCCTCGCCGATCTCCCCGCCCCCACCCCGCTTGCGCCGCCTCCGCTCCTCCAGCCGGCGGCCGCGATGGTTTGAAAATCTGCGACCTGACGCAGTTTTACTCGCCGGTCAGCGGCGGCGTGAAACGGTACCTGGCGGAAAAGACCGCCTACCTGCGCAAGCACACGGGCGACCGCCATGTCCTGATCGTCCCCGGCGAGGCGACGGCCGTCCATGAGGATGGCCCCACGCGCGTCTACACGATCGCCTCCCCGCTCCTTTCGCGGAAGTCGCGCTACCGAGCGTTGATCAATCTGCATGCCGTCGAACGCATCCTGGAGGGCGAACGGCCCGACATTATCGAATCCGGCGACCCCTACCAGATTGCCTGGAAGGCGCTGGCCTCGGGCGAGGCGCTCGGCATCCCGGTGGTGGGTTTTTACCATTCGCATTTTCCGGAGGCGTACGTGCGCAGCACAATGAAATTCCTCGGGCTCACCGCCACCCGCATCATGATGGATGTCGCCCGGAGCTACGTGCGCGCGCTCTACGGGAAATTTGCCCGCACGTTGGTGCCTTCGGCGGCCTTGGGCGCGCTGCTCAACGACTGGGGCGTCGGCAACACGGTCACCATCGACCTCGGAGTGGACCCCGGGCGTTTTTATCCCTCGGACGCGCCGGCGGATTCCGTGCGGTCTGAATTGGGGTTGGCGCCGGGGGTGAAGCTCTTGCTGTACGTGGGCCGCCTGTCGCCGGAGAAGAACACGCACACGCTCTTCGCGGCGTTCGCGTTATTGACCAAGGCGCATCCCGGCAAATTCCACCTGCTGGCGGTGGGTGACGGCGGTCAACGCCGCGCGATCCAGGCGTTGCAGAAGAAGACCGGCGCGGTCACGTGGCAATCGTACTGTGCGGAGCCCGCCGAGCTGGCGCGGCGTTACCGGGCGGCCGATCTTTTCGTGCATCCGGGCGTGCAGGAGACCTTCGGCCTGGTGACGCTCGAGAGCCAGGCGTGCGGGACGCCCGTGGTGGGGATTCGCGGGAGCTACATGGACCGCATCGTCTTCAGCGACCTCGGCCATTGGGCCGCCGAGAACAGCCCCGCCTCCCTGGCCGACGCCATCCTGCGGATGAGCCGGGAGGATTTGCGCGGGATCGGCGCGCGCTCGAGCGCCAGCGTGATCGCGAGGTATTCGTGGGACCGGGTGTTCGAGCGGCTTTTCGGGGTGTACCGCGAGGTTATTGCCGGCTTCGTGCGGGATTAAGCTCCGGATGGCACTTTGACGCCCGCGCTTCTATATTGAACCTGACTTCCCCTTTTTTGCATGACCGCGACTTCCGATCAATTCATCATCCGCAAGTATCAGCCGGCGGATCGGGAAGCGGTGCGTTGGCTGTGTTGTGAGACAGGATTTCTCGGCGAGGCGATCGACCCGGTGTTTGAAGATCGCGATCTTTTTGCGAACTTCCTCACGAATTACTATCTCGAGCGGGAGCCGGAGTCGGCGTTCGTCATCGAAATGGAGGGGAAGGTCCGCGGCTATTTGCTGGGTTGCCGGCATCCGCTGCGCAACCAGTTCCATAATTTCCTGCAAAACCTTGCGCTGTTTTTCACCCTGCTTTTTCGCTACCCGCGATACAGTAAATCGAGCCGGCGGTTCATCCATTGGATCTTCCTCAACGGCTGGCGAGAGGTGCCCGCCGCGCCGCGCAAGACGGCCCATTTCCACATCAACCTCCTGCCGGACGTCCGCAGCATTCCCGGCACGCGCGCGTTGATCGATGCTTTCCTGGGTTACCTGCGGGCGGAGGGGGAGAAGCGCGTGTATGGCCAGATGGTGAGCTTCTCCAAGCGCCGGGGCGAACGCATGTTCCAGCGGTACGGCTTCCGGCTGCTCAACCGCACGGAGATCACCAAATACCGCCGCCTGCATCCGGAGCCCGTTTACCTGTGCACGGTGATAAAGGACCTGGAAGAAAACTCGCGTCTTTACTCAACGACCCCGGCGCCTTGAATCGACTTGCCGCCAGCAAGGAAGACGGGCAATATTCGAGCGTTGGAAAACGCCGGTATAGCTCAGTGGTAGAGCAGCTGATTTGTAATCAGCAGGTCCTCGGTTCGAGCCCGAGTGCCGGCTAGCGTATATACCCCTGAGCGCGAGCGTCTTGCACTTGCCAGGCATGCAGTGTTTCGAGCTCGTCAAGGAGCTCACTGCACTTTGTTGCAGTTTCCCGGGGCGTCGGTTGACGCCTCTGCGCGTCCGGTACCCGCTCCCGCCTGGGCGCAGCGCGTCGCGACGATCTCGCTTCAATGGGCTACTGGAAAGGAGGTGCGCCGTGCCTAGGCACTTCGTTCTTCAAGTCCGGAAGGTCTCTTACAGCCCAAACACGCCCTACCTGGTCCATGTCCCGCCCTCGCTTCAGAATGTCGAAGGTGCGAAGCGTCGCTTCTTCGAGAAGGAGGCTGTCGCAAAAACGTATGTGAAGCGGCTGTCGCAACTCCTGGGCGATTACCAACTCCAGGCGCTTGGACTTACGGATGCCCAGAAGCTGGAAGCCTCGGAATGCTTCGCCCGGCTGAAGGGTCGGAACGGCTCCCTGCGAAGCGCGGTTGAATTCTATCTCCAACGCTTGGAGGAGGCGAATCGATCGCTATCCGCGGGAGCCTTGGTCGACGAGTTCCTCGCCATAAAGGAGCAGGACGGCATGAGCCACAAGTACCTATCAGATCTTCGGAGCAAGCTGAGGAAGTTCGCGCGCGCCTTTGAGGGGGCGCTCGTATGTGGATTGACCGCCGGCGACCTGGAGACATGGATTCGCAGCATGGCAATCGGACCCGTTTCGATGGAATCCTACCGCCGCAGCATCGGCGTGGCGCTTGAGTTCGCCAGGAGGCGCGGTTACGCCAAGATCAATCCGGCCGCTGATGTGAAAATCGCGAGGAAGCTGCACGGGGAAGTGACAATCCTCACGCCCCATGAGGTCGGGACGCTCCTAAATAAGTGTGCACCGGAACTGATCCCGTACGTGGCAATTTGCGCGTTTGCCGGTCTTCGCCCGTCCGAAGCATCTGCTCTGGACTGGAGCGACGTGCACTTGGACATGCTGCAAATCGAAGTACGAGCGAAGCATTCCAAGACGCGCCGTCATCGTCTCGTCCCCATTCAACCGAATTTGCTCAAGTGGCTCACTCCACTCCGCAAGCAAGCGGGGCCGATCGGCTACTCGCGCCGGTATTTCCGCGCCGCATACACGGCCGTCGGAATTGAAAGATGGAAATCCGACGTACTTCGGCACTCTTTCGGCACGTATCGATTGCCAATCCTGCAGTCCGCCGAAGCGCTGGCTCTGGAGATGGGCAATTCTCCAGATGTGATCTTCCGGCACTACCGGCGGCCTATGGGAGAACGACAAGGACGGGAGTACTTTGCCATCGTGCCTCGGGCTAAGTCCGAAGCGGGATGAAAACGCCGTCTCACTAAACGCGAGCACTCAAATGCGAACGCTTGAACTCTTCGAGCGATTGAGCCGGGACACGCCAGCGGCGACAAACTCGAATGGCACTCAAGGCGCGAGCAGCGCAGAGCGACCGGACCGTCTTCGGCGCGATCTTCAAATCGGCCGCGACCTGCTCAGTCGTTAGCAAATCTTCCAAGGATACGGGCGAAACCGGGGGCTTGAATGGATGAGTTATCACGGTGGTATGTTTCCATGTTCGAATCTTGCCACCTGCTCTCCAGCAGGCGCAGAACGCCCCGGTGGCAAACCGGAGCCATATGGAAGATCGTTGCAAATATCCCAGGAAGCCAACCGGCTTTCGAACTGAAAGCCGATCCATCCTGCAACGCGGAGCACGAAGCGAAAGTCCAGAGAAAAACGGAATAAGAGCCGTGAGGCCGAGCGCCAGCGAGTTATGCCGGATTTTCTCTGGACTGTAGCGGAGCGGCTCCGCTATTTGGAACGTGCGACGACCAAGCGCGGGCGGTAGAGACATTGGATGCCTACAAGTTCCGGGGATCGGCAATCCGCGGTCCACGCACGTGCGGTGCCGTGAGAGGCAGGAGCGGTGGCGCAGGTGCACCGCCCCTCCGCTTCAAACTGCCGAACCATACTGGGGCAGGACTCCCGCCAGCGCTTCTCGGTCACCAGGCCTACTTTGTCAGTTAATCGGATTGTGTTCGATCATAGGTGCGTGCGAAGTCGAATAGACTCAGTTGATCGTCGCTCGTCGAAGCGACTTTGAGTGGCGTCAGACAAGCTGTGAAGGGCCACGTTCTCGAAGGAGTTGCTCCGGTGCGCGGTCGGAGCCGCTTTGCTCGCGATCAATGCGTGCCGCAACGAGCGCAGCGGCGACAAGCGTGAATCGCGCCTCGAGCATACCGAGGACTTCGCGCAGATTGATCTCGCCGAAGTAGTCCGGGAACAAATCCGTGGATGCGGCGCGACAGTCGACGATCAGCAAATCGGTGCTTTCAAGCGAAGCAAACAGTCGGTCGATCTCCTTTGGCTTCTGGATGTGCACGAACTCCGCTTCGGCGTGAAAACGCGGCAACGTCGAATTTTTATTGTCAGTTCGGGAGCGCGGAATTTCCGGTGTCGCTCTTTGAGCACCTGGACAGCGTTGACAGCGAAGACGCTCTTACCGACGCCGCCCTTGCCGTTGAGGATGAGGTTTAATTGCTTGGTCATCATCACGTAAACTGACTGGTGAGAGGTTGCGCAGATCAGCGACGCGTAGGCCGCGGTTGCACGGCGGTTCGGCGGGTGCAGCAGCAACGGGCGCGGCGCCCAGTGGCAACTGCGAAGCCGCTGAGATCGGCCGATTCACTGGCTGAGAGGCGACCTGTCTTTGGATTTTTCCGCAAAGTCTTCGTAGCTGGGCGTGACTCCGCGGCCACTTCTCGGTAGAACATCCGCACCGTATCGGTGGCGACCTCGATGCCAGCCACGGCGAGGAGTTCACGGATCATTGCGAACGACGCACCTTGCAGCCGCGCTTCAGTGGTCGCTGCGTCGCTCACGATGCGCCCCTGCATCGGCGCTCAGTGGTTTTGCCCAAACGGAGGTTCGGGGTAGGGCGTCCCCAAATAAAAATCCACGGCCAGCGGCGTATGCCGCGGCAACCAGACTCATCCTTGAGCACTGCTTGCTTCTCCATCCGATGGAATGCTGTAATCTCTGGGAGACATAGTTCTTATCATCAATCCCAAGCAGCATCTGCTGCTGCAATCGGACTTACATACGACACGTGCCCCCACAGGTCGCTCCTAAATGACTGAGCCGAATCGTCCGAAAGGTTGTTCACGATGAGCAGTAAACTGCGCCAGGAGGCGGTCGATGTCTTGCACCCTCTCGGGAGTTTGTCGTTTGACCGCCCTCGGTCCATCTCATCGCCTCTCATCAGCGAAATGCCAAGTTGTAACAGAGGTGTCGGCTATCGGCACTCGTAGTCTCTCCGAGAAATCCGAATAGACGAGTGGGCACGGAAATACTCGGCCAGAGCATCCTGCCAGCCGTAATTCTCGGAACTGAAATGGGCAATGCCCGGCTCGGAATAATGGGGCCTGAGGATCTTGTCCGTGCCGTCGCGGAACTCTCCCCGCAGAAGCCGGGTCTGCGAGAACCACTCTCTCTGCTTCCTTCCGGTCTGCCAAACACGACACTTCGCGTTGTGGGTGAAGTCGACCACGATTAAATCATTGATTTCGAGAATCAGCGCGCATCGGTGTTCGTCGGTGTCGTCGAGTCTCGCCAGATGCGAACCGAAGCAATTCTTCAGTTTGACCATGCCGAAGGCCGACAGGATGCCATCGCCGACAGCAATGCGGATATTCGCCACGGCGTTGGTCCGATGCACAGCGAGCCAGAAGGCCTTGCGGTAGGCCCACTGCAGGCGCATCTCGCCTCCGGTGGTTTCCGCATAGTCCGCGATCAACTCGAAGAAAGTCTCCAGATTTCCGAGGAACAACCACTGCCTGACCGTGTCCCGCACCTCCGGCAGACACTGCGCCCACACGGCGGCGGAGTTTTCGGGTTCGCTAAAGCGGTCAACCAGATAGCGGCCGATCTCGATGCGGATGGCTTGCGCCGGCGGTTGGTTGATCCACGGGCGCACCACGGTGTCGATCCATCGATATTCGCGGTGAGCGAAGGAGGAACCGGCGGCTTTCTCGAACCACTGCCGGATGGTTTGCCAGTATCCGAGCGAATCCCTGCCGAGGTGTGCGATCCATGCTAGGAGCAATTCCGCGGAAAACGCACCCCACAGGTTCGCGCCGACGAGTCCCAGCGCCTGCAACGCTTCTTCCGGCGTGGCGTTGATTTTCAGTCGCGACGCGCAGAGCGCGGGCGCATCCAGCCCCGCGAAAAGATTCCAGGTAGCGTCGAGATTCCGCCACGCCGCGAAGTCCCGCGTGGCTCCCGTGCCCAGATGCTCGCGAATAAGCATGGCGTAGAAGGTGACGAACTCCGGCGATTCCACGGTGAAGTCGCGGAAGTAACCGAACACCAGCGATTGCAGGAGCCGCCGGTCGCGGTTCGCGCGCAAATGGGCGGTGAGCGCCTCGCGGAACAACACACTTTCCAACAAAGTCCGGCCTTCGTACCGCCACGCCATGATGAGCGTGCATTCGTAGAAGCGCCGGTTGTCTAGGATAGACAGCGCGCCCTCGCGCAAGCCCTGCATGACCATCACGAACAATTCCTTCAGCCTCGCACCGCTCGGAATGGTGAACCCCGTGTCGCTCGTTTCCGCAGCGAGCCCCGCCAAGCGGCCGTTCGCTATTGCCCCCCACGTTCCGATGCCATGCAGGCGTGGCACCGCCACCGCGAGCCGCAGGGCCGTCGAGAGGTTGTGGGCTTTCATCCGCTTGAAAAGCATCCCGTACGCCTCCTTCTCGGCATCGGGCGTCAGAAGCTCCGCCATGATCGCCCGCCAGTTTGCTTGGAGGTCAACCAGCCAAGTGCCCAGGCCGAGGTCCGCAACGTGAGTTCCAATATCCCCGTGCAACAACTCCAGCCCGGCCTCGCTCGATGTGCGCAGCCAAGGTAAATTCACGATTTCGCCTCGCCACCGTAGGAGCGAATCGCCATGTAGGAGCGTCACGATCAATGCATGACAATCATCCGAGGCAAGCGATTCCATACGTTCCACCTCCCGAATTTTCCCCGCCAAGATGCGGTCACGCCCGGAGTCCAGCAGCCATTCTGAAACCCTATGCCGCGCGGCGTGCCGCTTGCTGGATTCCCAACTGGCGAAGAACGCCCTGCCTAAGGCATCGGGTTCAAAATGCCGCTGCCCCTCAAAAGTATAAGCGCAGCTCTCGCAGCCTTGCGCGCTGGACGGTTTGTCGTGTTTCCGGCACCAGAAAACCCAGTTATCAAGGAAGTCCACCTCGCATAACTGCGCGTAGTCCGCCGGGTACTCCGTTCCGCAACTGTGGCATTTCCTGACAAGGTAATCCACGCAAATCAGGTGGTGGTGACGGCGGCCTTGTCGCCGTAAAACCGACGGACCAATTCCTCTGGTACTTTCAACTCATGAACTACGGGCATCCCATCGGGCGCGCGGAACGCCAGAACGGCCGGACGATAGAATTCGCCGAACATCTCCCCCTCCAGTTGGCAGCACATGGTGTTGACGGTCAAGACGGGGCGTTGCTCGTATTTCTCGAAAAAGCGGTGGCGCTTTTCGAGGTGATCGTGCCCGCGTACCAACCCTCGCACGGAGCGGTGGAGAACGCGTTCCGCCGTGTCGCAAAACGCATCGAAATCCGTGATCCCGAGCGAACACCCGCGAGTGGCGCGGTTGGGAATTTTCCTCTTGGCCGAATAGTGGAGACGGGTCCACGCGAAGTCCGTCAACGCCGGTTCGCCATTGAAATCCTCCGGCGTGGCGAGGTATTGTTGAACATCCACATGCGGAACCCCGCCATGGGCAACGAGCAAACCGTCGGGTAACAGCAGGGCGCGCGGAGCATCGCGGAAAAAAGTGATGGCGCGCCTGGCGAGCAGACGCCACGGGGAATCCTCTGGCGTCGCGTTAAGCCAGTCAGCGAACTCGCTTGGATGCACGTCGGACACGAAACATTTTTCCCCTTCGTCGTACTGCAAGCCCGCATCGTGGTTTCCGACGATGAAGCCGTACGTCTCCGGTTTTTCGACGATCAAACTCAGCACCCGGTATAGCACCTCGGCCCCATGCTTGCCACGGTCAAAAAGATCACCCAAAAATACGATGGAGTGCGAAGGGTTGTCGGGCTGCACGTTCACATAACGCAACACGGTTTCGAGACCGAGAATGTCTCCGTGCAAATCGCCTACAATCCAAAAATGGGTTGTGCTGTGCCCGTCGCGAACGACGACGAATCGTTCGCCCTGGTCCTTCCGGCAATCGTCGAAGGCTAGCAGACGCGGTTTCTCATCGCCCGAAAAAGAGGCGAGCCGATCCGCCAAGGCCCGGACTCGGTCAAGGGCGGGTTCCTTGCAGGCGGCGGTTTCCACTTCCTTCCAGAAGAACTCCTGTTTACCCGAGGCAAGATCGGTCGCGGAAACCTCGCGGGTATCGGTGCGGACAAACCGCACGGCGGACGGCGCGTCGGCCACCGTCGCGGGAGCGGACGGAGCCGCCCCGGAAGTAGCGGCGGCTTCCGGGGAACCGCTGGGCGAAACCTCGATGGCCGGTGGCATATCCGGAGAGTCGCCCGGAGTATCCGGGAAAACGGGGCCCTGAGGAACCGTCGAAACAGGATCGCTCAAATCAGCACCCTCACTTTCACGAGCGCCTTATTCGTCCCGACGGTGATCTCGGTGCCATCGCTGACTTTAACGCCTGCGTCGCCAACCTTGGCACCGTTGACATGCGTTGCATTAACTGCGCGAGGCTCGGGCATGACGAGCCACGCCGCCTCATCCTCGGAACGGCGAAGATGGAACTGCGGTTCCGAGGCGAAGCGGGCCTCCTCGCCGACGAGTCGTTTCAAAAGCGATTGGCCGACCGCGGTGTCGAGGTTCATGCGTATTTCCTGCCCGGTAGTCGCGCCGACCAGCACCAGCTTGCCGTAGCGAACGTATCCGCACATGCCGTGGCACGACGCGATGTGGTCGTCGTTTTCGGTGCCACACTTGGGACATTTCCATCCCATAGAAGTCAGAGGGTGACAGTGAGCGGCAGGACTACCTTGCCTGTCGTACGGCTGCCAATCTGGATGAGGTCGCCGATCTTGAGGCGGGCGGGCGTGAGCGCGGGCTGGCCATTGAGCATGGTGTAGTTGGATGTACCGTTCTGCGGAGCGAGCCACCATTCCAGGCCGCGGCGTTCCAGAGTGAATTGATGTTCGTCGGCGAAGCGCGCCTCCGCGCCGAATTGGCGAAGCAGCGCCTTCCCCAGCGGGGTGGACACGTTGCAGGTCAACGGCACGCCTCCGGCGACGGAGAGTTTGATGGGAGCGGCGGCGGCGACCGGGGCGGTGGATTCAGATTCGGCCGTCGCGGACGGCGGGGGTGGCGTAGGCGTAGGTTTGGGCGGGACAGGTGGCAGCGGCACGGCGCGCGGCGTGGGCACCGGGGGCGCATCCCTTCGACCGTTCAAGGCTAGATTGACCTCGCGCGCCGTGGGCCGGTCGGCGGCTTTCGGCGAAAGGCAGCGTCGGATGGTTTCCGCCAGCCGAACCGTGGCTTCGGCGTCGGGCAACGCGCCTTGCAGTTTCGGCGGCGGAGCTTTGAAGGCGTTGATTTTATTGAGATATTCCTTGGGATCATCCACCCGGTATGGGTGTCCTTCGCCGAGAAGTTCGTAAAGGATGAGTCCGCACGTGAAAATATCGGACGCCCGGCTGGGAACCTCCTGACGCATGTGCTCCGGGGAATAATAGCCGGGCGTGCCGACGTACCCCGTCGCCCCGTCGCCATGCCAGGGAGCTTTTCGGTCCGAAAGGACGGAAAAATCCATATCGATGAACTTGAGTTGATAACCCGCCTCGATGGTCATGTCGGTGAGCATCTGCAAATTTGGCGGCTTCAGGTCGCAATGCACGATCTTGTGTTCGTGCAGTTGATGGATGCCCGCCATCATAACCTTGGCGAGGATCGTGCGCTGGCTCCAGTTCAGCGAGACGGGATCCTTGCGGATGCGCTCGATGATCGTTCCCAGGTCGTGCCCGCCCTCCACAAATTCATAAACCTGATAGAACGCCTCGGAAGCCCCGAGCTTGTGGACGAAGGAGTCGAGTTGGTGGACGCAGAAACGCCGCAATGCGGGCTGGCCTACGCGGCGATTCAGTTCCTTCTGATAGTCGACGTAATCCTCGAACCAATCCTTCCCTACGGTCGGAGATTTGTACCACTTGAAAAACACCTTGCGGCCGTCGTCGGCCTGCGCGGCATAAGCGTTGGCCATCATCCCTGTGTTGAGATGATCGGTGATGCGATACCGCTTGATCTGGTTTCCGACCTGAGGGAGGCGCGGCATCTCAATCTCCCATGATGTATTCGTTGGATGAACCCCACTTTTCCTGGCCGAATAGGCCGCGGCGGACTCCGGATTTGGCCGAGGGGGTCTGGAGCGTCGCGGAAACGGAAACCGACTTGCCGATGGACTCCAAAATCTGCTGAAAGTTCGCCGTTTTCAGGCCATCGTGGGCATTGTCGAGGGTCTGGTACTCGCTGCGGTCCGCGGCGGAAATGGCGTCGAACGCATCCGACGCAGGCCCGACGATGAACAGTTTGGCGCGCAGGGTGTGGAGTTTTTCGATCATGGCGTCGATCTGCGCGACCTGCTGGCGCACCATCACACCGGTTTCGAGTGCCTCGTCGGTCATCACGACGACGATGCGGTGGCAGCCCACCGCCTCCCGCCAGGGAAAATCGAGGGCGGTGTCCAGAGCGATCAAAGTCGCCTCGTCACCGCTGACGTCCACGGTCTCAAGCCCCTTGCAAAATTCACCCAAGTTTGAGTTGAAAAATTTCCCGGATGCGGTCTGCAATCCCTTCTGGCGGTAGAGCCCGTCGATCAGACTCATGTCTCGCTGATAAAGTGAGCGGAAGCCGAAGACGCCGCCGCTCCGGCTTTCCCCGGCGTGGTACGCAAGGAAATCCAGTCGCAGGTCCCAGACAAATTGACCGCCCGATTCGAGCCCACGGACGAAGCTTTGCACATGCTTGCGCAGCGCGTCGAAGCACGGCCCCATCGAGCCTGAAGCGTCTAGGCAGAATACCACATCGGCGATTTGGCGTCCGGGCATAAGCTAGAGAATTTCGGTGCCCGCGGACGCCGAGACACTCTTAGCAAGCATCTCCATGGTTTTGCGAAAATTGGTCTGGTCCGACGTGAACTTGATGAGCGCCTCCTGCGCTCCCGTCGGGGACGATTTATCCCAAGGAATGGCGGTGTATTCCGATTTGTCCGCCTCGCCCAGCTTGTCGTGACAATCCATCTCCGGTGCAAACAGGCTGAGGATGATCCGGTTGGCGTGGATGGCGTTGATGACCTCATCGACCGTGCCGCCCGACGGCTCGGTCATGACCGGGTGGTAGGAGGCGTCGGTGAAAGCCACCACGACGCGGGCTGCCTGGCTGCGGTAGCGCCACTTGAACGGATCGCTCGACTGAGCGGATTTTTCCGTGGTGGGCAGGGTGGCGACCCGGTAGAGGGCATCGAGGAGTGACTCTGGTTCGTCGCCGCCACCCTCCGCGCGCAGGTTGCCGAGTTGCTGGCGCAACACGTTCGTGTCTTCGGTGAACGGATTGTCCACGAAAGGCTCCTTGTCGAATTTATAGTCGCGGAAGCCGACGACCTTGCCCCGCCAGTGTTTGACCGGGCTGTCATTGTTCGCCGATTTTGCGGTGAGCGTGTCTATGAACGCGGATATGTTCTGCTTCAGGGCGTCGATGCAGTGCTGCATGCTTCCCGTCACGTCGACGAGAAACACGATGTCGACCACTCCCTTGACCTTCTGTCCGGCGTCCTGTGGGGTCATAAGTAGGTCGATTCTGCCTTGCACGTTTCGACAATTCAAGTGAAGAAACTTTTTGGGGATCTTGTCTGGGTTTCTGCCGTGGATTTTGCTGGTTGCCGGGGCGGCGAGCCGCTACATGGTGACGCATGGAAGCGCTCGCCAGATACCTTGCGAACGGATGGACGGTCATCTGGCTAATCGCTTTTCTCGTCGTCTTGGCGTTCACGTTTTTCTGGGTGTATAACCGTGTTGTGCAGGCGGCGAAGCTGGCGCTGAAGAATGGCGTTCGCATCATCGAGTCCGTCACGGGCCGAACCGAGTTTTCGGAGAAATATTTAGAGATCGTGGATCGCATCAGCGCTGCTTTCGCTGGTAACCCCCCTTTGAAACAGCAATGGCAGCGTTTCCAAGGCCAACTGACCCGAGGCGAAGACGGTGTTATTCTCTCCTATCAGGAGCCGGGCGATTTCTTCAACTCCGCGCTGCTGTTGCGGGACCCCCGGCTGCCGTTGTGCAAGGCAGGGCCTGGCTATCTGGTCGGAATCGGGTTGGTTTTTACATTTCTGGGTATTGCCGTGGTCATCTACCGGGCGAGCCTCGCGCTCGGTTCCAACAACGACATCCAAGCCATGCGCGATTTGCTCGGTGCCGCTGCGCTCAAATTCTGGACCTCGCTGGCGGGCATTTTCCTGTCGGTACTGACCTCGGCTTACTTCCGTCACTTGACCGCGCGTTTCAACGTGGCCGCTTCTGATTTCAGCTATACGCTTTCGACGCGCGTGCAAATCCTCAGCCAAGAATACAGCCTCCAGTATTCCAATATGCTGCTTGCCCGGCAGTTGGAAACCATCAACGAACTGCACACGAAGCTCGTCCAACAGGACGAAGAACACACCGGCAAAATAGTCAGGGAACTGCAGACGCTTCGGGAGGGGATGGTCAACGTCACCGAGAGCACTTTCTCCAGCTTGGTGGAGAAAAGCACGAGCGAACTCTCCGCCGCCATTTCACAGAGCCTGCAAAGCGTCGCGCAAACGTTCGTGGCGATCAACTCCGATCTAAAAGGCATCCTCCAGCAGGTCCAGAACTTGCCGGAGCAGTTCCGCACCCTCGTGGCCGACACGGCGCGCAGCACGCTAACCTTGACCAATCAAATCCAGGAAACGGAACAAAAAGTCGCCGACAAACTCAACTTGGCTAAAATCGCCGCCGACGACATCATGGCGAACTTTTCCGCCAGCTCCCAATCAGCCGGGCAAATTTCCGATGCCCTCAATTCTGTGCAGCAGACGGCAAGGGAAGTCTCCGAGTCACTCGCCAGCTTCAACCAGCTCCAAGATGTTTCACAGAAACTGCACGAAGCCGCAGCGGCCGTCAGGGGTTCGTCCGACGCTTTGGTAATCAACTGGAAGCAGCAGGCGGAACACGTTTCGCAACTTGACGAAAAACTCGGTAGCACGGTGGCGAACCTACCAGGGGTCTTCCTTCAATACTCGGACTCCCTGCAAAAATTCACGGATCAATTCGACAGTCACCTGGGCCGCGTGCTCGGCTCCTTGGCCACGCAAATTGAATCGTTGGAAACTTCCCAGACGGCCCTGCAAGGCATCGCGGAAAACCTTTACCATGCCGCCACGCATCGCAACGGCTCGGCGGAACAGATTACCGAAGCACTTTAAGGATGGATACGGATTCAGACATCGGCATCGACGCGCAGGAGGAGGAAAATTATTTCATTTCCATAACCGATCTGATGACCGGGGTTGTGTTCATCTTCGTGCTATTGCTCGTCACCTATGCGTTAACCTTTCGTGCCGCGCAGACCGCGCTCAGGACCGAACACGTTAAGGCCACCGAGGATGCGAAGCGGTTTCAGCAAGACATCGCAAAGACTAAGGGCGACCTGGCGCGTGAGGAGGGGGAAAACCGCGCCAAGGCCGAACGGATCGATGCTTTGGCCAAAGTCCTGAAGCAACGGGAGGAACAGCGAAAACGGATCCTAGAAGACTTGGTGACACGCCTGAACACACGTGGCGTCGCGGTCTCCCTCGACTCGGACAACGGGATCATTCGGTTGCCGGAAGAACTGCTCTTTGATTCCGCGCAGGCGACCTTGCGGCCAGCAGGCGCACAGGGATTGGATGTCTTAGCCGAGGAATTGTGTCGCGTGCTCAGAACGTGGTGCTCGCCGCAGGAAGATTTTCGCCTGGAGGCCATGTTCATTGAAGGGCATACCGACAGCCATCCCATCAAAACGCCGCGTTTCGCCGACAATTGGGAGCTTTCGACTGCGCGCGCGGTGAGTATTTCGCATGCGATGACACAGGCTCAGCCTGAGCTGACAACATTCAGAAATCCGAAGGAGATGCCTGTCCTTGGTGTCAGTGGATACGGGGAAAACCGGCCGGTCGCGGAAAACTCCACGGATGAGGGGCGGCGCAAGAACCGCCGGATTGATATACGTTTCATCATCGCCTATCCCTCAGATGAACAAATCAAAGGCACAATCAACGGTCTGCACGTACAATAATTTCTGTATTTCTATGTCAGGTGTTGAATTTCTTGGAATGAAACGCAAAGCATAGCTGAGATTATCGATGCATTGCCTCGCCAACACATTCCCGGGCGAGTTTCTCCGGCCAATCCGGTTCGTTCAATCGGGGGCTGGCCGCCGCTCTCAAGGCAGTATAGCGTTTGACAAAGCGCGAATTGATCGGTGAACCGAGTCGTCCTAACGCGGGGTAAGCAGACATGGCCCGACGTTGTGATTCCATGACGAGTCGGTTGAAATCGGCTCCGGTGGGAAGAGGCGTGGCGGCCTCGGCGGGCACTGATGCCGACGCCAAAGGGGTATTTGATAAACGCGGTGGTGATAGGGTAGCCGTCGGAACGGCAATCGACGGTTGGGTTGGTAAACTCGCCACTTTAGGTGTCGCAGGCGATTGTACTGTCGTGATCAGCGCAGGTGTTGATAGTGTCGACATCCCATCATTTTTCCTTTTGTGCGTGCCCACTGCCCAAACGATAAGTGCAACAACTCCGCAAGTACCAAGCACGAAAATGGTTCGTGCGACCGTGGGAATTCGTGCCGGTGTTTCTTGCACGGCCGGGAATTGGCTTGGGGCTGGCGATAGCGGATCAGTCGAATGCACGGGTGCGGAAGAAAGATCATCCAGTGTGCTGGTGAGATGACGGACCGCGTGTTCAAACGGAGCGACCACCCCGGGACGTGAGAACTGAAAAACCTCGTTCAACCCCGATGCACTGCTAAAGTGCAGGCATTCACAATGAATGATCGGCTTGCGTGGATTGTGCGAAAAGCGTCGGTCGGGACCGCCCTTCTTGTTCAAGTATTGCCAAGTCCAATCAACCACCCGGGCATCACGCGGCGGCGAGGTATCTAGGATGAACCGGGTTTCCGAGGACTGGATATGTATGTCGCGGTAGTTGACCGCGCCGACGCCTTGAGCGCTGAAGACCAGCAAACGGTCCGGGAAGAAGCACAGCCGCGTGCCGTCGCTCGCCAAGATGGAGACAGTTTCCAGATTGGTGCGCACCAAGGGCGGCTCCTGTTTGTCAGCCCTTGTCGGACGTGTATCGAGAAGGGTGGAAGCGCCAGCGACGTATTTGCGGTCGTAAACGGCTGCATGCGCCCGGACGTGCCAAATTACGGAACTGGCAGCCAATGCCCCGAAGGAATTATGCAAGGTTTGGTAGGCAATTGTTGCTTGATCGTCCAGACTGTACATGACCACGCAAAAGCGACGGCGATCCCACAGATAGGCGGCGACCAGCAGCGGTACAAACGCGATCAAGGCACAGGTGAAGAGGGTGGCAGCGAGTTGTACAGTGGAAGGGGACTGGGGCGTCGTATTTTGGCTGAAAATCAAGAACAGAAAGCATACAGCAGGCAGCGCGAATACGAATGGCAGGCTCGGCCAGCGTCGGCGCTTGCCGTTGAGTTCATCAAGCAACGTGCCAGCTGAAGCGTCTGTCATCAATGAGGCCTCGCCACTTCCGATAGTCTGGAATTCGCCGTGGTAGCGCGGGATGCTGGGGTTGGTGGCAGGCGATGTTCCATGTGGCAAAGCAGACCTGGAATGGCCAGCGGGTGTCGCAGAGCTTTTCGCGGGTGAGGATCGCCGCGGTGAGAATGTGTGTCGGTAGTACACACCGCCTCGTCCAACGTAGATGTAATTACAGCGAGGACCCGTGCCTATCCGTAGCCCTGGGATTCCGGCGGAAACACCGATACCTGCTTTGGAAAGATTGAAGCGGAGCAGTCCAAGCCGGACGCTTTTTCGCAAGTAAAACGGCATTTGAAAGAGAGCCATCCGAAGCAAGGCGGCCCGCTCACGGAATCCTTGCGCTGGTGAAGGCGATAAAATCCCGATTAGGAATCACGTATTCCTTGCCATCGGCGATGGTGAACGGCGCGTTCGAGTCGATGGCGTTTTGCAAGTTTTCCTTCGTCACGTGCCGATCATCGGCCAAATCCATGCATGCCGCAACGCCGGCGCTCGCACGCGCGAGGGATGCGCTCCGTCCCGACGACGATCACGCACACCCTCCCTGGCCAAAGATCAAACCAAACGCCTCCGCCCAATGATCCTGCAGGAAGACCGCGACAGTCTGAGCGCGATCAAGAACTTCACGAGTCCTGCCTATACGCCCGCCAACGCGGACTCAGCGTCGCCAACCTGCGATGGCGCTGCAGGGCTCCGGTTGTAATGCTTCGGCTGGAATTGGAAGAACGCGGGTGAGCGGCTATGCAGTGGGGACCCGCAAGGAATACCCACCATGGAAACACGCCGCCAGTACACTCCAGAACAAAAGTCGCCATTTTGCGCGAACACCTCATCGAACACACGCCAGTCTCCGATCTCTGCGACAAGCACCAGATCCATCCCACGCTCTTTTACCAATGGCAGAAAGCCTTCTTTGAGAACGGAGCCGCGGCTTTTGCCGGCCGGCGGCCCCGCCCCCAAGGTTCCAAGGAGCAGGATAAAATCTCGCGCCTGGAAGCCAAGCTCAAAACCAAGGACGAGGTGATCGCCGAGATCAATGGCCGAGCACATCCTTTTAAAAAAAAGAGCTTGGGGAGACCTGAGGGGCTGCTGGGTCGCTCACGACACTCACGATATGATTATCGACTTCATCGGGCGCTGGGCGCCGCGCACGGAGCTGCCGGCTCTCCAGCTCGTCGACTGGATCGGCTTCTCCCGCTCGAAGTACTACGACTGGAAAGAGCGCTATGGCCAAGCCAACGAACACAATGGCCTCGTCCCGCGCGACCACTGGCTGGAGGACCAGGAGAAGCAGGCCATCCTCGATTTCCACGCGCAGTACCCGCTCGAAGGCTATCGCCGCCTGACGTTCATGCTGCTGGATCGCGATCTGGTGGCCGTCAGTCCCTCGAGTACCTACCGTGTGCTCAAAGCCGCCGGCCGGCTGGAGGGCTGGCAGCCCAAGCCGTCGAAAAAGGGCACCGGCTTTACTCAGCCGCTCGCTCCGCACGAGCACTGGCACATCAATGTCTCCTACCTCAACATCGCCGGCACCTTCTACTATCTCTGCTCGATCCTGGATGGCTGCTCGCGTCATCTCGTGCACTGGGAGCTGCGCACCAGCATGACCGAAGCTGACGTGGAAACCATCCTCCAGCGCGCGCTCGAAAAACACCCGCAGGCCAACCGCGTATCATCTCCGACAACGGTCCGCAGTTCCTGGCGCGCGACTTCAAGGAGTTGATCCGCGTCGCCGGCATAAGCCATGTGCGCACCGCTCCCGACTATCCCCAAAGCAACGGCAAAATCGAACGCTGGTACCGCTCGCTCAAAAGCGACTGTCTGCGTCCTGGCACGCCGCTCTGTCTGGACGACGCCCGTCGCCTGGTGACCAACTTCGTCGCCCATTACAACACCGTGCGCCTGCATTCGGCCATCGGCTACATCACCCCCGCCGATAAACTTGCCGGCCACGCCAATGCCATCTTCGCCGCCCGCGATCACAAGCTTTTTCTCGCCCGCGAAAACCGCAAAACCAAACGCCAACAACGCTACGCCCACTCCGTTAGCTCCCCACTCCATTCTTCCAATTGACGGTGAACCATTACACGTCGCCCTCCGGGCTCCCTACGTCCCGCAGCGCGCATAACATAAGCCAAACCATAAACGAACCAGTAGAACTTCAATTATGAAATGTCTCACCAGAGGGGTCAGCCCACTGACACGGCTACTTTCCGGTGCGTAAAGCGCCTTACTAAAGTTCCCCCCGAACGCCTGCCGCGGCGAGCGGTGCGGGGCTTGGGGGCGCACAGCCCCCCATCAAACCGGTGTCGTCCCATCCACTCACACCAGCGCAACTCACCGCGACAACCGAGCTGGGGGCGAGCGCCAGCGGGCTAAATCGTCGCTGGAATGCGTCCGATCAGGTCATGTCGACCAATTCAAAAAACCTCGGGAGCGCGCTCGGCCGATTGTGACGCCTCTGAAGTAGCGGCAGTTCGCCGAGCTGACTCTACACCCGGACGAAGGAATCATCACGAAGCAGTTCTTCCCAACCAACTAGCTCCTGCGCCAATCGAACTCCGTTTGCGAACCACGGATCGAGTTGCGTCGCGAGTTCATCCCCTAGCCAACGTCGGCATTCATTAGGTAACCTCAATTCCTCGCCGGTCGGAAGAGAAGTGGTCGATGCGCGTTCGATCACTCGACGGTAGCTTCCGCAGTGCGGCAGTAGAGCGGGCAGATCGATCGTGCTTAACGTCGCCGACGCCGCCAGTGGGATGAGCAAGCCTTCGGGATCAAGGTCGCCAAAATAAAATAGGCGGCCGTCCCACACCCATTCGCAAACGACTTCAGCGAGGCCGGTAGCGCTTGTCTTGAATGCGTCGCCGTGGCCATAAACGATTGCGCAGAAGACACGTGCCTCGCGGTTCCAGCGAGCGAACGAATGGTAGGTGCTATAGTTCTCAATGACAATAGCGGGCCGGCTTTCCGATCGAGACGCGGCTTCGAAAAGCAGCGGTGGAGGAACTATGAAACATTTCAGCAGTTCGAGGCTTAATCGGCCGTCGCCGAAAAGGATACCGGTCCTAAGCATCTCCAACCGTTTTTCATGTCCGAACAATTCGATGGAACGTTCCTTTGCCGGCACAAATGGTCGCTCGCGTCCGCCGTTTGCTAGGAAATGTTGGACACGAAGTAGCACATTAAGTTGGCGCACATCCCGCACCGTGCAGGCGAAGCGCAATTCCTGCGCCCACGCGAAGCTCTCTGGTTCTATAGGAAGCGGCGCCGTGGCGGCTTCGGGGCGCACCAGTTCGATCCACGCGGGCAGGTCCCCACTGTTGGACCGATCATAGAGACGCTGACCTTTTGGCAGCAAAATGTCGCCGTTCTCCGCTAATTGCGTGAGCCAGCCGGCGAGCTTGGCGCGTGCTTCTGGAGCTGAGTAAGCCGGACAGAGTTCGGCAAAGATTCGACGGTATAGTTGTGCCTCCACCCGTTTCCGACGGACGGAGGCGACACAGAGCCGCAGAAAAAAGTCGTCGGCCGCTGGTGCAGACTTCATCTTAGATTCGCCTGCACGCTTTCGAGGTGCTCTTCAGCCTGCTCCTGTGAAATGAGCAGGTCGCCAGAGCGGCGGTCGCGGTGCCTCTTGCGCAAGCGAAGGATACGCGGAAGCACATCGAGCGCGCCGAGATCGTTTACGCCGGTGGTGTAGATGAGCTGGACTCCCATCTGCCGGGCAACACGCAGTTGCAACTCGACGAACTCGCGCTTGGACGCTGTGCCGAAAGGGTTATCGAGCAGCAACACGCCGGCCTCGCGATCGCGTCCATGCTCGTCGCGTCCGCGGATACGCAGATGTGCCAGGGTAGCGTAGAGTAGGATCGCGGCGGTCATCTTCTCGCCGCCGGAAAAGGAGCCAAACTCCGTAATGTCGTGACGATCAGGGCGTAATGGATCTTCCGGCTTCAGAAGTGTGACGCGGATCGCTCCTCCGACTTCACGCATCGCGGCGGATGCAAGCTTGTGCCCGGCGGGAATCGCCTTTTCCGCAACGAGGCGCGTTACGAGCGCGGCTAGTCGATCTCGTCGCGCTGCCGGTTCAGTGACAGGATGCGCGGTGATGCGGAGAAACGGCTGCCCGGTCCAGCCGGGAAAGGCCTCCGGCATCACACTCGCACGGTCTGCTTTTGCAAGGAGGCGGATCGCAGAGGATGCGACTCCGTCCAGCGCGCGCACGACCAAATCCTTGTCACGGGCGAGCGTTTCGATTTCGTTGCGCAAGACCTTTTGCCAGGCGTCGTGGCTCTGGATGAACTCGTCGAGGCGTTGGAGCAATTCCTCCTCCGGCAGCTTGCCGAGCCGTTCGCGGGCGAGAACCGGCAAAGTCGAGAACTCTTCCCGTCGGGTTACTTCACGCAACCGACCGATGCGCGTTTCGACGGCCTCGCGCGCCGCTTTGTGAGTGCTGGCGAGGCGATCGGTCTGGCGCTTGGCATCAGACACCATCTTCGTGATCGCCATGTCGTCGGTTGGCAGGCTGGGGGTTGCGCCGCTCGCAGGGTCGGTGAATCCGTCGAGTGTTTCGAGATGGGGCGTCCGCGCTCCGATACTCGCTTTCACCGTTTGGAGTTCTTTCTCCGCCGTCGAGATTCGCGAGTCGAAGTCGGCCAGCCGCGCATTGTCAGATTCGATCATGACATCGAGCGCTCCGCGCCGGATGATTGCTTCGGCGGCATTCGCAGGCTTCGTGTCTTCGGGCGGCAGGCCGAGACCCTGCTTATGCGCAGGAACATCCGGCCGGTCGGCTTCCGCTGCAGCCAGGCGCGTCACCGCTCCATCGCGGGCGCTGTTTGCCCGGAGATGCAGTCGTTCGGTCTCAGCCTGACGGCCCTCCAGATCGTCATTTCGGGATGCCGCGGCGATGTCCTCCTCCGACAAATCGCCTGCCTGCCGTCGATGGTCGGCACGGGATTCCGAAAGATTGGATTCGGCTTGTTCAATCTTCCCTTCGAGTTTGTTTTGTCCGAAGCGATCCTCGAACCGTGCCAGCGCATTTTCGTAGCGCGCCCTGGCTGCGTCGAGTGAAAGCGCTTCCGTCTGAGGTTCGGCTTCACGAAAGCGGATGCTCGACCGTTGTTCGAGCCGCACCGCACTCTCCGCATCAAGGGTGCGCACGCGCTCTTCGCGCTGTTTGACCTCGCCGCTGAGGCGCTCCACTTCCCGCTCCTGCACGGCGATTTCGCCGCCGAGTTGTTCCACCCTACCGAGCTTTGTGCGTCGCTCCTCAATCCATTGCTCCGCATAGTCTTCGTATTCCGCGATGTAGCTTTTCAAGCGTTCCTGCCGTCGCGTGAAGAGGGCAATCTCGGGACGCCATTCTTTGATGGCTGCGACCTTCGCGGCGCGTTCTTTGCGCAGTGCGCTCTGCTGAGTTCGCTGCACTTCAATTTGCTCATGCACGCGCGCCGCTTCTTCGCGGAATTGTTCACGCTCCGCAGCGATACGATCAAGTGCGCCGTTGCCAAACTCGTCACGCCAGCTTCCGAGATCTTGAATGGTGCGGGCGGTTTCCTCCTTCTGATCAGTTAGAGTCACCACGTGCTCTGCAGCTCGCTCGACCCGCGTCTCGATTTCGCGGTGTCCGATGACGGCTGCCTCGTGGTTGAACGCTCCGTCATTTGCTGGCATTGCCACAGCGGTATCGTTCAGACCCGCGGATGTAGGATTGGCGGACAGCGTGACCTGCACTGGATGACGCAGCCCCGGCACGACGAAATCGCTCGCTTTCAAACTGAGGAATTCCGCCTCGCTCGTCACTACAATGCCGGAGTAGCGAGCCGGATCACTCGCGAGCCATCGCGCGGCCGTCTGGCTTTGAGGCGCGTTCGTCGCGAGAAATCGGTAAGCGGGAAGCGCGGTGCGCACACCAAGACCGCGCAGATGCACGAGCACGAGTTCGACTTCTCGAGTGGGCGGAAACAAACGTTCGCTCTCGAAGGCACGCAACGTTCGCTCATCGTCTACGGTCTCGAAACGGCTTTGGAAAATGGCCTCCTCAATACGCTGGAAGCGAGTGTGGAGAAGGCCGGGGAGATCGGGAAAATCGAGCGCTGGAGTGTCGGTGGACATCACCTCGCGGATCGACGCGCGTTCTCGCAGGGCGAGAGCCCCCCGGTTCCCGCGCTGCCAAAGCTTGTCTTTCTCCGAAGCATTGCTTTCGTACTCGCGGTGCTTTCCGGCAAGTGCGCTCAACCGCTCGTTCACGTCGGCAAACTCTGCGTCGATGCTCTCAATGCGCGCCTCTGCATCGCTGATGTCCTTCTCGACTAGCCGCTGCTCCATCTCCCAGCGCGCGAGCGCCGCGGCCGCTTTCTCCTCCAAGAGAAGACACTCGTCTTTCCGCAATTCCGCCCGACGCTGGTCGCGCTGGACGAGTCGGCGTTTCACGTTCTCCAATTCCGATTTCGTGCGCGTCAACTCTTCTCGCAGTGCCGTAAGCCGCAGAGTCGCGATGCGGTACCCATCGACTTCCTCAGCCAACGCGATCCGCGCAGATGAAGCGAGACCGTTGAGCCGCGTCATTTCTCCATCGAGCGCCGCGGCGAAGCTCGCGCCGAGTGACCGCAGCTCATCGATGACAGGCTTCTGCTCGGTCAATTCCGATTCCCGCTGCCGACGCAGTTCGTTCAATTCTTCCTGCCGCGACACGATGCGGGCAAATCGCACCGCCGCGCCCGCCAGATTCTTCGCAAGTTCGGCAGCTTGAAGCACGCGCCGCGCTTCCGCCTCTGCGGCAAAGGCTTCCTGATAAGTCAGCTCTCGCGCAAGATTGTGATAGTTCAGCCGATATTCCTGCCGTGCCTTCTTTTCATTCAGCACCTCAGTGCGCTGCTGCGCGAGAACCGTGAGGTCGCCGCTCACCACGATCAGTCGAGCTTTGTGCGTTTCGATGGAGTTTTCAATTGCCGACCGGAGCAGGAAATTTTCGCGCCGCTTTTCCCGCCATGCGTCTTCCGCCTCGTGGAGTTTCTCCGCCTCGTGAGCGAGTGGGCGCAACTCTCCGAGCAGCGTCATCACAAACTGCTCTTCGATCTCTTTCTGCGGCAAACGCATCAGCTTTTCGCGGACGCTTTCGATTTGCTCGCGGGCCATGTCCGCCTGGCCAGGATTGAGCGCCATCTCGAGGAAAAGCTCCACGAACTCCATCGTGTCTTTCACTTTGAAAAGCTCCGCTGCGCCGCCTTCGCGAGCGTTCATTTTCAAATGATACTCAAAGAGGTCCGTATCGATACCCACGCGATCGAGCGTGCCGCGCCATTTGGCTTTACCGTCTTGATTCCCGCGTTCGACTTCTACCTCGGGAAAATCGCTCCCGAACTGGGCCAGCCATTCGCGAACTTCCTTCAGATTCGAGCAGGATTTCGGAGACAGCCCGTGGAATGGCAGCGCGTCGAAGGGATGAAGATCGCTACCGCGAAACGTAAAGAACTCGCGGTCGAGCCGGCTCTCGTCGTCAACGCTTGCCACGCCACCCTTCCACGCGAGCACCTGGCCGACGATCCGAGTAGTTGAGAAGAGATTCGGACCTGGCGGCATCTGCCATTCCGTGAGCACAAGTGCGAGATCGCCGCCTTTCACGTAGTCGGGTAGTTTGCGTTCGCGTTTCTCCTCCTTGCCGCCAAGAAATCGGCGGCTCTCAGGCAGAAACGTGGAGTAGAAGAGATTCATGAGCGACGACTTGCCGCCGCCATTCATCAGCCAGATGACACAGTCCGTCGGCGCTCGCTCTCGGTCGCGAAAGTCGATCGTCAGTGGAAAGAACCGCGCATCCTTGTGGCCGACGCACGAGAGATGAAGCCGAAGCAGCCTAGCCATGGGCGTTCTCCTGCGCAGCACGCGACACGATGGCGAATGCTTCATGTCCCGCCATTTCGCGCACGTGTATTCGGAACGCTGGACGAGCCAGCCACGACGGACGGGTATCCGCCCCCTCGCGCTTGAGGAATCCGTGATTGGTTAGAAAATTCAGCGCATAGCGAACTTTGCCGGCGAGCGTGGCGAACGAGCCGCGGCCGTCGGCACTATCCGCGTATTTTCCCAGGGCCAGCACATATTGCCAAGCCATGCGCACCTCCGAGCTCGGCACCGCGACATTCCGTTCCTCCCGCGATTTCAATTCCTCACAGAGCGAGTGCATATACTCAACGATCTGTTCGACGGTTAGACGCGCAGGCAGCACTTCGTCGGCTTCACGCAAATCCTCAGCACGCGGGAAACACCACGCGCCTATGGCAAGATGGATCAACCCCTGCACGATCCGGTCCGACGCGGACATGCGCCCATGATAGTCCTCTCGCTGAAGTTGGAACGGACTTTCTGCCGTCGTGCCAAGCACTAAGCCTGCCTGCCTACTCACGCTCAGGACGCGCAGTCCGAGCCCCAATGCGAACGCAGTTGTGATTTCTTGAAATGCCGCGTTCGCCAGAAATTCGTGGACGAGTTCCAAATATTCCGCGTCGTCCGCGGGCAGAAGCCGCGGGAGCAAGGCGAAGCGAACGAAGCGCCCACACTTTTCCGACGCTTCGCCCAGATCGATGCTCATGCTGCCTCCTCCTCCTCGGATTTCGCGGGCGGACAAACCAGCAAGTCATCACCCCAATGCGGATCACCGATGAAACATTGCGCGGCGGGTTCGACGACATATTCCACATTTTCCTCCGCCTCGCCGTAGTCGCGGAGAGCCAGTAAATAGAGCAATGTCTGGGTCGTCTCGCCGAACCCTCGCGCTCGTGCATCCGCGAGCATTGTCGAGACGAGCGCACCGCTTTCTGGAATGGCGGAAAGTAGCCCTTCGGCATTGCGATAATCATGCTCGGTAAAGCGATCCGGTGCCTGTGTCATCTCCTCCGCGTCGGGTTCGATCTGCGCCGGGTCTCCGCCTTCCTGTTCGCGTTGGGGGGCGAGGAGCATTTCCGCGAGACGCCGCCCGTCGGCGAGATGCGGCGGCCACGGAGGAAGAAACGCGCCCGTCAGTCCCCACGTCGTCGTGTCGTCGAGTCGCGTCTCGATCAATGTGAGCGAGCACCGTAAGACCGACGCCTCCAAGTCAGGCAGCAAGCCGAGAGCGCGTGGGCGAAAGGCTTGGCGCGCATGTTCTCCAAGCCACGATTCGTTCGCATCCATGACGAGGACATGCAGCGAGGAGTGTCGCGACTGGCAAGAATGGACGTGTTTTTCCAGATCGGCGACGTGAATGCGCTCGTGCGCCTCCGCTTCCTCTCCGTGCTCCTCGACCGCCGCGAGAATCTCGTTGTCGGCATCGATGCGTGTTCGCAAATGCTCGCGCGCCTCCTCCAGCGTGGTGAGAATTTCGCCCGCCCAGTTTACCTGCGTTACATCCCGACGCGCGATATCGAGCGCCCGCCGCACCTTTTGCTCGTAAGCGGTGCTGATCGCCACCGCCTGACGCGCCGTCGCCACCGCTTCGCGAAAACGTCCCCGCCCGATCTGGTATTTCAAGACGGCGGCATTCGCCGCATGCGCGTCCTCCAAATCGAGGCCGAGCGTGCCCGTGTAGATATTAATCCCCTCAACAGTCGCCCGATGAAGCGGTTCGTCGTTCGCTCCCAAGACTTGCTGGAGATAGTGGAAGCTCACCTCACGGCAAACCTGCACCACACCTTCCAACACTCGAACTGTTTCGCAGAAGGCTCGCCGTCGCTCACTTTCATTTAGTAGGAAATCCAAGACCGCCGTGGCGACTTCCAAGATGCGAGCAGCATCCGCGTCCGGTTCCGCGGCAACGATGAGCGGCCTCAGCGCGAAGACGATTTCGTCTTGCGATGCTCCCGCCGCGAGACCCATGTGTTCGATCACCGCATCGAAAACCATCAACGCCAGCGTGCGCAGATCATGATGCTTGAGGTTTTGATTTCGCGCGGCTTTCGCAGTCTCGAAACGGTGAAGCGGCTCCATTCGTGCCAACGTCGCTACCCGCCGCGGCAATGCCACCTGCCAAGTTTCGAACGGAATGTTGTGCGCCACCGGCAGATTCTACTTGGAAAGAGTCACTTGAGGTCAAGTGGAAACGCGAGAGGGGCGGCGGCGCGCATCTGGCGAACGCCCCTAGTTTTCACTACTCCCGGCTCAATAAATCTGTGGTGGTTGGCTGTGCGACTTGATTGGACGTGCAAACTGTCGCGAAAGGTGATCGTGTTGCGTTGAGGCCCTTCGGCTTCTGCGCGGTTTTCGAAGAGCACTCTTCGTCCTTGGCATCTTCCCTATCCAGACGGATTGCCCTTGGCGGAAAGCCGCGCTCAACCCCGAGGGTTCCAAGAAGTTTTCCGCATGCCCTTGTCGAAGTGCTCGACGGGCATTATTTGCTTGAGTGCGTACGCCCGATCGTGGAACCGGACCCGGTATTGCACTTTATTGCAGATATCGTTTGTTCTTGCCGGATTTCAAAGGTTGCTGAAGGACACTGCCGGCCTTATTCTCCTCTGGACCAGCAGTTTGCCTTATGACATATCCCGCATTTGTAATCAGCAGGTCCTCGGTTCGAGCCCGAGTGCCGGCTGTCCCTCGCGCATGGTGACGGAGAAGAATGGGGCGCAATCTCGGCGCCGCCCACATAGTCTGCTCGCATCCACATGACCCTCAAGAAGCAAACGAGGACGGCTCCAAAAATCACCATCCCCGCCGCGCACGATTGGCGCACGACCGATGCCGATGAGGTCAATCGCCGGCGGCAGCGCGCGCGCAACGAACGCTTTGCCATCCGCAACACCGATCCGCGCGAGCCGGTATTCTCGCGCTTCCAAGTCGGCAGCGCCACGGGCATGACCTACTCGGTCGAGATCCGCGATGTGGCCGGGCGGCAGTTCGCTTGCGATTGCGTTGATTTCACCGCCAATGGCTTGGGCACCTGCAAGCACGTCGAAGCGGTCCTGCTTCAGCTCAAAGCGGGACTCAAAGGGAAGTTCCAGGCGGCGGCCGCACCGGATCACGCGCCCCTTTTCCTTGGCCCTTCCAGAGATACCCTCCGATTGACCGGAAACCTCCCGCGCAGACCTCGCTGGCTGGATTCCTGGTTCGACGCGGAAGGCATGCTCCTGCCAGGCCGGGCGGCGGAGAAGTTGGTGGAGCGGCTGCTTGCGGAAAAAACGCCGGACGTTCGCGTCTCGCAGGAAGTGACCCCTTGGCTCGAGGCGCGAGCGCGCGCGGCGGAGCGGCTGACGTTGCGGCGCGATTATGAGCAGAAGGTTCAAAGCGGCGAATGGCCCGCACAGGAGACCCTCGTGCCGCTGTTTCCGTACCAGCGTCAGGGGATGTTGCACCTCGCCTTCAACGAGCGCGCCCTCCTGGCGGATGAGATGGGCCTGGGCAAGACCATCCAGGCCATCGCCGCCTGCGCGCTGCTCCACCGGCTGGGCAAGGCGCGGCGCGTTCTGGTCGTCACCCCCGCTTCCCTCAAAACGGAATGGGAGGAACAAATTCAGCGCTTCAGCACGCTGGATTATCAACTCGTTTACGGCGCCCGCCTCGCCCGGCTCGCTTGCTACCGCCAGGACGCCCCTTTCTTCACGGTGGCCAACTTCGAGCAAATGGTGCGCGACTCCCTCGACGTCAACGAGCGCCTGCGCCCCGATGTCGTGGTGCTCGATGAAGCCCAGCGCATCAAGAACTGGAATACAAAAACGAGTCAGGCCGTCAAACGCCTGCGCAGCCGTTATGCCTTCGTCCTTACCGGCACGCCGATTGAGAACCGCATCGACGAGCTGTATTCGCTCGTGAATTTCCTCGATCCCGCGGCGCTGGGCACGCTGTTCCGATTCAACCGCGATTTTTACGAACTGGACGAGCGCGGCAAGCCTGCCGGCTACCGCAATCTCGACGTGCTTCACCAGCGCGTGAAGCCCTTTCTGTTGCGCCGGCGCAAAGCCGAGGTGGAAACCGAGTTGCCGGACCGCACCGATCGCAACCATTTCGTGCCGCTCAATGCCGCGCAGCGCGACGCTTACGGCGAACACGAACACCAGGTTTCCCGCCTCATGCACGCCGCCAGGCGACGTCCGCTCACCCAGCAGGAGCAGGATAAACTCATGCGCGAACTCGCGATGATGCGCATGATCTGCGACACCAACTTCATCCTGGGTCCCGCGGACCGGAGCTGCCCGAAACTGGGTGAGCTGGAAAAAGTGCTTGAGGAATGCCGCGACAATCCCGACGTGAAGGTGATCGTTTTTTCCGAGTGGGAAAAGATGCTGGTGCTGGTGCGGGAGGTTTGCGAGCGATTGGGCATGGGCAGCGCGTGGCACACCGGCAGCGTGCCGCAGCAACGCCGGCGCGGGGAGATCAACCGCTTCAAGACCGATCCGGCCTGCCGCATTTTCCTCAGCACGGACGCCGGCGCGACCGGCCTCAACCTGCAAACCGCCAGCATCGTCATCAACTGCGACCTGCCCTGGAACCCGGCCAAACTCGAGCAGCGCATCGCCCGCGCCTGGCGCAAGCATCAGACGCGGGCCGTCACCGTGGTCAACCTGATCAGCGAGAACACGATCGAGCACCGGATGCTCGCGACGCTGGCGGACAAAAAAGCGCTCGCCGGCGGCGTGCTCGATCGCGAGGGCGACTTGAAGGAACTCAAGCTGCGCGGCGGACGGCAGGCGATGATTGACCGTCTCGAGCAAATCCTTTCCCCCGCCCCGCCGTCGCAGGCCGCCGCGCCATCCCGGCGCGTGTTGCCGGCCGATCGCGCGCTCGGCTTCGCCGAAGAAGCGGCGCGGATCATCAACGGGGCGATGGTGCGTTGCGAGGAGTGTTACCCAGCCGAGGGCGCCCACACCGTTTGCATGATCGTCGTCGAGCGCGAGGCGGCGCAATGGCGCGAACGCCTCGCGCCGTTGCATGAAGAGTATTTCGCCCAGGGAGATCCCTTGGCGCCAGTCCGCTTCGAGGTGCTCGACCGGGAAACGCAAGAGGCCATCGAGCGTCTCGTCGCCGCGGGGTTGCTGGCGCCGACCCTGCGCGTGGCCCGGCCCCTCTTCCCCTTGCCCGACGAACCGTCGCCGCCTCCGCTCACCGACGCCGAGCGCGCCCGGATTGCCGGGTTGCGGGAGCAGGCCGGCCGCAAGTTAAAGGCGGCCTGCGTTCTCGGCGAAGCCGGCCTAACGGAGGAAGCCCGCCCTCCCCTGCTCGCGGCTATCCTCCTGCATGCCCGCGGGCTTGCGGTGACGCACCGCCTGCCCGAGCCAGAAGACTTCACGACGGCACTCGGGCCGCCCCTCGGGCGTCACTTCAACAGCAACGTGGAAATTCTACGTTCTTTTATTTCAACCGAGGCCGGTGACTGGCAATCGGCCGCCAAAGTTCTCTCGACTCTCGAAATAGCGCCGCAAGTCTAAAAAAAGCACTTCGCTAAATTGAGTGGGTGGGAGGCTCTTGAAGCGGCTGGCAGCACCCGGCATCGAACCCTGCGACAGCCCGCTTTCCGGCGGCATCGAAGGGACCCGCGAGAATATCCATCTTAATCTGTCAGCCAGGCTGAAAAGCGGGACAACTCGTCCGCGGAAAGACCGGTTATGGCAACTTCAAGCTCTCGAACGCTCACGGTCGAGAAACTGCGAGGCAGTCAGAGATCGTTCAGCGATCCGGCTTCGACCGCAAGCCGAACGCCAGCATCAATGCGCCAAATACCAGTTGGGCGAGACCCCACCATAGATTCATGTTGATGCCTAACGACTTCGCCACCAACTCAGGTCCTCCCAATAGTCCGACCGCGATTAAAATCAGGCCGAACAATGTGAACATCAAGCCCACCGGGATGCGTAGATCAAAGCTCATAGAATTTTAGGCAAAGATGATGTTCAACACCAATGTCAGCAGCAGGATAATCACCCCGAGGACAATCGGACGCTTGTACCACGGCTCGTTTTCCGACTTCGGCTTGGGCGTCAACGAATAAACGAGACCGACCAATTCTTCATCCGTTTTCGTGCGCGAGGTCAGCAGCGAGACTACGATCGTCACGACGAAACACAGCGTCCAGGAATCAATCGCGAGCCGGAAATTCTGGCTCATCTCACTCGGGAAAACGAAGTGGGGCGTGATCCAGCCGCCTTTGACGCCCGGGACATTCCCGGCCGCCATCGAGAAGCCGTGCACCAGCAGCGCGCCCACCGTCCCGCTGACCAAACCCCAAAACGCACCGTGCCCCGTCGCTCGTTTCCAGAACATGCCCAGCAGGAACGTGGCAAACAATGGCGCGTTCACAAAGCTGAACACCAACTGGAGCATGTCCATGATGTTATTGTAATTCGACGCCAGCGCCGCCGCGCCGATGCTCAGGAGGATGCCCACCACGGTCGCCAGACGGCCCATCAATAGATAGTGATCGTCCGACTTCTTCGGCGCGATGTAGCTCTGGTAAAGATCGTAGGTCCAGACGGTGTTAAACGCCGTCACATTGCCGGCCATGCCCGACATGAAGGACGCCATCAACGCCGTAAATCCGATGCCCAGCAGGCCGGCCGGGAAGTACGCGCCGAGCATCGTCGGGATGGTTAGATCATAGTCCGGCTTGCCATCCGCCCCGATGGGCAGGAAATGGCCGCCGCTGCCGACGTGCAGCGCAATGGCGATCATGCCCGGCAGGATGACGAGCGCCGGGAAAAGCATCTTCGGCACCGCGGCGATCAACGGCGTGCGGCGGGCCGCCGACATGGAGTTGGCCGCCATCGCCCGCTGGACCACGAGGAAGTCCGTGCACCAGTAGCCGAACGAAAGCACGAACCCCAAGCCCACCACCATGCTGAACGCATCCGCGCCCATCGGATTGTCGGTCACGCTGCCCATGTGCGTCCACGAATGCGTCCACGTGCCCGGGGCAAACGGCGGCGTGTGTTGCGTCGCCACCGGGACGAGCTTCTCCTTGAGCGCGCTCCAGCCGCCGACATTTTTGAGACCCAGATAAACGAGCGGCGCAAAGCCCAGCACGATCATGAAAAACTGCAGCACCTCGTTGTAGATCGCGGACGTCAACCCCCCGAGAAAGATGTACACGAGCACGATGGACGCCGAGACGAAGATGCACGGCCAATAGCTCAGGCCGATGTTCAAGGTCACCATGAGCTTGGCCAACGCGTGCAGCGAGATGCCCGAGGAGAAAATGGTCATCACCGCGAAGGTCATGGCGTTCAACCCGCGCGTTTTCTCGTCAAAGCGCAGCTTGAGGTACTCCGGCACCGAGCGCGCCTTCGAGCCGTAATAAAACGGCATCATGAAGATCGCCAGGAACACCATCGCGGGAATGGCCCCCACCCAATAGAAATGGCTCGTCATGATCCCGTACTTCGCACCGGAGGCGGCCATGCCGATGACCTCCTGCGCGCCGAGATTGGCCGAGAGAAACGCCAGCCCGGTGACCCACGCAGGGATCGATCGGCCGGAGGTGAAGAAGTCGCTGCTGCCCCGCATGAAGCGCTTCAACACGACTCCAATGCCCAGCACGAAACCGAAGTAGATGATCAGGATCGAGTAATCGATCCACGTAAGATGGATATTGGCCGACATGGGGGGATTGGGGGTGCTCCGCGAAGTCGCCGACAGACGGCGCCTCGTGAGATTTCGTAAATACCGAATCGAGCTCCCGCTGGGAAGCTCTTTGTCTGGCAACGCAAAAAAAGAGCCCGGCTCCCGCGGACTTCTCGCCGGGCCGGGCTCGTTAACAGATCACTTTTCCAACGGTCCTACTTGTTAAAGACCTTCTTGATGTCGCCCACCTTGTCCTGAACCTTGCCGGCGACTTTCTCGGCCGTGCCGCGGTCCTGCAGATCGGGATTGCCGGTCACTTCGCCGGTTTTTTCCTTGATCTTGCCGGTGACTTCGCTGGCGATGCCTTCGACTTTATCTTTGGTGCTCGAGTTCATGCAAAGGATTCGGACGGCATCTGAAAAACGGCTGCCCACGATCAAAAAATCCGGTCTTGTTTTCGCTCGCTCTTCATCTTGGCAAAGATCGCCCCCACGCTCGGATCCTTTTGCAGCATCGCCTCGCGCAGCGCCTTGCGATACCCGCGCTTGTCGGTCTCCTTCGTGGCCTCGGCAGCTTTGACGGCCGGGTCTTCGAGCGCCGCGGTGCGCGCGGCCTTCAATTTCGCCTTCTCCTCGGGAGTGAGGCTCTGCAGCCGTTCCTTGTGACTTTCGACGGGGCTCGAGACGGAGGGCGTCGGCGAAGGCGCCTGGGCGTGAAGGCCAGCGACCGGAAGAAGGGCAAGAGCCAGGAGGAGATGAGTGCTTTTCATATTCGGTTGCACAAACCGCCACACCCGGCGCGAGTTGCGCCGAATCCGAAAAAAATCAGACCCCGAGCAACTCGCGCTGCCACGGCATGAGCAACTCCGGCGCGGCCTCGGGGCGCGTGGCCAGCGACTCCAGGGTCGCGCGCGGCGCGATCATGGACGGATCGAGATCGAGCTCGGTCGCCGCCTTGTCGCGGATCACCTTGAGCGCTTCCGCCTTCTTCTCCTCCTCCGCCGTCCAGCGCGCATGGAACCGCTTCGTCAACACCGGCCACGCGCTCTCCGGCGCCTCCGACCCGCGCCGGACGGCATCGTAGAATCGGTTGCGGCGCGGCCCGCGCAGGTGGTCGAAGTGCGCCGTCTCCCCCGCGGCAAAGGCGCGCGCGGCGTTAAGGAGTTCCTCGTTGCGCAGAATATGGAAGGTCGGCCGATCCACCGCCGCCGCCTCCTGCTCGCGCCACTGCCACAACTCGCGCAAGATCGCCGCCGCCCGGCCGCGCAGCGCGCCGCTGCCCGTGATCCGCCACGCCTCGGCGGAATCCCGCTCCTTGTCGACCGCCGCCTGACTCAGCGCCCGCGCGCAACATTGCTCGAACCAGCTCCAGCGGTTCAGTTCGTGCAGGCGGGCGGCGAGCCGGTCGGCGATCACGAACAGATAACGCGTGTCGTTCTGCGCGTACTCGGCCATCACCGGGGTCAACGGCCGCCGCGCCCAATTCGCCTTCTGGGAACCCTTGGTCAACGTGACGCCGACCTCCGCTTGAACCAGCGCCGCATAGCTAAACTCCCGGCGGCCGATCAGGCGCGCGGCCAGCATGGTGTCGAAAACCGCCGCCGCCACGAAGCCCCCCGCCCGGCGCAACAGCCGCAAGTCGTAGTCCGCCCCGTGCAGGATGATGGTCTTGCCCGCGAGCGCATCATAAAATGGCGCGAGCGAGAAATCCCCCAGCGGGTCGACCAACGCATGCACGTCGGAGGGCAGGCTTACCTGGATCAGGCAGAGCTTTTCGCGGTAGACGTGAAGGCTGTCCGCTTCGGTGTCGAGCGCCACCCTTTCCGCGGCGGCCACGTGCGGGATAAATTCGTTGAGTTCGGCGGGCGAGGAGATCAAAGTGAGGCGGCGATCATAACGGCAATCGCTGCGGGCGGCAACGCGGCTTTTGCTCCCTACGCGCGGATGCCGGCCAGCAGCAGCTCGAGGTTGGACTTCGTGGCCTCGATGTTGTCCAGCAACACCTCCATGGCCTCCAGAGGCGGCAACGCGCCCAACTGTTTGCGCACCAACTGCACCCGCTCAAGCTCCTGCGGATGGTACAGCAGATCGTCGCGGCGCGTGCCGGATTTGAGGATCTGGATCGCGGGATAAATGCGCTTCTCGACCAACTCGCGGTCGAGGTGAAGCTCCATGTTCCCGGTGCCCTTGAATTCCTCGAAGATCACCTCGTCCATCTTGCTCCCGGTATCCACCAGCGCGGTGGCCAGGATGGTGAGGCTGCCCCCCTCCTCCACGTTCCGCGCCGAACTGAAAAAACGCTTGGGCTTGATCAGCGCCTTACTGTCCAGGCCGCCGCTCATTGTGCGGCCTTTGCCGCCGTGCATCGCATTGTAGCCGCGCGACATCCGCGTGATGCTGTCGAGAAGAATCACGACGTGTTCCCCGCGTTCAACGAGCCGCTTGGCCCGTTCGCAGACCAACTCGGAGACCTGGATGTGCCGGCTTGCCGGCTCGTCGAAGGTGGAGCTGTAAATCTCGGCGTCCACCTCGCGCTTGAAATCGGTCACCTCCTCCGGGCGTTCGTCCACGAGCAAGAGGATCAGGCGAATGTCCGGGTACGCCGCGCGGATCGCCTTGGCGATGTGCTTGAGCATCACCGTCTTGCCGGTGCGCGGGGGCGCCAGGATCAACCCGCGCTGCCCGCGGCCCAAAGTCGAGACGAGATCGATCGCCCGCACCGTCGGATTGCTGCACCCGGGGCTCTCCAGGATGATGCGGTCATGGGGAAACAAGGGGGTCAGCTTGTCGAACTCAGTCGGCGCTGCTCCCGGCGGTTTCCCCTCCACCTCCGAGACGCGGTCTAGCGCGATGAATTTCTCCTGCTCGCGCGGCGGCCGCAGCCAGCCGCACACGAGATTGCCCGGCCGCAGCCCATGCTGGCGAATCAGGGCGGTCGAAACATGCAGATCCTCCGGCAACGGCAGAAAATTGAACCGCGGCCAGCGCAGATGCCCAAACGCTTCGTTCCCCATCTCCAGCACGCCTTGCGCGCTGACCGGGATCTGGCGGAACAGCGCCGCCCGGCAGATCTCCGCGACGAGCGGATGACGCGCGCGCGGCGGAAAATTGCGCGCGCGTATCCGGGCGGCGAGCCGGTTCAACTCCGGCATCGGCATCTGCTGGAGCGCGTTGAGGTCGAGTTCGGCCGGCAGCGGCTCGTCGACGGCAGCCGGCGCGGGGGCGGCAATGGGTTCAATCATGAGGGAGCGGCGAAGTTACGAGGCGGGTGAGGCAGAGCGCGGTCTGCGTATTCAACGCCAGACGAGAGCCATCGTTCCAAATTAAACAATCACACCGGGCGATTTTGTCTTCCATCTTCCACTGGCTCCCCATGATCCGCTCCGCCATCTCAACGGAGAGATGCCGGCCCTGGGTCAGCCGTTCCAGTTGGGTCCGGCGTGAACAGCCAACGGCGACGGTGTAATCGAACAAGCACGCCGCCTCAGTTTCATAGAGAAGCGGGATTTCGACAAGCAGTATCGCGGACGTCCGATCCCGCTGGGCCACCCACGCGGTCCACATCGCCCGGATGCGCGGGTGCAAGATGGACTCGAGCGCGCGGCGGCTCTCCGGGAACCCGAACGTCGCTTCGCGCAACGCCGCGCGATCAATCCCGCCCCGTTCGTCCAGCACCGCGGGGCCGAAGGCGGCTTTTACCTCCTGCGCCACGCCGGGATCGCCGTCGAGGAGCTCTCGCGCGCATCGGTCCGCATCGATCGACTCCGCCCCGGCGAGGAGCGCGAGGCCGCGGGTAAACTCCGATTTACCCGCGCCGATTCCCCCGGTGATGGCGATCAATGGCATGGGCGGATGGCGCGGGCTCCAAACGCACAGAAGCCGGTCGCTGCGAGGAGCGGCCGGCTTCCGGGAAGCTTTAGCGGAAACGATTACTTCTTGGGGAAGAGCGGCAGATTGCTGGGCGGGACGACCGCGTCCGGCCCAACCAGCGGCTGCACCACTTCTTCTTCTTCCTCGGTGCTCAGCAAGGGCTGGCCGCTCGGATCGATCAGCCGCGCGGTCACGAAGATGATCAAGTTGCGCTTGATGTTCTGATCGACCTTGCTGCGGAACAGACGTCCCAGCAACGGCACGTCGCCCAACACGGGCACCTTGTCGTTGACCTTCTGAACGTCTTCCCGGACCAACCCGCCGAGCACGACCGTCGACCCATCATAGACACTCACGCTGGTCGAAACCTTGCGGGTGCTGAAGATGGGCTGGTTGATGACGTTGGGCGTCAAGATCACCGGCGTCGAGATGCCGAGCAGATTGGAGGACACCGTTTGAATCGGGCTGCCGTAGTTGATGAACCCTTCAAAGTCGACCACCTGCGGCTGCAGGTTGAGGTCGATCGTGAAGTTATCCGGCCCGATGACCGGCTCGACCTCGAGCGTCACTCCCGTGTTGCGCTTCTCGAAGTTGGTCGGCGTGGTCGGGGTGACCGGGAAGGCGCTGTTGCTGCTCGTGCTGCCGGTGGCCGACAGATTCACGTTGCCGCCCGTGTTGCCGAACTGCTGGGGAATCTGCGGCGGCTGGAACTGGGTCGGGTACAGGAACTCGCGGATGATCTCGATCGTGGCCTTCTGCCCGCTCTTGGTGGTCACGCGCGGAGCACTCAGGAGGTCGACGCCCTTCGATTGATTCAACGCCCGCACCACCACCTGGAATTGCGGATCGGTGAACACTCCCGCCACGCTGAAGATGCCGGGGGCCGCGGCCGGCGCGCCGGCGCCGAAGAGCAGCGCATCAATGGCGTTGGCGCTGATCGCAAACGAACCGCTGCGCGTGCCCGCCGTGATCGGATTGCCGCCCACCGCCGAGCCGTTCGGGAAACTGAACCCCGTGTTGGACGTCGCCGCCGCGTCGGTGCCGCCGCCAATGAAGACTTTCTGCGAGCTGCCCACATTTTGCTGGCCGATGCCGACATCGAAGCTGAGCTCCTTGACGTTGGTCTGGTTGATCTCGACAAACTTCGACTCGATCTCAACCTGCCGGATGATCGTCTCGGTGGACTGCACCAGGTTTTCGATCAAATCGATATTCTCCTGCGTGTTGCGGACCACCAGCTTGCTGGTCGCCGGCAGGTAGGTGGCGCTGGCGCCGGGCGGGAAGGTCACGCCGCTGGCTTCGAGGAATGCCTTTGCCTCCTGGCGGGCGATCTGCGCGGTGCCGGAGCCGGTCACATCGCGCTGGCCGCCGCCGCCGCCCGTCGCGGCGGTCGCCGCTTCGGTCAAGGCGCCCGAGCCGCCC